>NZ_JBQLIB010000002.1:0-282282 GCF_056034365.1 Marinococcus sp. LNHM5E3-2.1
GGATATAAAACCCCGGCGATTGCTCATTGGCTTCGCGAGCAGGGCATCCGCCCGGTCATGCCTTATACCCGTCCCAAGGGCCCGCCGGGACGCTTGCGCAAACAGGACTTTGTGTATGATGCCTATCTGGACGCGTATCTCTGTCCCGAGCATCAGGCCCTGCGCTACCGCACCACGAATCGGGACGGTTATCAGGAGTATGTCTCGGATCCCGTCTTTTGTCAGTCCTGCCCGCTGCTCGAGATCTGTACCCAAAGCCGGGATCACCGGAAGGTGATTCTCCGCCACGTCTGGCAGGAGGATCTGGACGAAGCCGAACACCTTCGGCACACCCCGTGGAATCGGAGGACCTACGCGGAACGAAAAGAAACCATCGAACGGATTTTTGC
The DNA here is from genome assembly GCF_056034365.1 of Marinococcus sp. LNHM5E3-2.1. Taxonomy (NCBI): domain Bacteria; kingdom Bacillati; phylum Bacillota; class Bacilli; order Caryophanales; family Bacillaceae; genus Marinococcus; species Marinococcus sp. LNHM5E3-2.1. The sequence goes on from NZ_JBQLIB010000002.1 coordinate 390, forward strand.
AGATCTCAAACAAAAGCATGGCTTGCGCTGGACGCTCCTCGCCGGAGGGGCACGAAACACCGCGCAGGCGATGCTTGTTTATGCGGTGATGAACCTCAAAAAACTCGCCACCTGGCGGTGGCGACAGACGTGCGCCGGCCGTTGGAGGCTTCTTTCTCCCTCAATGGCACAAACAAAGGCCTCCGAAATTCATTTTCGGAGGCCTTTGTCTACAATCTGATCCTTATTTATATTATTACACATTAAAATTTACACGAAAAGAAAGATCCCTCGTATGTTTACAAGTTTTTCTTAACAGGTATAAATATTAAGAGCATGTTTTCATTCAGAAAGAATTAACACAATTGGAATTCTGACGAAGGAGGACGCCATTTATGGCACGAAACGTTGCACAAAAGCTAATCGAAGAACACCTCGTCTCCGGGGAGATGACTCCAGGCGAAGAGATTGGAATGAAAATCGACCAGACACTCACCCAGGATGCCACTGGAACAATGGTGATGCTTGAGCTTGAAGCGATGGGGGTTGAACGGGCTCAGACAGAAGCTTCCGCCCAGTACGTAGACCACAATATCATTCAGGAGGATAATAAAAACCCGGATGACCATCTGTTTCTTCAAACAGCAGCAAAACGCTTCGGCATGTATTTCAGCCGCCCGGGTAACGGTGTCAGCCACCCGGTACACATGCAGCGCCTTGCCCGTCCCGGCCGCACCCTTCTCGGGTCGGACTCCCATACATGTGCCAACGGCTGTATGGGGATGCTTGCCATGGGAGCAGGCGGTATCGAAGTAACGATGGCAATAGCTGGAGAGCCATTCTTTGTTAAAATGCCCCAGGTTTGGGGAGTAAAGCTTACCGGCAAGCTTCCGGACTGGGTCAGCGCCAAGGACGTTATTCTTGAGCTTCTCCGCCGCCATGACGTGAAAGCCGGCGCTAACAAAGTCATTGAATACTACGGACCAGGCCTTGAAGATCTGAGCGCTATGGATCGTCACGTTATTGCGAACATGGGAGCCGAGCTCGGTGCCACCGCAAGCGTATTCCCATCGGACGATGAAGTGAAGCGTTTCATGGCAAGCCAGAACCGCGAGGACGAATGGCAGGAGCTGAAAGCTGACCGCGGTGCCCAGTACGACATCGATGAAGAAATCGATTTGTCCTCTCTTGAGCCGCTGATTGCCAAACCGTCGAGTCCGGGCAACGTTGTACCGGTACGGGAAATCGCCGGCGAACCTATTTTCCAGGCGTATATTGGTTCATCCGCAAACCCTGGATACCGAGACTTTGCGATTGCTTCTGAGATCGTCAAAGGGAAAAATGTGCATGAAAATGTAAGCTTTGATATTAATCCATCTTCACGGCAAATGCTGACAGACCTCGTGTCCAACGGCCATATTGCCAATCTCCTGAGCGCTGGCGGCCGGCTGCACCAGGCAGGCTGTAACGGCTGTATCGGCATGGGACAGGCACCTGCCACCCACAAAAACAGCCTGCGGACGACTCCGCGGAACTTCCCGGGACGCTCGGGTACGAAGGAAGACCGCGTATTCCTGTGCAGCCCTGAAATAGCTGCTGCTTCTGCGCTTTACGGTGAAATTACCGACCCGCGGACCCTTGATATGGACTATCCTAAGGTAGGTGAACCTGATGAGCCAACCGTTGATTTCCGGCTGCTGCAGGAGCCGCTTCCTTACGAAGAAGCAAAAAATATAAAAATTGAAAAAGGCCCGAACATTGCTACCCTTCCGGAAATGGAAGAGCTGCCGGACCGCATCGAAGTACCAGTACTGCTGAAGCTTGGCGACAACTTCTCCACCGATGAGATTCTTGCCGGCGGAGCGCGCGTGCTTCCGTACCGCAGTAACCTGCCGGAAATCAGCAAGTTTTCATTTGAAATTACCGATGAAGACTATTACAACCGGGCAATGGAAATTAAAGATGATACCGGTCACGCTATTGTCGGCGGATCCAACTACGGCCAGGGCTCAAGCCGTGAGCACGCAGCCCTTGCACCCCGCTACCTCGGTCTGCGTGTTGCCCTTGTCCAGGACTTTGCCCGTATTCACTGGCAGAACCTTGTGAACTTCGGCGTGCTTCCGATCACGTTTGAAGACACTGAAGACTATATGAAAATCGACGCCGGCGACACTATTGTGCTTGAGAACCTGCGTGAAAATATCCAAAATTACAACACGTTTGAAGCCACTATTAAAAACAAAAATGAAACCATTACCGTGCGCCATGAAATGTCAAGGCGCCAAATTGACATGATGCTTCGCGGCGGTTTGATCAACTGGGTACGCGCAAAACAATAACAGTACCGGCGGGGCAGACGCTTCTTTTCAGGAAGCGCTGCTCCTTTATGTTTGATGATTAAGGGAGGCCTTCATTGATGGAAAACAAAGTAGAAAATCAAAGAACTATCCTGCTGACCGGCGCCACCAACGGCATCGGCAGAATCGTCGCAGAAAAACTGGCAGCTGAAGGGCACACCCTATTGCTGGTGGGACGCAAGGAATGGAAAGGCGAAGAGCTGATTACCGAATTGGAGCAGAAAACCGGAAACACAGGACTTCATTTTTATCAGGCTGACCTTTCCCTGCTGCAGGAAATCGAGACACTTACAGAGAATATAGCACGGGACTACGGCCAGCTTGACGCCCTGATTAATAATGCCGGCGCCGTCTACTCTTCCAGGGTTTGGACGGAGGAGCATCTCGAGCGCACTTTTGCCCTGAATTACCTCGGGGTATTTTATCTTACTGAGCTTCTCCTCCCTCTTCTCCGGAAGAGCTCTGACGGCCGGATTGTAAACGTTTCTTCTGCTGCACATGCAATATCCAGGATGAACTTTCAAAATCTGCAGGGGGAGCAGAAGTATAACGGCCTGAAGCAATACGGTCTGGCGAAGCTGTCCCTGCTGCTGTATACGTATGACCTTTCCCAAAGGCTACGCTATGAAAATATTAAAGTGAACGCTCTCCATCCCGGCAACATTTCCACCGGGTTCGGATTGAATAATAAAAATGCCTTTTACCGGGGACTGAACAAATTCATCAGTATGTTCGGCGACTCCCCGGAGGAAGGAGCTGACCTGGAAGTGTCGCTTGCTTCAGGTGCCCGCGGCTCTCAGGTAACCGGTAAATACTTCACGAAAAAAGGAATTACGAGCTCTTCGAGTGATTCCTATTCCACAGCCAATCAAAGAAAGCTGCGGGAAATCAGCGAAGAACTCGTTTATCACTACACTGGAAGAGAGCTTCAGAAAGAAGCCTAAAAAATATCAGCCTCATGGAATGCCTTCGCGGGCATTCCTTTTTTCGCTTTTCTGTCTTTCCGCCTTGTTTTGCCCTGTTTTGAAGCGGGTATTTAACCTTCATGTGCATGTACTTATGCACCATTCTATTTACCTGAGGAGGAATTCCCCATCGTACAGGCGAAGGCAAATGCCGCAAAAGCTGACTTCACCGAACGTTTTACGTCTCTGCGTCAGCAGACGATGAAGCTGACCGAACCGTTATACACCGAAGATTTTATGATTCAGGCGCATCCTGACGTCAGTCCGGCGAAATGGCATCTGGCCCACACGACCTGGTTTTTTGAGCAGTTCATTCTCAAGCCGTACGCTGATCATTATGAAGAGTTTTCAAAATTCTCCAACGGCTTGTACAACTCCTATTACGAAACGCAGGGAAAACCGTTTCCCAAGCAGTACCGCGGACTGATTTCCCGTCCGACGACTGAAGACACCATGGAATACCGGCGTCATGTGGAAGCGGCGATGGAACGTTTTCTCAAAGAAGGGCCCTGGAACGATGAGATCGCTGAATTAATGGAAACCGGCCTGCAGCACGAGCAGCAGCACCAGGAGCTGTTAGTCACCGACACAAAATTCAACTTTTCGATGAATCCACTTAACCCTGCCTACCTGGAAAATGATTCTTTTGCTGAAAAGGGAGAGACTCCTGAATTGGAATGGCACGCCTATGAAGACGAGTTAACGACTATTGGCACAGATAATCTGCATTTTTCCTTCGATAACGAACGCCCGGAGCATAAATTTTATCTGCACGCCTTCTCTATCGCCTCCAGACCGGTGACCAACGAAGAATATATTCGTTTTATTGAAGACGGCGGCTACGAAGATCCTGAGCTGTGGCTTTCCGAAGGCTGGGGTATTGTCCAGAAGCATGACTGGAAGGCACCGCTCTACTGGCAGAAACAGGGCGGGATCTGGTTCTACTTTACGATGAACGGCCTGAAAGAAGTGCGCCTTCATGAACCTATTGCCCATATCAGCTACTACGAAGCAGATGCCTATGCCCGCTGGGCCGGAGCGCGCCTCCCTACCGAACAGGAATGGGAGTACGCTTTCCGCAGCTCCGAAGCAGACGGTACGTTTCTTGAATCTGAAAGCTATCATCCGCAGCCACTCCAATCGGCTCCCAATGCCTACGGAGACGTATGGGAGTGGACACGCAGTCCTTATTCCCCGTATCCAGGCAACCGTCCGCCGGAAGGGGCCATGGGAGAATACAATGCAAAATTCATGAGCAACCAAATGGTGCTGCGCGGCGGTTCGTGCGCAACTCCGCAGTCACACATCCGCTCCACCTACCGTAATTTTTTCCCGCCGGAAAAACGCTGGCAGTTCAGCGGACTGAGGCTTGCCAAGGACGGAGTGCAGAAATAGCCATGGCTGACTATACTGTATTGGATTTAAAGCCTTCGCTCTCCTCCCTGGCTGAAGACGTTCGCACCGGACTGGCTGCCGAGCCTAAGAGTATCCCCCCGAAACATTTCTACGATGAGCAGGGAAGCATGCTATTTAATGAAATTACCCGGCTGCCGGAATATTACGTGAGCCGGACCGAGGCGTCTGTTTTATCCGACTACGGGGAAGAAATTGCTGAAAGCATTGGAGCCTCCTCCCTTATTGAGCTTGGAAGCGGAAGCTTTGATAAAATCCGCTGCCTGCTTCCCTTCCTATCGGAGGCAGTGAGCTATACCCCCGTCGACATTTCGCTTAGTGCCCTGCACGATACCGCCGCCCATGTAAAGGAAGCCGTGCCGGCCATGCAGGTCTCAGGCGTATGTGCAGACTATACAAAAACGATGTCGTTTTTTAACAGCAGCAAAGACCAGCCCTCTGCTGTCTTTTTTCTCGGCTCCACTATTGGAAACCTGGATCCGAAGGAGGCTTCCGAATTTTTACAAAAGCTCGCTTTTCATATGAATCCCGAGGACAGCCTGGTGGTCGGTGTCGATTTGAAGAAGGATCCGGTCGTGCTTCACCGGGCGTATAATGACGAGGCAGGCATTACCGCTTCCTTTAATAAAAATTTGCTCCACCGCCTAAACCGCGAGCTTGACGCCGGCATCAATACCGGCCATTTTGCACATGAGGCTTTTTACAACGAACGGCTCGGGCGGATCGAAATGCATCTGCGCGCCGAAAAGCCTTCCCTGTTCTCGATCGGTGGAGAAACGTTTACGATGCGTGCCGGCGAGACGATCCATACAGAAAACAGCCGGAAGTTCACTCCCGAGGAATTCATAAATCTGGCCCGCCAGTCCTTCTGGGAAACCAGCGACTGGTGGACGGACGAAAATGAATGGTTTGGCGTATTTACGCTTTCCCCTCAAATATAAGCAGAGCTCCCGGTCCTCCGGGGGCTTTTCATGTCTGCGGCCAGCCTTCCAGCCGGTACGCCATTTCCCAGAACAAATACTCAAACCGGGTAGTCGTTAAAAATATATTTTCAATCTTTCTTTTTTCCTCCGCGGGTTTGTTTTCTGCCAGGCGGTCGAGCATGCTGATGCCCCAGTCCGCCAGCTGCTGAAATTCGTCATCGCTGTACATCTGCACCCATTCGCCGTACAGCTCATGCTCGAGGGCCCCCGGCCATGAACTGAGCTTTCTTCCGATTTCTGCGTAGCTCCACATGCATGGAAGCACAGCCGCAAGCAGCTCAGCCAGACCTCCGTTCTGCCCTTCATGCAGCATATACCTTGTGTACGCAAGTGTAGTTGGTGCCGCTTCTGCCTGTTCGAGCTCCTGTTCGGTGATGCCAAATTTTTTTGCATACTGGCGGTGCAGACTCATTTCTTCATTCATGGTAACGTCCATTACCTTCGCAAAAGCCCCCATCGTTTCCACGTCTTCGGCTTTAACAGCACCAATCGCAAACAGTTTCGCATATTGCATGAGATAAAGGTAATCCTGAACCATGAAATAACGAAATTTTTCCTTATCGAGGGTCCCCCGCCCAAGCTCTTCCACAAACGGATGCGTATGATTCTGCTCCCACACCGGCAGCAGTTTTTCCTTTAAATCATGAGTGAATGACATTAACCTCTTCCTTTCCTTCATTAAGAATCAAACCGGCCCAATCCCAGTCGGAAATAGGAATTTCCCATATTCAAACACAGTTTCCTCCTGCGGGCAACACGTGCATGAGGCAGCCTTTCGCAGGGTATACTACAAGTATACCGAAGGGAGCGTGATGAATTCATGAAAACAACGAATACCGATGTATGCATTGTTGGGGCGGGCCCCGTAGGCTTGACTGCCGCCAACACATTAAGAGCACTCGGCATCCGCGTCCGTATTTTAGACAGAAAAAGCTCGATTTCCCCCTTTTCCAAAGCATTCGGCATCCAGGCGCGCACCCTCGAAATGCTCAGCCTGATCGGTGCGCTCCGCCCCTTCTTAAAGGAAGGGTTCCCAATCACTGATGCGGCTGTTCAGCCTGAAGGCAAACGTGCTTCCAGGGCCTCCTTTGCTTCGCTCGATACGCCGTTTCCCTTCATGCTTATGCTGCCGCAGTCAGATACGGAGCATATTTTAAAGAAACAGCTTCGGGAAATCGGCCAATTTATCGATTGGAACACCCACTGTAAACGGATTACCCAGTACCGGGACTACGCAGAGGTGGAATGCTCCACCGAAAATGGGCACGAATTAATCCGCGCCTCCTATGTGATCGGCTGTGATGGTCCTCACAGTACCGTCCGTGAGAACATGAACGTTTCCTTTCCGGGCGGCAAGCATGAAACAATCTACTTTTTAGGGGACGTGACGGTGGAAGGAATTCCGCTTTCCAACGATATATCGACATTTATTACCGAACGCGGTGTAGCTGCTTTCTTTCCCTTCCGTGATGAATCGTACCGGGTAATCACTATCGACCATGCCGAACAGAACCGTGAACACCAGGACGACCTCCCTCTTGAAGATCTCGAAAAAAGCGTACAGCGTATTACCCAGCAGCCAGTACGTTTGACCAGCGCCTCCTGGCTGTCCCAGTTCGGCACCTCCCATCACCAGGCTGATGCCTACCGGGACCAGCGGCTGTTTCTTGCCGGGGATGCTGCCCATCTGCACAGCCCCTTCGGCGGCCAGGGGATGAACCTCGGCATGCAGGACGCGGTTAACCTCTGCTGGAAATTGGCGTGGGTGCTCCGCGGCCATTCGGATCCTGCTCTGCTCGATACGTATGAAGAGGAACGGTACGAGGTCGGACGCAAGACCATTCGAATGACAAATACGGCCATGCAGGTGATGACCCGCTCCCATACCCTTATTCCACGCCTTCTGGCGAACCCTGTCAGTATGCTGAGCAAAAGCAGTTCATTGCAGCGCCAGCTGACCCAGCGCCTCGCCAATATTGATATCAGCTATCAGAACAGGGCTTCGTTTGCGAAATTCCAGCACCAGGGGCCGATGATTCCAGCCGGATCCCGGGCTGCGCCGGCACGTGTTCTTACCGAGGAAGGAGAACACGCAGACGTAATGGATTTTCTGCACATCCAGCAGTTTACCTGCCTGTTTTATATCGAAGACGAGCAGGAGCTTCATCAGCTCGATGAAAGCATCCAGGAGGTGCGCCGGCAGTACGGCCCTTCTATTCTCATTCTCGTTGTTCAGCGTAAAGGCATACTCCGGGCCTCCAGACCGAATATCCACCATCTGTTTGATTACCGGCGCGATCTTGCCGTTAAATGGAAGCTGCCGGCATTTTCAGCTGTACTCATACGTCCGGACGGCTATGTTGCTTTTGCCGAGCACCCGGTCCGTACCGGGAGATTGATGAGAAAAATTCACACCGCTTTATATCAGTAGCTTCTTTCATCCTCGCTCCATTTTCCAGCCGGCTGTGGATAATTTCCGAAAGCACTTCAAAGACTGTCCACAAGCCGGCGCTTCATTTCAGTAAATTCTCTGTCATCAATGCCTTCAATCGAAGCAGCCGCTTCGATTATTTTTATGTCCTTCCCTTATCTCAGCTGATAACCATCCCCATTGTGTATATGTCTGTGGACGGTTTTGTCAGTTTTTCAAAAACCACCATTTTCTCCTTCTGTTCGTTTCCAGAAAAGAGCCTCCTGTTCGAGCCTCTGCACGACAGTATGCTTTTCTTCCATATATCCAGACGGACTGTGTGGGTGCCTCGCTGCAGCCTGTTTTTTAATGATTTCATATTCCTTCGCCTTTGCCGGGAAAGAGCGTAAATAATCGCGGAAGGCAAGGTGACGTCCGCTCCCTTCGCTTTCTTTTTCGAACACGTGCACGTGAAAACGGTGGACATATTCGCCTTTATAATAAAAAGCCCTTCCTTCAATACCATGCTCTCCTTTTCCCCTATATCCGAGTCCTTCAAGCCGGTCTTCGGACCACATAGAAAGCTTCGGCGTTTCGATCAGGATATCGATGATGGGCTTTGCCGAAAGGCCCGGAACGCTCGTGCTTCCTATGTGATAAATATGATCTCCCGGACCGCCGGCTTCAAGCTCGAGCAGCTTTTGTTCATGGTAAAAATAGTGCTTCCACTCCTTTTGCCACGGCACGACCTCTATTCTCCGCATCGGATCACTCCTTTTCAAAAATCTTTACTTTTCTCAAACTTCAGCATAAAAAACTGTCCTGGAAGCCTCCAGGACAGCTGCTTAATTTTGTTATTCGGGAATATACGGCAGATCCCGCATTTTCGGTACATTGATGACGTGAGGGGTTACGTAGCCGAGAAGGCCTTCCTTTCCGTATTCGCGGCCGATGCCGGACTGCTTGACTCCGCCGAATGGATAACGGACGTCAAGTCCCTGCACAGCAGCGGTATTGACCATCGTAGTGCCTGCTTCAATACGGGCTGCAACTTCGATGGCATGGTCCTCTTCTCCCCATACCGAGCTTGTGAGGCCGTAAATGCTGTCGTTCGCCATTTTCACCGCTTCATCCACCGTATCGTAAGGCACGATCGGAACGGTCGGTCCGAACTGTTCCTCCTTCACAATGTCGTCCTGCTGGTCCGCGCCGAGCACCAGAGTCGGCTGCAGGAAGTACCCCTGTTCAAACAGCTCCTTATCCACAATGTGGCCGAGCGGGATAACGTCCGCTCCTTTTTCAGCCGCATTATCCACAAGGCTTTTCACAAAATCCAGCTGCTGCTTGTTATTGAGCGGTCCGGTCGTGACCTGTTCATCAAACGGACTGCCGATTTTCACCCATTTGTTGGCTGCTTCCTGATACTTTTCCACAAAATCATTGTATAGGGTGCGCGGTACATAAATGCGTTTGGCGATCATGCATATCTGGCCGGCGGTCAGGAAGTTGGAGATAACCATGCGGCGCATCGCGCGCTCATCATTTACGTCAAAGTCCGGCAGCACTACGGCAGCATCATTGCCGCCAAGCTCAAGCGTCATATCCTTAATTGTATCCGCTGCCGACTTCATAATTTTCTTAGCAGTTTCCGTACCTCCCGTGAAAGCAATTTTATCCACATGTGTATTGGAGGTAAGCTCCACGCCGACCTCAGCTTCTCCGTGGACGAGATTCAGCACCCCGTCCGGAAATTCTTTGGCAATCATTTCAACTACCAGGCTGACCGCATGTGGAGCAAACGGGCTCGGCTTTGAAACGACGGTATTTCCTGTCAGAATCGCCGGAGCAATCTTGATTGTAGAGAGCGCAATTGGATAGTTCCACGGGCTGATGGCAGACACTACGCCTATCGGCTCCTGACGGATGATTGTTTTGCCGCCCTCGCCTTCGTCTACCTGATCAGCGATTGTCTCTTTTACTGTCTGGCAGGCATACTCCATCCACATGATTGAAACCGCCATTTCGCCCTCTGCGTCGTAAACCGGCTTGCCGTGTTCTTCCGCGAGCGTTTCAGCAAGCTCCGGCGTGCGGTCCTTCATTGTTTGGATGGCGCGTTCCATCCGCTCGATCCGCTCTTCCACCGGCACTTCCTTCCACGCAGGAAAAGCAGCACGGGCTGCTTCAATAGCTTCCGCTGCCTGCCCGGTCGTTGTTTTCGGCACGTATGCCACGATTTTTTGCGGGTCTGCCGGGTTTTCCCGTTCCATATATTCGTCGGCGTCCACTCGTTTTCCGTTAATCCATGCATATAATGTTACTGACTCGTCTGCCATTGCTGACTCCCCCTTAGAAACATTAGTATCTATCAATTCATCGTAGCCTGCTGCACGTGATTATTCAACTAATTTGCTGAGCCGGCTGCGGCAGTTACTTTTTAATAACCTGTTTAGTGCCGGGCACCATTTTCCCTTTACACATCGGACACTCTTTTTCGGTTTCATCAGGTGCTTCCGACAGACGTATCCAGGCCGGGCACATCGCTTCTTCACAGACGAGCGCCTCGATGGTTTCCGTTTCCTGCTTTTCCCCGGTATGTGTTTCCCCCGGAAAGGCTTCGAGCAGAAAGCGTGACACTTCCACCTCCTTGCCGCGGTAAAAGGCCGGCGAGCTGATGCACAGCTTCTGCTTCGCCCGCGTAATCGCTACATATGCGAGCCGGCGCTCCTCCTCCAGAGCCTGGGTCTGCTTATTTTCTGCCTTCTCTCCGTATAAAAGGTCCTTCATCCGGTCGGCCTTTAACGCAGAATCATGCGGCATGATCGTTTCTGAAGCCCCGATCACATACACGACCGGAAACTCCATGCCCTTGGCCCGGTGGATCGTCATCAGTGAAACGTGGTTCGCATCCGGGTCCTTCTCCCGCTCCTTCATCTCGCGGAATGTCCGCAGCATATCGTCGACAAAGTATACAAAAGACGACACACTTTCAAACCGTTTGGCCGAGGACTCCAGTTCATCGAGGGTTTCCTTTAACGTTTCCTTTTTCATGCTTACCTGCTGTTCATCGGCCTCCAGGTAGCCATCGTAAAACTGGCGCCGCATCTGGCGGATGGCCGTTTCCGGGCGTTTTTCCTTCAGCTTCTGAATCATGCCCTGCCGCTCCTCCACCTTTTTACGCTGAAAAGGGCGAATGCCCGGCATGTCTGTTAAATGAAGCAGCGGTTCGCTGCGGGGAGAAAATATTTCACGGTCTTTAATGTGCCGCATGCCGCGCTCCCGGGAGATGAATAAAGTCGGCACAACCTCGGGCATCGCTTCCACGAGCGTCGGATTCAAGCTCAGCCGCAGATAGTCCATCATCGCTTTCACCGGCCACTGCTCATAGAACATCTGGTTGCCGAGGGAATGGTGCACAAACGGCACATCCTGGGCCGTCAGCTGCTCAAAGATGGCACGGCTCACACTGATCGTCCGGTGCAGCACGGCCATATCACGCCACTCGCATTCTCCCTCTGCCACGGCACGCTTCATATCTGCCACCACCTGCTCCGCTTCTTCGTCGGTGGACGCAGCGCGGAAATAAAACGGAGACGAGGCTTCTGCATTCATCACCTGGAGGGTTTTCGTTTTCCGCTGCTTGTTGTGGCGCACCACTTCATTCCCAAGGCCGGCAATAGCTTTATGGGAGCGGTAGTTGACGTCGAGCACAATCGTCTGCGCTTCCGGATACTTCTGATCAAACTCCAGAATAAATTCGTGCCGGGCCCCGTTAAACGAATAAATCGTCTGGTCGTCATCACCCACCACAAACAAATTGCGGTGCTTTTCCACGATCATCTGCACCAGCCTGTATTGAAGATAGTTGGTGTCCTGAAATTCATCGACCATGACGTACTCAAACCGGTCCTGCAGCTGCTGCAGAAAAGCCGGGTCCTCGTCCATCAATGCTTTGGCCTTCATTAAAATATCGTCAAAATCAATATAATTGCGTTCAAGCTTCCAGTCTTCATACGCCTCGCAAATACGTTTTAACTGCTTTTGGCTCGTTTCTTTTTCAGGAAGATCCGCAACAGCGGTGTCATTCATTTTATGATAGGACAGAAAGGATAAGACCGCCTCAGGCTGATAGACATCTTCAAGGCCCATGTCCTTCATCAAAAGCTTCACGGCCAGCTGCTTTTTCCGCTCGCTTGAAACAATTTCCTGTCGGATACCATGGCGCCGGAGCAGAAGCAGGAAAAAGGCGTGGAACGTGCGCACCTGCAGATTGCTGGCTGTTTCTCCGACACCCGGCAGGTTCATCACTCTCGTTTTCATTTCTTCCGCTGCTTTTTTTGTAAATGTGATCAGTAGAACGGATTCTGCCGGCACCTGCTTGACCGCCATTAAATAGCCGGCCCGGCAGACGAGCACCGACGTTTTCCCTGATCCGGCACCTGCAAGCGCCAGCAGCGGCCCGTTTCCAAAGCGCACGGCTTCAATCTGGGCTTCGTTCAAAAAAATACCGTCCGCTTCAAGCGAACGAAAATAAAAGGCATCGGATTCCTGATCCGACACGAGCTCTCTGCTTGTCGTAGCTTTAGCAATTGCTGCATATGGTACTTCTTCTCCGCTTACACCGAAGGGAGTCGAATAAAAAGAAAATTCCCGCATAAGTTCTCACCGTTTCTGTTGGATTGAGTATGTTTATTATAAATCGGCACAGCCCCTCTTGTATAGAGCAGGCAGTCACAGGACGGCGAGCATTATTTTTCCACCGCCGCTGAAGCTTTTGCTCTCATAGTCCTGTAATGCCTGCCGTACCTGAACGAGCGGATAGACATGCCGGACGCGCGGCACCACAAGCTGCCCGCTTTCCACCAGTTGAAACAGCCTCCTGAATACCTGCTGGAAGCGCGCATCGGAAACTGAAGCATTCCAGTGCCTCAGATGAAACATCGTACCCTTCACTCCCAGTGTTTCCGTAATATAAGCCCAGTCGAGCGGTCTGCCGGAGAGCAGGCCGAGTGCTAAAAGCGTTGTTCCCGGCTTAACGCTCCCGGCGAGAGCGGCTCCGGCTTCTCCACCGATCATATCCACGGCGGCTTCTGCTTTCTCTCCCTGCAGGGCAGCTTTCAGCCCGCTCTCTTCTTCTCCTTCCCCGGCTGCCACTATTTTTTCTGCCCCCAGCTGTACCAGCTCGTTTATTACTTCATTTCGTCGTACAAGGCCCACCACGCGAATATTCATCCAGGAAGCCAATTGAATCAGAAGCCTGCCCATTACAGAATTAGCCGCGTTAATAACAAGCATTCCACCGGAAGGAATATCCAGCTTTTCAGTTAAAAGGACGTACGCCGTCACCGGGTTGATGTACATCTGCGCAGCTGTCTCATCGGAAAGACTGCCCGGCACTGGTACGGTCAGGGCTGCCGGCGCATGTACAAGCGACTGCCAGCTGCCTTCGCCCCGCAGCGGCAGCACGCGCTTTCCTATCAATCCTCTGCTCACTCCCTCTCCAACCCGCTCAATAACACCCACACCTTCGTAGCCGGGCACGAGCGGCAGCGTTACCCGGTGGGCATAACGCCCGTATACAGGAATGAGATCCGAAGGATTGACCGGGGACAGACGCATCCGTACTTCCACGCGGCCGGCTTTTAACTCCCCCTTTTCTTCCTCCCTGATATGAATTTGCTCGGACGGTATTCCAAACGCACCGACGTCTGCTTTTATGTTAATACGTCCCACCTTCTCCCCCCTAATATGCAATTGCCGCTCTGTCTGCGATATGCTACTCTTTGAACAACCCGTATATTTAAATAGGAAAATATAGTCCTACACTTTCTGAAAGCGTTATCCTGGAAGGAGGGAGCCCATTATAAGAAAGAACATGAAGATGCAGACAAAAATTATGTTTCTCGTCGTCGGGCTTGTCGCTTTTATTACGATAAGCTCCTTCGGGGTGTTTGCTTATTTAGAATATAATGATATCGAAGAAGAGCTCGGAGATAAAGCATTAAGCACAGCCACCTACATAGCGAGCTCCCCGGTCGTTCAGGGAGCGTATGCCTCCGAGGATCCAAGCTCCGTGCTTCAGCCCTATGCTGAACGGGTCCGTAAGCAGGCCGGCGCAGAGTTTGTGGTGCTCGGTGATACCGACGGAGTCCGTTACGCCCACCCGGACGAATGGAAAATCGGCGAATCCATGGTCGGCGGCGACAACGCCCGCGCGCTCGAGCAGGGGCAGTCCTACGTCTCCACTGCCACCGGCACCCGGGGCCCCTCTCTTCGCGGCAAGGCACCGGTTCGTGATGAAGACGGGGATATTGTCGGCATCGTTTCTGTCGGCTTTCTGCTTGAGGATGTGCGGGCGGCCATCTGGGAACGCTTCGGGCTTCTGTTTATGCTCGCGCTCGTTCTTCTCGCTCTAGGCGTAATCGGCAGTATGGCGGTCTCAAGAAATATCCGGAAAGATATGTTCGGCCTTGAACCTCATGAGATTGGTCAGCTGTACCAGGAAAAAGAAAGTGTACTTACTGCTATCCGGGAGGGCATTATTGCGATTGACACCGAAGGGCGGATCACGATGATGAACGAATCAGCCCGAAACATGCTTGCTATTAACGGAGCTATCGAGGGGCAGAATATTCATCACGTGCTGCCGGACTCGGAAATGCCAAAAGTACTGAAGCACGGACAGCCGGAATACGACCAGGAATTAGTGCTCCGAGGGGCTCCTTACATCGTCAACCGGGAGCCGATCACTATCGATGGCCGGCTCGTCGGCGTCGTTTCTTCGTTCCGTGATAAAACAGAAATGATGCAGATGGCTAACACGCTTTCTGACATTCAGCGCTATTCGGACAGCCTGCGCTCACAAAATCATGAATATCTGAATAAGCTATACGCATTGTCCGGGTATCTTCATCTCGGGAAATACGACGAGGCAGCCCAGCTTGTCGAAGAAGAAACGTCCCAGCAGCGCAAAACCCACTCCGTAGTCTTTCAGCAGATTAACGACCCGACCGTTCAGGCGATACTAACCGGAAAAGCGGCAAGGGCTTCCGAAAAAAAGACAGCTTTCCACATCGACAGCGAAAGCCGGCTGGGAACACTGCCGGACCACATTCAGAAGGTTCAGCTTGTATCTATTTTAGGCAACCTTATCGATAACGCCATTGACAGTGCCTCAGGCTGTTCAACGCCCGAAGTAGCATTTTTCGTCACCGAAATGGAGGAGGAAATTATGTTTGAAGTTGTCGATAACGGGCCCGGACTTCCGGAGGGGATAGACATTACTTCCCAGGGAGCCTCCACAAAATCCGGTGACCAGCCAAGAGGATACGGACTTTCGATCGTAGAAAGAACGATTCAGGAATTAGAGGGTATGCTTGAATTTGGCAACAATGAAAACCAGGGCGCCTACTTTACGGTTTACCTGCCCAAAACGTTGCCACAAGGGGGTAGTTGATGATTTACGTTGGTATTGCCGAAGACGACTTTCGGATCGCAGATATTCACCGGCAGCTTATTGAACAAATTGAAGGGTTCTCATGCCGGTTCACCTCCGGCACCGCAAAGGAACTGCTCGAGACGATGGAGCACACGCCGGTTGATGTACTGCTGCTCGACATTTATCTGCCCGATCAGCTTGGAACAGACATTCTCGGGCAAATACTGGACAGCCATGATGCGTACATTATTATTATTTCAGCTTCAAATGATCTCAGTCATGTGCAGAAAGCCTACCGATCGGGTGTGATCGATTATATTATTAAACCAGCTTCTCCTAAACGGCTCGAGGAGTCGCTGAAAAAATTCCAGGCTATGCAGGCGGCCCGCCCTGAAGGGGATCTTACCCAGGAGGAGATTGATCGTTACTTCTCCCCTCCTGCGTCTCCCGGCACGGCGGAAACCAAATCAGAATTGGATCTGCCAAAAGGTATTGATGCCTTCACACTCGATCAGGTAAAGGATCAGATCCATCAGGCAGAGCACGGAGTAACGGCTGATGAAATGGCTTCGTTTCTCGGTGCTTCCCGAACTACCGCGCACCGATATTTTAAATATTTGTTATCCGCAAACGAAATCGAGGTCCGTCCGATCTATGGAATTGTCGGCCGCCCTGAACGCAGATATTTTAAAAAATAATTCCTTCACCGGCTGCAGCCAGTACATGCAGCCGGTTTATTTATGCCTGTGACATTTATGAAATAAATACAATAAACGAAAGATATACATTTTAAATTGTAAACGGTTACATTTAAGCGTTTTTTGGTTACGCTTACATCAATATAAAAAAGGGGGCTACATATTATGAAGCATTCAAAATATTGGATCGGTGCCGGAGTACTTTCGCTTAGCGTTTTAAGCGCCTGCGGAGGAGGCGGCGGGGACAGCTCGTCAGGTGGTGATGGTGGTGGTGACGGCGGCGAAGAAAACTACGAGCCGGATTCCTCACTTGAAATTGTTGCACCGGCCGGAGCTGGGGGCGGCTGGGATACAGTGGCCCGTTCCGCTGCTGAAGGTCTTGAAGAAGAAGGCATTGTCGATCAGGGCATCGGTGTCGTTAACCGGGAAGGCGGCGGCGGAGCCAATGGCTGGTCCTACATTCATAACCAGGAAGGCAATCCGGAATACTCTTTTGTGGCTTCACCTCCCCTTCTGCTCGTGCCGCTGAACGGCCAGTCGGAATACAGCTATGAAGATTTCACTCCTCTTTCGAATATGATTGCCGACTACGGCGCGTTCGCCGTTACGGAAGACTCGGAATGGGATGATTTGAACGACCTGTTTGATGATATGAAGGAAAACCCGGATGATATCACCGTCGTCGGCGAATCCTCCCCGGGCAGTATGGACCATATGCAGTTTGCCAAAATTGCTGCCGGTGCCGGCGTTGACCCTTCTACTATTAAATACGTATCCGCCCAGGACGGCAGCGCCCTGACAAACCTTTTAAACGGCCAGGCCGATGTTTATTCAACGGGTATCACCGAGACGGTCGAGCAGGTGAGAGCCGGCGATGTTAAAGTGCTCGGCATTACAGCCGAAGAACGTCTCGAAGGTGACACGGTCAGCGAATTTCCAACCGCCATGGAACAGGGCATCGAAGAAACATTCGTCAACTGGCGCGGATTTTTGGGACCGCCAAACATGAGTGATGCTGAAATTGCTTATTACGAAGAGACATTTAAAGAACTCAGTGAATCTGACTACTGGCAGGAAACCCGTCAGTCCTACGCCTGGGAAGAAAACTACATGGACAGCGAAGAATTTGAAGAGTTCTTAGCCGAAGAAGAAGAATCCATGCAGGACCTGCTTGATGAGGTGGGCATTGACCGGGGCGGCGAGTAACACCGTACGAAGGAGCTCTGAACGTTCTGCGTCCAGAGCTCTCTTATTTTAAAAGCAGTTGAAAGAGGTGATACGTCATGTTTCGTTCCGCAAATAAAATTATCAGTATGATTCTCATTGCCATTGCTATTTTCTATTTATACCTGGCTTTTCAGATCCCCGCTTTTGCTACAGGCGTGTTTACCGCTTCCACCATGCCAAAAGCAGCTGGCTTTTTATTGATTGTACTCAGCATCTTTTTGTTTTTTATCAAAGAAGGCGAGAGTGAGGAAGATCAGGAAAAACGAAAGGAAGCCGGACAGCATATTTTTTACTTGAGCGGTGTAGGCGTAATGATCCTTTTATACATTACTCTTTTAGAGCCCGTTGGTT
The DNA here is from genome assembly GCF_056034365.1 of Marinococcus sp. LNHM5E3-2.1. Classification (NCBI taxonomy): domain Bacteria; kingdom Bacillati; phylum Bacillota; class Bacilli; order Caryophanales; family Bacillaceae; genus Marinococcus; species Marinococcus sp. LNHM5E3-2.1. The sequence continues at coordinate 18,208 of NZ_JBQLIB010000002.1, forward strand.
TCATTTTAGCTTCCACTGTATTTATTTTTCTGTGCAGCCTGTTTATGGGCTACCGCAAACATATCGTCAACGCTGTGACCTCGGTTGTTTTTCCGTTATCTCTTTATTTAGTTTTTACTCAGTTATTAAATATAAGTCTGCCTCCGGGCATTCTGCCGCTGTAGAAAGGAGGTTAAGCTCATGGGAACATTTGATGGAATTTTAAGCGGGCTCAGTGTCGCTTTCAGCGTCCAGGGAATGCTGTTTGTGCTAATCGGCGTTTTCGCCGGAACATTTATCGGAATGATGCCCGGGCTCGGGCCGATCAGCGCGATCGCTATCATGATCCCGCTGACATACAACATGGAGCCGACTGTGGCTCTCGTACTTATGGCCGGCGTGTATTACGGGGCCGTGTTTGGAGGCTCTACCTCCTCAATTCTTTTGAATGCTCCGGGGATTTCCGGTACGGTGGCTACCGCTTTTGACGGCTACCCCATGGCCCAGAACGGCCAGGCGGGAAAGGCACTTGCGATTGCGGCCATTTCTTCCTTTGCCGGCGGGACCGTGAGTGTCGTTCTGCTGATGCTCTTCGCTCCGCTTCTGGCAAGCGTCGCCATTGTATTCGGCCCGCCCGAATACTTTGCCCTGATGCTGCTCGGCTTAACCGCGATAGCCAGCTTGTCTGACGGCTCGACGATTAAGGCACTTATTTCCGCAGTGCTCGGCCTCATGTTTGTCACTATTGGCATGGACAGCCAGACCGGGACGACGCGGTTCACCTTCAATAATCCGAACCTGCTCGAAGGCATTGATTTTCTCGTAATCGCTCTCGGCTTGTTTGCAATTGCTGAAATCTGCAATCTGATTGTAAACCGCAAAAAGACAATTAAAAATCAGGGCAATATTGGAAGCCTGAAGCTTTCCAGACAGGACTTCAAGGATATGAGCGGTCCAATGACCCGCCAGTCCTTCCTAGGATTTATTCTCGGGGTTCTCCCGGGCGCCGGTGCCACGATTGCTTCATTTATCGGATACATTACGGAAAAAAAGATTGCCAAACGTCCCGAAGAATTCGGAAAAGGCGCAGTGAAAGGTATATCCGCTCCCGAAACGGCCAATAACGCCGCTACGAGTGGTGCCTTTGTACCTCTTCTCAGCCTTGGTATTCCCGGTTCCGGAACGACGGCCGTCCTGCTCGGCGCCCTGCTTGTGCTGAACGTGCCGCCGGGGCCGCTGTTAATTGAAGAACAGCCTGACCTCTTCTGGGGCGTTATCATCAGCATGTATATCGGCAACGTGTTTTTGTTAATCCTGAACCTGCCGCTTATTCCATACATTGCTAAAGTACTGTTAATACCGCGCCCAATGCTGATTTCGCTTGTGATTATGTTCAGCATGATCGGAGTTTACTCCATCAGCTTCAGCACATTTGATCTTTATTTACTGCTTGCTTTTGGCGTGATCGGCTATTTGATGAAGCTGTACAATTTTCCGGCAGCTCCGCTGATCCTCGCATTTATACTCGGCGGGATGATGGAGGAGTCCTTCCGTCAGGCCATGACCATTGCCAATGACGATTTAACGGTGTTTTTTACCCGGCCAATTGCCCTCAGCATGCTGATTGTCGCGCTTCTTTCCTTCCTCGTGCCAATTATTCGCCAGAAAAAAGCATCCTCCGCATAATAAAAACCCGGACCTCCGGGTTTTTTTGCGTCATTTTTCATACTGATTTAAAAAATCGTCCAAACTTCGTAAACCATTTTTAAATTCCAGTTGACAAATGACTAATTTCTTTCTATCCTTAGAAATCAGTGAGGTGAACATAGATGCGTATACAAAAAATTATTTATACGGCTTTATTTGCAGCAATTATCGCAGCTTTAGGCATTGTGCCGCCAATTCCGCTCCCATTCAGTCCGGTGCCAATCACCCTGCAGACCCTAGGTGTCATGCTTGCAGGCTCTCTGCTCGGTGCGAGATACGGCGGGCTCAGCATACTGCTGTTTGTCGTACTCGTAATGATAGGACTGCCACTGCTAGCCGGCGGTCGCGGCGGTGCCGGTGTATTATTCGGCCCAGGCGGCGGCTACATTCTGAGCTGGCCGATCGGGGCGTTTATCATTGGCTGGATCGCCCATTCCTTCAAGAAACCTTCGTTTCAAAAGTATTTGTTTGCCAATATCGTTGGCGGCATTCTCGTCATTTATGCCGGCGGGGTCACCTACTTATCGTTTTTAATAAACATACCGTGGACCACTGCCGCGATTCAGGCACTCGCTTTTCTGCCTGGGGATATTTTTAAAGCAGTTGTTGCTGGCTTTGTAGCAGTCAGGCTGAACAAGCAGCACAAAATCAGACTTTAGCGCCGAAAGGGGGGAGGACTTTAAATGATCGGCCAGGCTATCACCCGGCATGCTGATTCTAACCCTGCCGGGACGGCGCTCTCATACTCAGAACGTTCCATCAGCTGGCGGGAGCTGCACGAAACCATTAACCGCCGGCGGCGTCAGCTGCACGCTGCTTTCGGTCCATTTTTTCAAAAGCAGATTGCTTTTGCGCTTCAGGATCCTCTCGAACAGCTGTATATGTTTTTTGCGGTCGTGTCTGGAGGCGGGATTGCTGTGCCAGTGGATGAAACGCTGGACATCGACACGAAAGCTTCTCTTCTTTCCTCCTCCAGACCCAGTCTTTTTATCACAGATACTGAAGCAGCCGGGCCGCCGGTGCCTTCATTAATTCTTGCAGACGTTACTGGCACTGAGGCGTATCCGTCTGCACCCGCTGCCTTCTGCGAAGAGACCGATTTGTTTTACGGTGCCTGCACATCAGGGTCCTCCGGGGCCCCGAAAGTATGTTTGCGGAGCCATCGTTCCTGGCTGAAAAGCTTTGAAGCGGACGAGCAGCTGTTTCCGTTTCAGGAAGGCGAACGCGTACTGATTACCGGAAAGCTCTCCCACTCTCTCTTCTTGTACGGTGCCGTTCGTATGCTCGAAAACGGCCACACCGTTGTGCTGCCCGCACGACAATCGCCCCGGGCGTTTGACCGGATGGTGGACGAGCAGCAGATTACAGTATTGTACGCTGTACCTACCACGCTCCGCTGGATTCTCAGCCACTCCTTTCCTCCTTCTCCCACCGTCAGACTTATCATTACGGGAGGAGAAAAATGGTTTCCTGCCGATAATCAAAAAGCATTCGCCCGATTTCCTTCGGCGGACCTGTATGAATTCTATGGCAGTGCCGAAACCAGCTTTATCAGCGCCTTAAACCATCGCGCGGAACAGGTCAGCTCTTCCTGCACCGGCCGCCTGTTTCCTATGGTGGAAGCCGCATCTTCCCGGGCATCCGGGGAATTAATCGTAACAAGCCCGTTTTTATTCAGCGGCTATGCCGGAGATAAATGCTTCCACTCCCCCCATTCGGTTGCCACCGGAGACATTGGCTGCGTCGATAAGGAAGGCTTTCTTTATATTACCGGCCGGCGGAGTGGAAAAATTGTCAGCCGCGGACGCAACATTTATGCCGAAGAAATCGAACAGGTACTTATGAGTCACCCGGACGTTGAGCAGGCAGTCGTTTTTGGCATGTACGACGCTCTTCAGGGGGAAAAGATTGCTGCACTGTATACTGGAAGGGCTGCCCACAGCGAACTGCGGTCTCACTGCCGGAAGCAGCTGCCGGCTTATAAAATACCTGCATGCCGGCATATGGACCATCTTCCGGTGCTTAGCAGCGGAAAAATCGACCGGGAGCGGGCACAGAAGTATTACGAAGCTTCATTTAAAGGAGAACGGTAATGATGACTGAGCCTGTCTATATTATTGATGCCAAACGGAGCCCTGTACATCATGTGAACGGAGCTTTTTCCCAATTGGAGCCGGAGCAGCTGACGGCGCCGCTGTACAAGTATTTCCAGCTCCATCACGGGATCAATGACCGGGTCCTGGCGGACGAAGTTTTTATGGGAAATACAGTTGGTCCGGGCGGTAACCTTGCCCGGCTCAGTCTGCTTGAAGCCGGATATGATATGTCTGTTCCCGGCGTAACAGTGGACCGCCAGTGCGGCTCCGGCCTTGAAGCTGTGCATCAGGGATTCCGGCATCTGCAGACCGGCGCCGCGGATACCGTTCTTGCCGGCGGGGTGGAAAGCACAAGCCGGGCCCCGAAGCGCTCCTTTTTCGCCTCGGAAGCCTATCCGGTCTCCTCCACGCAGGAAAGAGCCCGCTTTTCTCCAAAGGTTATCGGCGATCCTGATATGGGAGAAGCCGCGGAAACGGTAGCGGAGGCCTACAGCATTTCCCGTGCAGACCAGGACGCCTTTGCCGAACGAAGCTATAGGCTTTCGTGGGAGGAAGCAGCAAAACCGGATATTTCCCGGGAAATCATTCCCGTAAGCACCATTCAGGAAGACGCAGAGCTTCGTTCTCCAGATAAAATGAATAAAATTATCCGCCGGGCGCCCCCGGTTTTCCAGGAAAGCGGCACGGTCACTGCTGCCAACTCCTCCCGGATCAGTGACGGGGCGGCACTCACGCTGATGGCAAGTCGCTCCTCCTGCCGGCAGCATGGGCTCGAGCCTGCGCTTGAAATCATCGACGCCACCGCAGCGGGTGTTGATCCGAACATGCCGGGCATCGGGCCGGTGCCTGCTGTACGCCGGCTGCTTGAGCGAAACCATTTGTCTGTACAGGACATTTCCGTTTGGGAATGCAATGAAGCATTTGCCTCCCAGGTGCTTGCCTCCGCCTTTCAACTCGGCATTCCGCCTGAGCGGCTGAATACAGCGGGAGGAGCCATCGCCCAGGGGCATCCATACGGCGCGTCGGGGGCGATTCTTATTGCAAGGCTGATGCGGCTGATGCAAAACGGCGGCCTGCCGCTCGGCGTAGCTATGATCGGAATCGGAGGCGGACTTGGGCTCGCCAGTCTGTACCGGCTTTTATAATAAAAACAGCCTGCATTCATCAAAGGATGAATGCAGGCTTATTTTTTATGACGAAGCCTACTTAGTTATTGAGAAACGATTCCGGTACAGTGGTTAAGTCAATTCCCCAAAGGGTCGGAAGAACAAGATAGACTAATGCCGTAATTAGTATTATCGCAATTATATTCAGGAAGAAGCCGTTTTTCACCATGTCGATGATCCGTATCTTCCCACTCCCGAAAATGATGGCGTTTGGCGGTGTACCAACCGGCAGCATAAACGCACAGTTAGCAGCCATCGCACACGGAACCATCAGCGCAAACGGGTGCACCTGAATCGCAATCGCAAGGGAAGCAACCAGTGGAATAATCATCGTGCCTGTCGCTGTGTTGGACGTGATCTCTGTCAAGAACAACACGAGCGTGGCAGATACAAGGATAACGAGAATGATGTTTACCCCTTCAAGGATAGTTAAGCTGTTACCGATCCACTCGGCAAGGTCGGTGTTACTAAAGCCGGCAGCAATCGCCAGTCCGCCCCCGAACAACAGCAGAATGCCCCATGGTATTTCTCTGGAGTCTTTCCAGACCAGCACCCGCGGGTCCTCCTGTTTTTTCGTGGCAGGCACTAAAAATAAAAGCACCGTAGCGATCATGGCAATACCGCCGTCACTGAGGCCGGTTACTCCAACGATTTCCTGCCAGAAAAAGGAACGTGTAATCCACATGACAGCGGCAAATACGAATACTGCCATGACAATTTTTTCTTCGTATTTCATTCCTCCGAGCTTCGTTCTTTCCGCCTGAATCATGTCACGGCCGCCCGGAATGGTCGAAAAGCCGATATTATAGACAAAGCGTGTCAGGTAGAACCAGACCATCAATAAGAAGACAGCTACGATCGGCGCGCCGAACATAATCCACTGTGCAAAGGAAATCTGCTGGCCAAACAGCTCTTCCGACTGCGCGGCCAGAATACTGAGCGGCGGTGTCCCGATCAGTGTACCGAGTCCGCCAACCGTTCCAGCGTAACCAACACCGAAAATAAGCGCTTTTTCGAATTTTTTCACTTCTTTTTCGGAATCCTGTTCTCCTTTGAGGGCTTCCGACACCTGGTACGTAATCGCAAGCGCAATTGGAAGCATCATCATGGTTGATGCTGTATTGGACACCCACATGGATAAAAAGCCTGTCGCTACCATAAAACCGAGAATAATCCGATTGGTGCTTGTACCAATCACCGCGATGATAAACAGCGCGATTCTCTTATGTAGGTTCCATTTTTCCATTGCATAGGCAATAAAGAAACCACCTAAGAACAAGAAGATAATATCGTTACCGTAAGCAGAAACGACAGTGTCCCCGTCGAGCGCTCCGGTAATCGGCAGAAGGACAATCGGCAAAAGCGAGGTTGCCGGAATCGGGATCGCTTCTGTAATCCACCAGGTGGCAATCCAAAGTGTGGTGGCAAGTACTGCTTTTCCTTCATAGCTGAGCCCCGAAGGATCCAGAAATAGCATTGTAATGAGAAATAATAATGGCCCTAAAATAAGTCCAACGAGCTGTGGACGTTTGTAGGAAGGATCCTGCCCTCCGCTGTCTCCTCCGTCGTTTCCTCCTCCGTCATCGCCGTCGCGGTTTTTGTTACGGCCAGCGGTAGAAGGATCCTGTATTTCTTCTTCCTTGTGACGCGTTGGTGACCGGTCCGTCTGAAAAACATTCAGCAATTTTTTCGTCTGCCGGTGGGAATGCCATAATGATTTCCAACCTGAAGCAACCGTATTCTTCATCCTTCTCACCTCTTACTTTTCAGATTATTGAAAGCGCTTGCTAACTAATATAATAAAGTTTTGATTCTTTGTATACATTTTGTAAGTAAGCACATACTTTTGTAAACAAAATAACCAAAACTGCCAGCCTTTTTCCTTACTTTTCCATCCAGTCTTTAAGTATTTCCACCTGTTCCGGAGGCATCGTGTACTGCTGCAGCGGCCTGCCGCTTCCCGCATAGTTCATCGTTATTTTAAGCACCCCTTCTCCCTCCAAAAAAGCGAGATACTTCCGCACGGACACTCTCGATATGCCCGTACTTTCTGCGAGTCCCTGCGTCGTAAAGGTACTGCCGGCATGCTGAAGAATTTCTTCGCCGACAATCCGGAAGGTTTCTGTCGTCAGACCCTTGGGCAGCTCGGGCTCCTCCTGCGTACCCTTATTGGCTAAAAACAGCTGATCCACATCTTCCTGTCCCCATTCCTTTGTCGTTCCCGATGCTTTCTGCCATTCCTTTACATTGATTAACGCTTCCCGGAAGCGCTCAAAGTGAAACGGTTTAATCAAGTAATCTGTACAGCCAAGCCGCTTAGCCCGCTGCAGGGACGAAGTATCATTGGCCGACGTAATTGCAATCACATCCACCGGGATTTGTTCTTTTCGCAGCTCCTCCAAAAGATCAAGACCGTTTTCTTTATTTAAATACACGTCCAAAAGCACAATATCAATCGCTTCTGCACGAAGCATCTCTTTTGCTTTCGACAGGTTTTCCGCATGCCCCGCTACGTCAAATCCCGGAACCCGTTCGACATACATGCGGTTAAATTTAGCTACCATCGGGTCATCTTCGACCATTAATACTCTCATTTCAGTTCTCCCTCTCTATTGGTATCTGTACATCAAAGGCTGTCCCTTCTCCCGGTTGGGAATCGATAAACACTTCTGCTTCCAGCGTATCGAGGGAACGCTTCGTATTGTACATGCCAAAGCCCCGACCTTCACCTTTTGTCGAGTACCCCCGTTTAAACAGTTCTGCCTGGGTCTTCTCGTCCATTCCCCGTCCGTTATCCTCGATTTGAAAACCAAGACAGCTGTTCTCTTCGTAAATATGCATAAACAAATGAGGGGACGGCGTCTGCTTCATCGCGTCACGGGCATTGTCGATCAGATTGCCGATAATCGTGATCATATGGTCGGTCCATTCAGGATCAGCCATCGCTGGCCACATCCCGCTTCCCGACAGCTCCACTTCGATGCCGTTTTCCTGCAGGTTGGATATTTTATTCATTAAATACCCGGCAAGCACCGGATCCTTTACATACGCGGTCACCCATCCGACCTCCTGGCGGTAGTTGCTTGAAATGCTCATCACATAGTCGTCGAGCTCTTCATACGACTCCGTCTGGATCATGGCCGAAATGACGTGAAGCTTGTTCATAAACTCATGGGACTGGGCCCTGAGCGTCTCTGCATAGGTTCTGGCCCCGGACAGCTGCTCGACGAGCCGTGTCAGTTCATCTTTGTTGCGGAAAGTAGCCACCGCTCCAAGCAGGGTCTCATCCGAAACCACCGGCATGCAGCTCACAATAATTTCTACGTCTTTCAGCTGCTGGACCTGGTCAAGCTCCTGCTCTTTAGTCTGCAGTACCCTTTTCAGGAGGGAGTCGGCAAAGAAATGGGATATATCTTTTCCCATCGGGTCTTCTTCGGCGCCGGCTTCCGTGAACAGCTCCCTGGCCGCATCGTTGGCCAGAATCACCGTGCCGCTGCTGTCGACAGCAAGTACACCCTCCCGCACCGAGGACATAATCGCCTCCCGCTGTTCAAGCACCTGCGATATTTCAAGCGGCTCGAGTCCGTGCATCGTTTTTTTGATCCGGCGTGCCAGCCAGAAAGCGCCAATGACACCGGCTGCCAGACCAATACCGCTTCCGAGAACCAGCGTCTGCTGGTCTGCCCAGATGTCTTCCTGAATACTGTCAGTCAGAATGCCCACGGAGGTGACACCAATCTGTTCGCCCCCGTCCATCACCGGTACAAATGCCCGCATGGAAACGCCCAGCGTTCCCTCAGCCGTCGATACGTACGTTCTCCCGTTTAAAGCCTCCGTCTCGTCTCCACCGGCGAATTGCTCCCCGATCCGGTCCTCGCGCTGGTGCGTATAACGCACGCTGTTCATATCCATGACGACTACATATTCCATATTCGTTGCTTCCTGAACTTCCTTTGTATATTCCTGCAGGCTTCCTCCCTGTTCACCGGCCCGCAGCGCTTCAGCTGCTTCCGGCGAACGGCTGACAGCTTCGGCAATGTTCAATGCTTTTTCTGCCTGCTGGTCCCGGACGTCGTCAGCAGTATCTACGGCAACGATGATTCCGGTAATGCAAAGCGCAATCAGCATCACTGCAGAAATCAACAAGGTAATCCATGTTACAAGCTTTAACGGTTTTGTTCGCTTATCCCCCACCATATCCCCCATCACTGCTGCAAATACTTATGTTTAGTAACATGTTTATTATGCAGGGAGCAGTTCGTTTTTTCAAATGAAGGTAATGGCAGTCTTTTCGTTTATTTTTGCTGGCAGGTCGGGCAGTAATAGCAGCGTCTTGAACCGGCAGTGAAACGGATAATTTCCGTACCGTCCACCCGGCATGGCTGTCCGCCGCGGTTGAACACCCAGTGCCGGTACTCGCTGTAAGTTTTTCCTTCTGCCTTTGCCCGCTCAACGACGGAATCATCAGTTGTTATTCCTTTATGTTTATAGGACCGGTCCATTAATACCAGCAGCTCTTCTGCCACCTTCCGGACCTGCCTGTCACTTAAATCGGCGGGCCGCTGATCCGGATAGACACCAGCCGCAAACAGTATTTCGCTGCGCAGGTAATTACCAATGCCCCCGATAAAATGCTGATCAAGTAAAAGTGACGTCAGGCGCCGGTTCCGAAACTTTTTATCCAGGATGCGATCCACAATCATATCCGATGTTACTTTCTCGCTGAGCGGATCCGGTCCGACCTTCGAGACAAACGGGTGATCCCGGATTTCTTCTGTTGGCATAATTTCCACATCCGAAGCGCTGTATAACAGTGCGGACTGCTTTTCATTGTGCAGGGCCAGACGGAGCTTGCGGTTTGTTTTTGGGTACGTGTAGCTGCTTTTAACATACCATTTTCCGTACAGCTGATTGTGGGAATAAATGGTATAGCCGCTGCTCAAGTGAATGAGCATTGCTTTTCCTTTTGTCGCCACCTCGTTGACCTCTGATCCTGAAAGCAGATTTTCGTAAGTCTTTAATCGTTCAAACGCCGTGTACACTTCGATAACTGGCCCTTTTCGAAGGGCTTTTTCCACTTTATCCGCTTCCCGCCGTATCTCTGGTCCTTCAGGCATATCGCTGTTCGCTCCTTATTCTTTTTTATCTTTTCGACCCATCCGTGACATCGTCTGTCCCCGGGAGATCGTTTCGGTTTCCAGCCCGTCTTCGACGGCCTGTGCCGGTTTTTTTCCATTCGTATGCAAAGCTGCTATCTGGCGAAGACCTGCCTGAATCATCGTCAAAATCAAATACCAGGCTACAGCGATCAAAATCAGCTGCACAAAACGGCTGTCAGGGAACAACGTAATAGGCATATCCCATACTGCGTGCAGCAGCACCGGAATAATAAAGATTTTTAAAAACTGCCGGTCCGCCATATGCTTTCTCTGCAGCGGCTCGTCCCGCTTCACGAGCAGTAGGGCAGCGCCGATGATGGCACCCCATACAACATGCCCTCCAATCGACAGCCAGCCGCGTTCGAAAATAACGTCGATCATTACGCCGGTGCCGTACTGCAGGCCGAAATTAAGTGCATAGCCGGCGGATTCAAAGGCAGCGAAGCCTGCCCCGACAGCAGCACCGATTACGAGCCCATTCAGAATATACTTTACCTGCGTTTTCTTTATTAAGTATGCGATGATAATCAGCTTTCCCACTTCTTCGACCACACCGATGACGATAGCGCTGAAAAACCCAATTTCACCGATGGGGATAAAGGAATACAAAATCAGCGTGACAAAAATCGACGCTACCCCGCCCACGAAAAACATCTGCAGCAAACGAAGCATACTGATGTTTCTCGGCGCATTCAGTTCATAAAAAAACACAACGAGCGCAAACGGTGCAGCAAATGAACCGATGGCGATCATGCCGGGAATTGTCAAAACATTGCCGAAAAACAGTGTGCATCCATATAGAATCAAATATGTGATCACAAGCACCAGAAGTACACGCGAAAACAGCCACGGCTTTGGCCACGAAAGTGGAATCTCCTTCTCATTGGGTGTTGTCAGAGAGGTCCCGGAAATAAACACCAGCTCTGCTTCATCCCTTGTATGCCGCTTAAACACGTTGGAGAACAAATTTTTTAGATGAAAATCTGCAGAGCCTTCTTCTCCGACATATTGATTAATCCGGGTCGAAGCCCGGATAAAAGCGCTTCTCGCCTGATCTCCCGGATGTTCTTCATCCTCCACCAGTGCTTCAACGAGGACCGTACGACTGAGTGGAAGCCATCGCCCGCCAGTGGCTTCTGACCACACCAGGGTTTTGGCACCGATTTGTTTTTCATCAATTAGCGCCCGCATCTGCACACTCGACAGCGGTCCGTGCTCTTCGTCATGCTGTGTGTAGTACCAGTAATCCATAGACCTTCCCTCCTGCCTGACTTTCTCCAATTACTCTCATTTTACCCGAAAGCCATGAATCATAAGCTATCCATAAAGAACATAACACCCGAGTCCTGCAGATTGGAATACAAAAAACCAGCCTGTTTCTCTACAGGACTGGCTCTTCGGTTATTTTATTGTCTTTTCTTTTTCGTAACGAACTGCTGCTGGACGGTCAAGCTCATAGAGCCTCTGATACCGTGGGCTTGTATGCATTAAATCTTCGTGAGTACCGCGCATTGTAATCCGCCCCTGATCCAGAAAACAGATTTCATCTACCTGCTCTAGTCCGCTTAAATGGTGAGTAATCCAAATTACCGTCTTACCCTCTAATGCCTGCAGCACGTCGTTCATTAATGCTTGCTCCGTCCGGGGATCAAGCCCGACCGCAGGCTCGTCCAAAACGACGATTGGTGTATCCTGCAGAAGCACCCGCGCCAGTGCTATGCGCTGGCGCTGGCCGCCGGAAAAACGAGCGCCCGCTTCCTGCATATTCGTATGGAATCCTTCCGGAAGCGAGTTTACAGCGTCATAAATCTGCGCCTGTCTTGCCGCCTGCTTTACTTCTTCCATTGATGCGTCCGGGCGGCCAAGCCGTATGTTATTCTCTACCGTAGTCGAAAATAAATACGGAGATTGGTTTAATACAGCAACCTTTTCCGTAATTCTCTCGCCCCAGGCAGAAGCCGGCCGCCCTTCCACAACCACCTCTCCGTGAAAAGGCAAGCACACGCCCCGAAGCAGGTTTAGCATTGTTGATTTCCCGGACCCGCTTGGCCCTAAAAGAGCTACACGGCAGCCAGGTCTCCATTCTGCCTGCAAATGCGTCAAGACGGGCTGTGAAGCTTCATAATGAAAAGAAACATCATCAAAGAAAATATGCTTTTTTTCGTGTTCCGGCTTCCACGACTGCGGCTCCTGCAGATTCTCTTCCGCTTCGAGCCTGCTCAGGCGTTCTGTCGAATGCGTGTACCTCGGCAGCTCGCCCACCGCATCAGAAATTGGGATCAGCGTTTCTGTGAGCGGAAAAATAAATAATACAAATGCCGCCACGAGCGTTGGAGCAAGCGATCCCGCTGCCGCCCCGGATCCGGCCCACACCAAAACAATTAGCACAAGCACCGCTGTCACTGTCTGTAAAAGTATCCCCCGGGTGCGAATAAACCGGCTGTATTTCCCTTCCACTGAACGCATGGCCTCGTCCGCCTGGCGAAAACGTCCGGCAAGCTCCATGAAACGACCGCTCAACAGCCATTCTCCTATACCGAAAACTGCCTCTGATGTTTCTTTATACAGCCCCGCCCGTTTTGGCTTCCACTCCTGCACAAATGAGGCTGTGCGTCTGTAGGACCAATACGGAATCACAGTCATATAGATGAGTGTATATACAGCTGCCAAAGCGGCCATTTCCCAGGAAAAAAACCCAAACCAAAGCGCTGACAGCAGATACAGAGCGAGCGCGCTTACTGCTGGCATGACGGTTTTAATGTAAATATCCTGCAGGCGCTCGATGTCCTCAGCCAGAAGCCCGAGCATATCTCCAGCATGAAGCAGATGGGACCCTTTTTCCACCACCGGGAGCAGCCCTCTGTATAATCGAACTCTCATATCAGATAAAATCTTTAGTACTGCCTGATGTGCTGCCAGCCTTTCTACGTAACGAAAGACGGCCCGGCTGACTCCGAAAGCCCTGACAGCAACAATCGGAATGTAGACCATTAGAATATTTTCAGGCTGTGTGGCCGACTTGGTTAACAAAAAGCCTGAAACAAACAGCAGAGCCACGGCTGATACAGAGGCAAGAAGCCCAAAAAAGGCTGTCCAGGCGATACCCCGCTTATATTTTTTTACGTAAGGCAGTATCCATTGCCCCTTCATTCTGCTTCTCTCCTCTGCATCCGAATCCATTCCTGAAAAGCCGCGCTGTTTCTCATCAGACCCTCCGGGCTCCCGTCTCCAGCTAATCGGGTCTCTTCCAGAAAAATTACCCGATCGACATCATTTAACCAGTGCATCCGGTGTGTCGCCATAATGACTAGCTTACCTTCAAACAGCTGTTTTAACCGCTGTTTGATATCATATTCCGTTTCTATGTCCAAATGCTCGGTGGGTTCATCCATCAGCAGAATCGGCCGACCGCTTAAAAACGCGCGTGCGATCGCTATACGCTGCGCCTGCCCGCCGCTGATACCGCGGCCTCCTCCGCCTACAGCTGTCATTTCTTTCTTCGGAAGGCTTTTTATCCATTCACCAAGGCCTGCCTGCCCAGCTGCGTCATTCACTTCTTTTTTTGAGGCCCCCGGCTTATTCATTCGGATGTTTTCTTCAATGGTGCCTGCAAAAATATGCGGGTGCTGCGGAATGTAAGCAATCTGCTGCCGCCATCCTTCCTGCTGTAAATGGGTGCGCCACTCTCCGTCTATGATCATCGCCCCGTTTGAAGCCGGCAGAAACCCGGCCAGCAGATGAATGAGCGTAGATTTACCTGAACCGCTGTCTCCGGCAATCATGATTTTTTCGAACCCACCTAAAACTGCGGAAACCTCGTTAAGTGCATTCGCTTCGCTTCCGGCATGAGTCACAGAAACGTTTTTCAGCATTAACCGGCTCTGCTCTTTCCACTCGTGCTGAAGCTCAGGCTCGTGGTTCTTCTCTTTTTCCGCCAGCCATTTTTCGGCAGCAGCCCCAGCTTCCTTCCCGTCAAGCGTGGCGTGGAAATCACTCCCCAGTTCACGTACCGGCATGAAAAATTCCGGGGCCATAATAAGAACAAATAGTGCCGGGAGCAGCTCCCCCTGCCCTTCAATCAAGTTCAAACCAAGAAAAACGGCTACTACCGCTACTGAAAGCATTGCAAAAAAATCGAGGGCAAACGAGCTAAAAAATGCTACCTTCAGTGTGCTTATCGTCGCTTTCCGATACTGCTCGCTCACCTTACGGATGTTATTTTCATGGCCGCGTGCCCTCCCTAGGTACACCAGTGTTTTCAGTCCCCGCACGGAGTCGATAAAATGGTTGGATAACATCTGGTAGGAATGCCATTGCTTGTTCGCTTTTGCTTTCGCCGCCACTCCAAGAAGAATCATAAATACAATTAGAATAGGAAAGGCGGTAAATAAAACCACCCCGGAACGTATGTCCTGGCTTAATACCACCACTCCAGTGACGACCGGAATAATAAGCACACCGGGGATTTTCACAAGCGACAGCTCAACATAGCGCTGAAACTGACTCATTCCTTCCACAAAAGTTGTTACTGTGCCTCCCGTGCCCCGGACAGTATTGTCCGGGCCGAGCCGGCCGATTTTTTGAAAGAGCGCATCGCGTTTTTCCCCCGTCAACCTGCTGGCATAGGAAGCAGCCAGAGCCTCTTTCCAGGACTGCAGAAGATAGCGTAAAACCAATGCAGCTGTAAACCAGGCAGCAGGCGCTAACGCAGACGACACGCCCTGTTGTTCAAATAACGGCACAATAGCCCGGGCGAGCCAGTACGCCTGCATCACAATCATGCCTGCCTGAATGAGCGTCAGTACAGTCATCCAGCTGAAGCAGGCCTTTGAGCCCCGGTAAGCCAGTAAGTCTTTTCCCATTAGTAGGTCAGATCCTTTCCAGTGACCCGTTTCCGGAACACATAATAACTCCATATTTGATAGCCGAGCACAAACGGCAGAAGCGTAATGGCTACGATCGACATGACCCGCAGGGAGTAATCCCCCGAGGAAGCACTGTATACTGTTAAGTCATTTAATGATGAAAGAGAGCTCACCATAACTCTTGGAAACATAGCCACAAAAACCGAAGCGATAACAGAAGCTATCCCGAAACCTGAAAAGATAAAGGCCCAGCCGTCTCTTCCCCGCAGGGAGAAAAGAAATGCAGCGGCATAGCTTACTACAGCAGCAACGGTAATGGCTGCCACCCATCCGCCTTTAACCACATACATATCAGTATTAAAAACAGAGAGCACCACGAAAACAATCAGCGCAGAGAAAACAGCCGCTGCGGATCTCCGAGCATGTTTACGCGCCCGCTCCTGTACTTCTCCGACTGTTTTCAACGTCAAAAACATCATACCGTGCAAGTAGCATAAAATTACGAGCGTGAGGCCGCCGGCCACTGAGTATATATTGACAAAATCGGTAAACCCCGCCCTCATTGTCATCGTTTCATCAATTGGCATGCCCTTGAGCATACTCGTAAACAACACGCCAAACAAAAACGGCGGCATAAGGCTTCCAAGAAAAATGCTCCAGTCCCACGTTTTTTTCCAGTACATGTGACGGCCCTTTCCCCGGAACTCAAACGCCACGCCCCGGATAATCAGAGCGAGCAGGACGAATACAAATGGGATGTAGTAGCCGCTGAACATAGTAGCGTACCAGTGAGGAAACGCAGCGAACACCGCTCCTCCGGCCGTGATCAGCCATACTTCGTTGGCGTCCCAGAACGGGCCGATGGTGTTGATCAGCACCCGGCGCTCCTGGTCGTTTTTGGCCAATACCCTCGTGCCCATGCCGACGCCGAAATCAAATCCTTCCAGGAAGAAAAATCCAACAAACAAAACAGCCACCAGCAAAAACCAAAATTCACTGAGCTCCATGTTCATATGCCTCCTTGTCAAATGGATCTATCGCCGGCTCCTGATCTTCATCCTCCGGGTCATGCTCAGTGCCTTGTTTGATTTCTTTAATGTATAAATAAACCATCACAAGGCCAAGCAGCAGGTAAATTGTAGTAAATGTAATGATGGAAAATAAAAGCGATCCTACTGAAACATTTGGAGAGACCGAAGCAGCAGTCGTCATCAAACCAAAAACGGTCCACGGCTGCCGGCCAATTTCTGTCATGATCCATCCGGCGGTGTTTGCTATAAACGGGAAGGCAATAAGTGCCATCATCAGCTTTAAGTACCAGCGGCGTTCAAGAAGCGTTTTCCGGAATAAAAACCAGAGACCGAGCATTGAAGCTGTAATCATAACCATTCCAGCACCAACCATAATCCGGAAACTCCAAAAGGTTGCGTTTACCGGCGGGATGTAGTTTCCCGGGCCATACTTTTCTTCGTATTCCGCCTGAAGTGTCTTCATTCCTGGCACTGAGCCCTCAAATTCTTCATAGGCAAGATAACTGAGCAGATACGGAAGCTCCAGCTGTGCTTTATTTTCCTGCGCTTCGACATCCATCCAGGCAAACAGGTTCCACCCGGCCGGGTCTTCACTGTCCTCCCAGAGAGCTTCACTGGCTGCCATTTTCATCGGCTGTGACTCCATCAAATGCTGCGCCTGCACATGGCCGCTGAATGCTGTTCCCATACCACCGATCAGACCAAGCGCCATCGCCAGGGCAAATGATTTCCTAAACAGGGAAACCTCTTCTCCCTTCAGCATTTTATAAGCACTTGCGCCGCCTATAACAAACGCTCCTGTCGCAAAAGCACCGAATATAACGTGCGGAAATTCCACTAAAAACTGAGGATTGGAAAGAAGAGCAAAGAAATCATTCATTTCCGCCCGGCCGTTCTGCAAAATATAACCGACCGGCTCCTGCATAAAAGCATTGGCTGCGAGAATCCACATGGCTGAAAGAATCGTTCCAAGCGCCACCAGCCAGATACACATCAGGTGAATGCCCTTTGGCAGACGATTCCATCCAAAAATCCACAGCCCGATAAAGGTCGATTCCATAAAGAAGGCCAGCAGAGCCTCTACTGCTAGTGGCGCCCCGAACACATCGCCTACAAAACGGGAATATTCCGACCAGTTCATACCAAACTGAAATTCCTGAATGATACCAGTCACCACCCCGATTGCAAAATTAATTAAAAAAAGATGGCCCCAGAACTTCGTCATTTTTAAATACACTTCTTTACCGCGGAAATAATATAATGTCTGCATAATTGCCACCATAAAAACAAGTCCGATCGATAAAGGCACAAAGAAAAAATGAAAAATCGTCGTCGATCCGAATTGAATTCTGGCTAAAATCAACTCATCCACTGTAGAAACCCCTCCCCTGTTCACTATTTCACAAATTCAAGTGAAATTATTCACATGACTCGATATTATTATGCTCCTGAACGTGATAAAAATCACATACTATTTATGACAAAGCTATTAACATATTGTGGCAAAAGTATGGCAGATATTAAAATCGTTCCAGGTCTTATCCTCCCGGAACGATTTTGAATTTTATTATGTCATATGCCAAAAATGATTAAGGAGCTTTAACAAGCGATTCCGGAAGCGCGTACCTATACATATACACCGGGTCCTCGTGACGGTCCAGGACACACATAAGCTCTGCCGGCGGTTCCGCGTATATTCCCGGGTAGTCCTGCTCGTCCTTTGCCTCCTCCACGTTAAAGGCCAGCTGTTCTTTATCGGTAAAAAATTGTGCGTCAATGCCGGGTTTATTGCCCCTTGCATCCAGCCGCACCCATCTGTCTTCTTCGTGAAGATAGACGGCATTTAACGCATGAATGCAATAGCCGTCTGACGGTTCTTCGAAGAGAGTTAGCCGCTGGTAGCAGAAGCCGCATGGTATCCCTTCCAAGCGGAGAAGCGCCGCCAGCAGATGAGACTTGGACCAGCAGATCCCCTCGCGGTATTTCAGCACCTCCGAGGCTCTCCGGGTAACTGTTTTACCCTGAATATCCCACGAATGGCTGACTTTATCACGCACAAATAAGTAGGCAGCTTCTATCTTTTCTTTTTCATTCATTTCCGGAAAAAACAATTCCGCCGCTTTCTGCTGAATACTTTCCGCCGCGTAATCGATGTCATAGGTTTCCTGTAAAAATTCTATAAGTTGCACCATCGCCCTGCCTCCCTTTATGTATAATTATACTAAATAAAGAATTTAAATATAAAAAGAACAGGCAGCTGCCTGTTCTTCATTTCTTCTTATTATTGCTTTATCCACTGGGGCTCCGGTTTTTCGTTCATTGTCTCTTCTTCAATGAAGCTTTGATTCATGCCCTCCTGGACATAGGGTTCGTGCCCTGCAATCCAGTATTTCATTAATACAGTATAAAGAAGCAGTGCCGGCAGGCCGCCGATAAACCATGAGCCGTCAATATTAATAAAGGAAACGGCAGTACCAACAACAATAGATATAATAGCTGCGGGATTCCATCCTTTAAAAGCCTGGAACAGCTTGCTTTGTTCGTACAGCGCTGCTACGTTATAATTCCGTTTATGCACGAAAAAGAAGTCTGCAATCATTACACCGAATACCGGCCCCAAAAAGGCGGAGACAATGGCAATGAAGGTTGTAAAATATGCAGCATTCATCAGCCACCACGGGCATGTTAACGTAGCGAGTATACCAATGATAATGCATGACTTCGCCCAGGAAATTTTAAAAAGGTCCATTGCTACTAGCGCCGGCGGCATAATGTTAGCCATCAAGTTCGTTGTCACCTGGGCTATCGCAATAAAAACCAGTACGATAATGCTTGCCACGGTAGAAGGAATATATTCGGAAATAACATCAATCGGGTTCCAAATTCCAACCGCAGCCGCTCCGAGCATGCCGATAAATGGAAGCAGAATGCTCGGCGGCACCATACCAACCAGATGAGCGTTAATATAGGTGGATGTCTTTGTCTTTTTCGGGACGTATCTTGTGTAGTCCGACACGTTAATCAGAAGGGCTGCAAACTGTCCCACCAATACGGTCATTGCAAGCCAGAGCGGAATGCCCCAGGATCCGTCCACATTCGCGGCTGCCTGCACCTCAAATCCAAACGTCGTTAAAAACAGGAAAATTAAGTAGATGATACCGCCCATTATGATGACAGAACCGATAATTTCCACCCATTTGATAGATTCAATACCTTTAGCCGAAAGAAAAATCTGCAGGGCCTGAAAGCCAAAAAACCACACCCATACATTTTCAAAGCCTATAAAGCTCGAGGCAATCTGATTCAAAGCCTGCGCCCCGAGCCATGTCTGTATCCCGAACCAGAACAAAGCCGGAATACTCCGTAAGAGAGCGGGGATTCTAGAGCCAATCGGTCCAAAGGACGAACGAAGCTGAACAACCATCGGAATACCGTGCTTCCATCCTACATATCCATTTAATGAAAACAACAGAGCGGCCATAATATTTGCGAGAAGCAGTGCCGCGCCCGCCTGGTAAAGGTTCAGGTCACCAAACGGCGGAATCAGGCTCGAACCGAGCATGAATGTACCGATCATGATGGTATCCCCCCACCACATCGCCACATAAGCCTTCGGCCCAAGGATTCTTTCTTTCTCACTAGTAATTGGTCCCAGATCCTGCCGTGCCTGCATGATATTTTCCTCCTAAATAAAAAACGAACATTTCATGTTTATTGTATTCATTCATTCGTTTAATGATTAATTATATTTTATCGGAGAAATATGCACCGGATCATTGTTTATCATCACACAAATTTATTATTTTCTCTGTGCATTATTGCTAAAAACAGCGGATTTATTCCATTTGAAATGTATATTTTCTTACATTGTAAAAATTTAGTCATTTGCTTTGATTTTTGGAAACGTTTTCATTATAATGCAGGTATATCTTCTTACTTCATTACCGAACGTACTTTGATACTATTAGGAGGTTTTCGATGCTAGAGGG
This sequence comes from Marinococcus sp. LNHM5E3-2.1, assembly GCF_056034365.1. Lineage (NCBI taxonomy): Bacteria > Bacillati > Bacillota > Bacilli > Caryophanales > Bacillaceae > Marinococcus > Marinococcus sp. LNHM5E3-2.1. Next base: position 38,200 of record NZ_JBQLIB010000002.1, read on the forward strand.
TAAAACAGCTTTAATTACAGGCGGCGCCGGTGGTATTGGCAAAGAGACAGCTCAGCTGTTTCTCGATAATGGAGCGGATGTCGTTCTCGTGGATGTGAACGAAGAAGCTTTAACAAATGCTAAAAACGATTTAACGAGCGGAGAAAAAACAGTCACTGTTATCCAGGCCGATGTAACAAAGGAAGAGGACGTCGAAAACTATATCAGGCAGGCAGCAGAAACATTCGGGAAAATAGACATTTTCTTTAATAATGCAGGCATTAACGGCCCGGTTGCACCAATTAAAGATCTGGAGAAGGACCAATTTGACTTGATCATGAATATAAACACGACCGGTATTTTCCTTGGGCTGAAGCATATGATACGTCACATGGAAAAACAGCAATATGGCGTGATCATTAACACTGCTTCCAATGCCGCCTATATCGGATCAGCAGGCATGGCCGGGTATATTGCCTCCAAACATGCTGTAGCCGGTTTGACAAAAACCGCCGCTCTGGAAGCAGCTTCGGCAAATATCCGGGTGAATGCTGTGGCACCAGCAGCTATCGACACGCAGATGCTCACCAGCATTCAACAAAATCTTTCGCCGGATGACCCGGAACAGGCGGCGGCTGCAATTCGTCAAGGAATACCCGCCGAACGCTTTGGCACGCCAAAGGAAGTAGCAGAAGTCGTACTTTTTCTTGCTTCCGACAGGGCATCCTTCGTTACCGGATCATTGTATAACGTTGACGGAGGCATGCAGGCCGATTAATTTGTTACACCCTACTAGTTTCCTCTTTCATGCGCGTTCGCTCTCAATCATGATACAATCAAACGAGCGAACAAGGTCTTCATACGGCCTTCATAAAGGAGGTTCTTTTTTTTGAAATTAATTATTGGCATAACCGGCGCCACGGGAGCCATTTTTGGCATCCGTCTGCTCGAAATATTAAAATCCACCGACATTGAAACCCACCTGATTTTATCCTCCTGGGCAAAGGCTACTATTCCACTTGAAACTTCTTACACAGCGTCCCAGGTAGAGGCGCTTGCAGACGTTTCGTATTCCTCAAAGGATCAGGCCGCCCGCATATCAAGCGGCTCCTTTCGTACCGAAGGCATGATTATTGCTCCCTGCAGCATGAAAACGACTGCCTCCATCCGTCACGGCTTTGCGGATAACCTTATTGCCCGCGCAGCCGACGTGGTTTTAAAAGAGCGCAAGCACCTGCTTTTAATGACCCGGGAAACGCCTCTTAACACCATTCACCTGGAAAACATGCTCGCTCTTTCCAAGCTCGGCGTAACCATTGCTCCACCGATGCCTGCTTTTTACAATCAGCCGGCAGATATCAATGAACTTGTCGACCATATTGCTTACCGCACGCTCGACCAGTTCGGCATTCATATGGAAGAAGCTGATCGCTGGGAAGGCATGCCTTCATCAAAACATAAATAGAAGCGGACGCCTACTAATGCCGGGCGCCCGCTTCTATTTCACAGATAAGATCCCTTTCACGCTTTATTATGCCAGCCAGTCGCCCTTCATAACAGTGACTGCCCGTCCGCCGATGTGACAGCGGCTGCGGTGCATTTCCACCTCTACAATACCTTCCCGCTTACTGACCTGTTTGGCCGTGAAGCTCTGCTTTGCCATACGTTTTGCCCAGTACGGACCAAGTGCACAATGCGCCGAACCTGTTACCGGATCTTCATCCACCCCAATGGCTGGGAAAAAGCAGCGTGACACAAAATCGATTCCCTCTTCTTCTGATAGAGAAGTAACTAAACATCCGCGCGTCGTATGCTGGGCTAATGCTTTCATATCCGGCACGAGGTCCCGGAGCGTCTGTTCGGAATCGACTTCTACAATAACATCCATCCGGTTTTGCTCCACCGCAGGTGCCTCTACCCCGAGAGCCTCAAGCAGTCCTTCATTTAAAGGCGCAGGCTCCGGCGGCTCCGACGGAAAGTCGAGCCAGATGGTTCCCTCCTTTTGAAAGGCAGCCAAAGATCCGCTCGCGCTTTGAAACGTAATCGTCCCCGTTTCCGGAATCTTTTCTTCTTCCCACAGCACGTGCGCTGAGGCAAGCGTCGCATGACCGCACAAATCCACTTCAGCGGACGGGGTAAACCAGCGTATTCCGTATTCACTTTCTCCTCTTTTAACCAGAAATGCGGTCTCAGAAAGATTCATTTCTGCAGATGTCTGCTGCATCCATGCCTCAGACTTTTGGTCCGTTTCTTCCAGCAGGCATACGCCTGCTGGATTTCCGTAAAAAGCCTTACTCGTAAAAGCATCCACCGTGTATATTTTCATTCTTTTTTCTCCTTTATGCTTTTGATTCTGCCTGTATTGTAGCACGTGAGCCCTTTCTTTAGGAGTTTATACACTTAAAGGAAAACATGTATTTAGGAAACAAGGATTAATTCTCCATTTGATAGGGAATGGGGTATCACACATACTTCCTGCCCCGGTAGTTGTGACTACAAGCAGAAAGGAGAAATACAACTAAATGAAATGGATATGGAAAAAAGATACTTCTCTGCCTTTTCAGGACGTTTTCGGCCCAGCTGAATCGACAATTACTCATGTCACTTATGATTCCCGGAAAGTCCAGGAAAATGGCTGCTTTGTCTCGATACCGGGCAAAAACATGGACGGCCACACGTTTATTCCGGATGCTGTCCGCAACGGTGCATCCACCATCGTAGGAAGCGACCGCGATACACTCACCCATTATGCTGCTTCATTTCCAGCCATCACATTCGTTCTCGTGGAGGACAGTAAAACGGCGATGGCTGACTATGCAGCGCATCTGCACCACCACATTCACAAAAAAATGAACCTTTTCGGCGTAACAGGGACCAACGGAAAAACGACTGTTACGGCTTATATACGGTCAATGCTGAACAATTTAGGAGAGCCTGCGGGCATTATAGGAACAGCCGGAGTATGGTCCAAAAATAATAAGCAATCATTTAAGCCCACCACCCCGACGACACCGGAAGCGGCCGATCTGCATGATATTTTCGCTTCCTTTTATGAAGAAGGGACACGCACAGTAGCAATGGAGGCGACCTCTATTGCCATTGATTTAAAGCGTCTGCACGGCCTCGAATTTGAGGTGGGCGTTCACACTAATCTCGTATCTGAGCATATGGAGTTTCACGGCACGATGGAGAACTATAAACAGGCAAAATTAAAATTATTCAGGCAGTCCCGCCAGGCCGTGGTGAATCTTGATGATGATGGTATGGCCGAGGACATTTTAAACATCTTCGACGGGCCGGTCTGGACATACGGCATCCGGCGCTCTGCAGATATTATGGCCAGCAACATCCGCACGGATACAGGCGGATCAAGCTTTCTGCTGACGGTACAGGGGCGCTCCTACTTAGCAAGGGCTCCGGTGTTTGGCGAATATAATATTTCCAATACCCTGGCTGCGGTAGGTTCGTGTCTCGCTGCCGGCTATTCGGTATCCGAAATTCTGTGCTCGCTTCCAGATATTCAGGGTGCGGAAGGGCGTTTCCAGATTGTCTCCGATTATCCAGGAAAGCAGATTATCCTCGATTACGCCCATACGCCTGACGCATTGGAGCTGGTGGTGGAGACAGTTAAAAGCCTCCCTCATAAAAGGCTTATCCTCATGATTACCGGAATCGGCCTCCGGGACCCGGCCAAACGTCCAAAAATGGCAGCGGCTGTAGAGGGAAAAGCAGATCATATCATCGTTTCTGTCGATCACCCCGGCCCATACAACCGCCAGCGCATTGTCGATGACGTTGCTTCTGGTTTTAGCGATCCCGGTGCAGAAAATATATACAAAAGAAAACACCGGGAGGACGGCATTCATAAGGCTCTCTCGCTGGCGGAAAACGGCGACCTTATCGTTATTACCGGTCTCGGCTTCGGTGGCTACCAGGTCATTAACGATCAGCATGTTCCTTACGATGAACTCGAAGTGATTGACTCTTATTTTCAGGAAAACCGGCAATTATCATAAATAATCTATGACCGGAAAACATGTAAAATTGTTTTCCGGTTTTTTGGCTCGTCTGTGCTGGCCGCTCATATCATTAAGATTAATAAAACAGCTTACCGGGAAAGGCACTATCAAGAATATGTAAAGGAGGCTTTTCATGGATTATCAAATTACTGCCATTCATTTTGACGGCGGCCGTGAAAAAGAAGAGCACATTACGCATATACAGCTGGTGGACGGAACCGAGGAAACGATAGAAAAAGCGATCGCAAGCGTTGATGACGGTAAGGATTACTATTATCGCGTAGACGGCGGGGACAAAGTCCGCGTGGACACGGTTCACCCGGAAGACCCGGACACTCCTGCCTATCTCCGGACCCACCCGGATCAGTCAACAACAGACAATTTGTTAAAGCTTCCCACATTTGACCCTACCTACATGCCTTAACTCAGAAAAGCAGCGTTCTCCCGTGGGAGGACACTGCTTTTTACAGTTCCTGTTCAAACGGATACAGCCCCCGCGCCTCGGCCTCAGCGGCATAGTCATTTAAAACTTCTTCAAGTGTATCCTCGGTATCTTTTCCTTCTGTATTAATGCCAAGCACCTGGGCCGCGTGCATAATTTCCTTCTCCCTTACGCCCGCCATCATCTGTGAAACATCTTCAGTGACTTCCACTCCGTAAACGGATGCTTTTTCCTTCCATTCCGATAAAAGTACTTCATCAATTACGGTCTGTTCATCTTTGCCTTTGACAGCTATGCCGTATTGCTCTGCTTTTTTCATTAAATCATTTTCTCGGATATCCGTACCCATCCGTTCTATTCCGGCTTCGCTTTTTTGCGCCGATACATTGGCCGGCAGGGCAACACTCGAAAGTATACAGGCGGTAATGACGGCATACATCCATTTTTTCATCTGCTCAACCTCTTTTTATATAGAGTATATTTTTATTCATCATATAGATAAATAATGTCAGGAAAAAGTCAGGAAGAGGTTATTACATCACATCCGTTTGTTTTTCACGATCGTTATTCTGATCCGGCACGTCCTGCGGCAATTCAAATACAAAGATGGTCTCTTCCGGCCGGCTCGATTGGAGGTACAGGTCGCCGCCGAGCCCCTGGGCGATTAATTTACTGAACGGCAGCCCGAGGCCGAGGCCGTGCACATTATACTTTTTATTTTCTCCCCGGTAGAAGCGCTCAAATACGAGCAGCTGCTCCTCCTCATCAATACCAATGCCGCTGTCTATCACTTCAATAGCCACCATCTGATCGCTTTTTTCACTGCATCGTATGGTCAGCGTGCCTTCCTTCTTCATTGCCTGGTTCGCGTTATTCAAAAGATTAACCATAATTTGCTGGAAGCGCATCGGATCAGTGTAAACCGCATGCGTCTCTTCGCCGTAAAGCTTTTGAATATCCAGCCGGTCCGTGTCATTGGAAATCGACCATTGATGGATGACCTCATTCAAGAGTGACTCCAGCGTCAATGGCTGCATGTCTGTCGGCACTCCCTGGGAGGAGAAGGTGTTAAATTCAAGCAGGTCCGCAATCATGTTCCGCATCCTGCCCGTTTCCGCCAGCGTCACGCTCAAAAATTCCTTCGCCTCGTCCCCAGTTACTACATCATCTTTAACCGCCTGCACCATCCCACTGATGGAAGTAACCGGAGTTTTCAATTCATGAGTAACACCGGCCAGCAGCTCGGTACGCATGCTTTCAAGCTGCCCGAGTCTCGTCGTCATGTCATTAAAGCCGGTAACCAGTTCATCGACCTCCCGCTCTTTCGCCTCGGTATCAATACGAATGGCGTACTTTTCTTCCTTTACACGCTGAAAGGCTTCGGCAATCTGCTTGATTGGCCGCAGCATTCGTTTGGAAAGAATATAAATCGTGAGCCACCCGAGCAAAGCCAGACTCACCAGCAGGATACCGACCAATTGATACTGACCGCCGACTCTTACCAGTGAATCAGCCGGCTGAACGATCACCACCCATCCTTCGAAAGAACCGTCATCGCCCTGAATACGTGACTTGACCAGGTACTGCTCCAGACTTCCCTGTTGGACTTTCACCGTCTGCGGCCCGGAATCAAGAAATGAATCCGGGAACACGACAGGCTCCTGATACAGCGAATTTCCGAACAAAGAGTTGGATACAATATTTCCATTATTGTCCACAACATATACTAGCGGCTCCGTTTCAATATCAAACGTCTGCTGACGCTCACGCACGTATGATGCGAGATCCGCATTTAAGCCAATCGAATTATCTTCTGCCCCGGCCAAATCCTCCGAGATTTCATCCGCCAGGAAGGAAGTAACGTTCAGCCCGCGTTCGAGATTATAGGAGCGGAGCCAGAAAAATGAAATCAGGCCAATGATAATCAAGCCGATACAGAGCGTAATAAAATAGCGCGTCGTCCAGTATCGGAGCAGCGAAACTTTTTTATCTTTATTCCTCTTTAACACTGAGCTGATACCCCACTCCCCGGAGCGTTCGTATTTCTCCTTCTTCCACCGGCCAGTTTTTCAGTGACCGGCGTATCCGCTTGATGGCCAAATCCACCGCGCGGTCGCTCCCTTCGTAATCAATGCCCCACACGTGGGAAATTAACTGCTCCCGGTCAAAAAACTGATTCGGGTGATTGCTTAGAAAAATAAGAAGCGACAGATCCCGCGGTGTCAGATCGAGCTGCAGCCCGTTCAGCGTCACAGCGTATGCCTTTTCATCAATGACGAGGCTCCCGAATCGTTTAAGGTACTGCTCCTCCTCCGCTGGCGAGGCTGTTTTACCGCTGCGCCGGAGTACAGCCTGAACACGGGCTACGACTTCATCACCTTCAAAAGGCTTCGGAATGTAGTCGTCCGCCCCGCCGTCAAATCCTTTTAACCGGTAGTCCACATCCCCAAGAGCGGTCAGCATAATACACGGGCAGTCGCTTGTATTCTGAATATGTTCGAGTACTGCCCATCCATCCCGGCCCGGTAACATGACGTCAATTAAGGCTAAATCAAAATTCCCGCGGTCGAACGTCTCCACGGCTTCGTTTCCTTCATATATCTGAGTCACTTCAAAGCCTGCCTTTTGAAGATAGGCCCGAAGCACCTGGCTGATCGATGTTTCGTCTTCAATTACAAGAATCGAGCTCATATACGCTCTCTCCCTTCTCTATGTACTTTCATTATAAATCAACGAAGCGCAGGAACAAACGGGTTCCCATGCAATCCGGTACAAAAAAAAGACCCTCGCGGGGGAACGAGGGCGTACAGCTATATGAATCTAGGGGGTAATTCCATGAAGAGTGCACTACCCGAGTGAGTGCAGCTCTTAAGCCGAGTAATAATACCCAGCTAAAACACAATTGGATTGTTTGCATAGGGCCATCGTATCCACATGACTCTTCGGCTTCTTCTGCAGTTACAGGACGATCAATCGTTGTTCTAGGGGGGTCAACATATTTAAGGTCCTGGAACCAGTAAGCTGCATATCCTCACCTTTTCTTCATATGTGCCAGTTATTTGATGCACTTTCCCTTTCGACAATGCAGCAAATATAGGGCGGAAGAAAATGATGATTCGATGCCGTTTACGTGGCAACTGTATCAGAAGCCGGCTTTCACTCCGCTTTCTAAGGAAGTTGGTACCTGGTGCGGCGCGGAAGTGTTTTAAGCCGTGGCGGCCTCTACATTTATTACTATAAGTGGTCTGTGTGTCAGCAGAATGTCAAAAAATATCTTTTTTTAAAAAATACTGTTTAATTTGCCTGAAGGGCCTGCATTAACCGCTTCATCTATTGAGGGTTTTCGTTATGTTTTACATTGATGATGACGTTTCCCTTCTTGTGTCCATTCTCTACATACCGATGGGCTGCCACTATTTCTTCAAGTTCATAGTACCTGTCCACTGCAACCTTTAGCTTCCCCGTTTCCACAAGTTCCTTGAGAAAGCTGAGAGCTTCGGCGTTTTCCGATGAATTTTGAGCCAAAATCAATTTCCTGCTGCTTGTCAGTTTCGTCCACAGCATCCTAACGCCCGGCAGCGGTACTGTGACATTTATATAGGTGCCATTCTTCTTTAATGATTTCATACAAGCTGAAAACGAACTCTTGTTTACCGCTTCAAAAATAACGTCATAAGTCGCTCCTTCACTTGAAAAATCTTCAGTGGTGTAATCAATTACCTTATCAGCGCCGAGTGATTTTACCAATTCCAGATTCGTCGTGCTGCAAACTCCTGTAACTACGGCTCCAAGATACTTGGCAATTTGGACAGCGTAGCTCCCTACACTCCCTGAAGCACCGTAGATAAGCACCTTCTGCCCCTTCTTAATGTCTGCTTTCTCAAGATGAAACAATGCGGCACTCGCCCCTATTGGTATGGCTGCGGCTTCCCCAAAAGATAAATTACTCGGTTTAATACATACTGGGCCGTCTTCAGACAAACACTTATATTCAGCATAGGCACCAGAACCCTTTAGGGAAGCGGCAAAAATCCGGTCGCCCTTCTTAAACCGGGTGACCTCTTTTCCGGCTGACTCTACTTCTCCAGCTAACTCCATACCGAGTATCTCATTTTTCGGCTTCCTTACACCCAGGGCTATTCGGGCAGGCACCCAGACTGAAAGAGGAACGGTGAAGCTCCGTGCACGAATATCTGCAGCTGTTACAGTGGTCGCTTTTACTTTCACCAGTATTTCATTTTTCTGAGGTACGGGTTTTTCCATATCTTTGAGCTGAAGGACTTCGGGGGAGCCATACTTTTTGTACACAATGGTTTTCATTTATCCACCCCTATTTCGTTATATTCATTAATTACTTCGGAAAAAGTCTTAAACATACACAACGACCGTTTATTTTTTATAATACAAATACATGGTCAGCGGTGCGAATACGAGGACTAATAAAAATGAAACCAACAGCACCCACCCGACCTCAGCAAAGGCCGGGTCTCCACCCATAAATCCTCGGACAGCTACAACAAGAAACGATACCGGGTTGATTTCCACAATCGGCTGAAGCCAGCTGGGCATTGTCTCGGGATCCACAAACACATTACTGATAAAAGTTAATGGAAACAGAACCATCATGCTTGCTCCCATCAGTGACTTTTCCGACCTCATCACGATGCCAAGCGTCGTCCAAATCCAGGAAAGACTGAAGGCAAACACAAGCAGTATGCCTACGCCCAGCAGTATACCCACCAGCCCGCCCTCCGGCCGGAACCCAAGGATAAAGCCAAGTGTAATCATAATCGTAGAAGCAATCGAATACCTGACAAGATCCACGAGCAGAGCCCCGACTAGAACGGAGGGCCTCCAGACTGGCAGGGTCCGGAAGCGGTCGAATATCCCCTTGGTAATATCGTTGTTTAATTCGATACCTGTGTACATCGTAATACTAACTACGGTCAACACCAGTACCCCCGGCAGCACAAACTGTAAATAGGCTTCTGTCGATCCGGCAAGGGCGCCGCCAAATAAATAGGTGAACATAAGCAAAAAGATAATTGGAAAAGCAGTAATATCAAACAGCTGCTCGGGCACATATTTGATTTTCAGAAGCATTCTGCCGCCAAAGGTAAGTGACGCCGAGACCGGGCCTGCGTTTTTTGGACGTTCGCTGGTCGACACTGCGGCCCGGAGCACATCCTGCTGACTGAGAGGAGCCTGTTTTTTGTTCATGCTTCCGCCTCCACTTCTTCCTCTTCTGCTGAACGTCCAGTCAGGGTAAGAAATACTTCATCCAGGCTCGGTTTGCCTACAGAAAAGTCTGAAACAGCGATACCGGCTTTATTTAATTCATCGAGTATTTGTACCGCCAGGTTGTTCTCTGCCACCTGGGCCGTCAATCCCGAGGCATTAGAGGAATAATTCACAGCTGTTCCCAGCTTTTGCTGCAGCAGCTGGGCAGCGATCGGCCGCTGCCCAGGGTCCTGAAGACGGACATGCAGCTTGCCCACTCCTACTGATGCCTTCAATTCACCACTCGTTCCTTCTGCGATGACTTTTCCCTGGTCAATCACCGCGATCCGGTCCGCCAGCTGATCCGCCTCATCCAGATACTGAGTAGTTAACAGCACCGTGGTGCCCGTATCTACCAGCGTCCGTACAATATCCCAAACCTGATTGCGGCTTCTTGGGTCAAGGCCTGTCGTCGGCTCGTCCAAAAATAACAGATCCGGTGTTACGACAATGCTTGCAGCGATATCAAGCCGGCGTTGCATCCCGCCGGAATACTGCTTCACCTGTTTTTTTGCCGCTTCTTCAAGTCCGAAAGCACGAAGCAGCTCGTACGCCCTGGATTTTGCCTGAGCTCGTGTAAAACCCATCAGCCGCCCAATTAAATGAAGGTTTTCCAAACCGGATAAATCTTTATCCACTGAGGCAAACTGTCCTGTCATACTGATCCGCTTCCTTATGAACGCTGCCCCCTCCACTACATCATGGCCAAACACACTTGCCCGGCCTCCACTGGGCTGGAGAAGGGTCGCAAGTATGCGGAGAACTGTCGTTTTTCCAGCTCCGTTTGGACCGAGTACTCCGTACACTGTTCCTGCCGGCACCTCCAGATCGATCCCGTCCACCGCACGGATCGATTCAAACGTCTTCACCAGACCTTTGACGTCAACAGCAATTCTTTGTTCGTCCACCTCGTTGCCCATCCCTTGTACCTCCTTATACGTCGTCTCTAAACCGTCTCCTTTTTCTTTATGATAGCACTGCCAGCCCATCCGGACTTCTTTTCGATTGCTGTAAAAACATATGTTCGTATTTTTTTACAGCCGGTTCTTTTTTAAGAAATTTAACACAGCACGGTCTCTGTACTCTGCTCCCGACCCGATCCAGATCAGATGCCCCCACGAATCCAGAATAGTTAATTCCGCCTGAGGTATTAAACGTTTAGCCTCGTACGCATGCTCTAGAGGCACCGAAGCGTCATGCTCACTGTGCACAATCAGCACCGGTGCATAAATCATCGGCTGCACCTCTTTTGCCGCATTTGTGTTCACATCAATCAGAAAACCCTTCCCAGACCTCTGTACTGCTATCATACTGGCAAATTCCTGAAGAGCCCTGCTGTTTAATTCCTGACGAATACGTTCATACGAAAGCGTGCTGAACGAGGCAGCCATTTGTTTAAATATCATTTCCGGCCTTCTTTTGACAGCCATCCTCAGCAGAGCCCATGTTCCTTGTTCCACTATCGGCCGAAACAGCACCTTTGCTGCTTTGTAGGCAGCATCCTTTTTCGTCAGCCATTCGGTAGTGACCGCTGACTCGAGCGTCAATGTACGCACCCGTTCAGGATAAGCTGAAGCAAGCATCAACCCGTTCGGCCCTCCGGCGGAAACCGCAAGCACATGAACAGCGTCTATCTGCAGATAATCAAGCAGACCGGCGCAGGCTTCTGCGGTTCCTTCCAGAGAGGCGCCGATTTCTGCGCTTGTGGCTCCGTACCCGGGCCTCGAAGGCGTAATTAACCTGTATCCCCGCTTCACAAGCGGTGCATAGCCCATCTCCTCCATGCAATTGGAATGCCCTCCATGCATCACCAGCACCGGCTCCCCAGTCCCACAAATGGTATATTCCATCTGCGTACCGTCCTTCCGGTACCACATACCAAGTGTCCGCTTCATGTTCTGCTCCCCTTCCCGTTTTCTATACTTTTACTATATCCTATAATGAAGTGGGCTGCCGGGCGCATTTCCGCTGAGACCGGAAAAAATTTACGGACGGATTTTTCATAAACATTCACGCAGGAATTGCAAAGCATTCTGCTCTTTGTCATATTAAATAAGAGACAAATTATAAACGGAGGCTGACCATGGATCAATTTATCTTTTTTCAACCAATCTTTCAGGAACGCATTTGGGGTGGTAATAAATTACATACTCATTTTAATTACAACATCCCATCAGCATCGACCGGTGAAGCATGGGTCTTTGCCGCTCATCAAAACGGTTCAAGCATTGTAGCGAACGGCTCCTACGCGGGTAAAACGCTCCTGAATCTCTGGCAGGATAAGCGGGAATGGTTCGGTTCGTTAAAAGGCGACCGCTTTCCGCTGTTAACGAAAATTCTCGACGCGGCCAAGGATCTTTCGGTGCAGGTGCATCCGGACAATCAGTACGCCGCCGCTAATGAAAACGGCGAATACGGCAAGACTGAATGCTGGTACGTGATTGACTGCGATGAAGACGCGGAGCTCGTACTCGGGCACAACGCCGACAGCCGGTCAGAGGCTACGGAGCTCATTGCCGCCGGCGAATGGGACGCTTTTTTACGGAGAGTGCCGGTAAAGCCCGGGGATTTTGTTTACGTACCGAGCGGCACGATGCACGCCATTGGCGAAAGCGTGCTTATTCTGGAAACCCAGCAGAACTCGGACGTCACCTACCGCGTCTATGACTACGACCGGACCGATAACGAAGGAAACAAGCGGGAGCTTCATCTGCAGCAGGCCCTCGACGTGACTCATTTCCCTCATGAGGATGCTAAAGTGGATCCTTCTGTGGAATCCGACGGCGAGGCAGAAGTCACCACCTTTGTGGAGGCAGACTACTTTTCCGTCTACAAATGGGAGGTGCACGGTACAGCTTCATTCACCTGCGAAGCGCCGTTTCTGCTCTGCAGCGTCATTGAGGGCAGCGGCACTGTCGATAACCTGACGGACAGCGCCCCAATCCAAAAAGGCGATCATTTTCTCGTCCCTAATCACGTAACCGACTTCACGATCGACGGCAATGTCACCTGCATTGTGTCTCATCCGAATGCCTCCCTTCACTCCTCCTAAATACAGAAAACCACCTTCTGCCAGGCAGAGGGTGGTTTTGTTATACTATAAAAAAACAAAGATTGGCGGCGGTACGATGAACATGTTCCCTCTATTGTATACTCCGATCATGCAGCCGGTGGAAAAACAATTTCTTTATGCGCTCCGGCAAAAACACATTCCCTCTCTCTCCGGCCACGTACTCGAGATCGGCTCCGGTCCCGGAGCAAATTTTCCTTACTACCGGGCAGCTGCAAAAGTAACTGCCATCGAGCCGAATGACCGGATGCGCAAGCAGTCTATTCCGGCGCAGATGCACGCTCACGTCCCGATTCGCACACTCGGTTCTTCAGCTGAGCGACTGCCCTTTGACGACAATACCTTCGACAGCCTTGTCTGTACACTCGTGCTCTGTTCTGTCGAGGACCCCATCCAGGTACTGCAGGAATTAAAACGGGTATGTAAACCGGGAGCTGCGGCCTATTTTCTCGAGCATGTCCAGATGCCGCACCCAGCGGCAGCGCGTGTCCAGCATAATATAACGCCGGTATGGAAGCACTTTTGCGACGGCTGTCACCTCGATCGCCCCACCCGTTCGCACATTGAGCAGGCCGGATGGAGCATTACTGGAACCGACAGTTATTTTCAGGGATTTTTACTATCCATGCAGGCTGTTCTTCCTCCAGACCCATCAGCCTAAAAACAAAATGCCGTAGATGATGGCAAGCACAATGACCAGTGCCGGATGCAGCTTCGTTTTTTCAAGCAGGAGGTAGCTTGCCACAAGCATCCCGGCTGTCTGCCAGCCGCCTGCGCCTTCCCAGGCACTGGTGAAAAACTGCAGCGTTAATATGCCAAGCAGCACTCCAATGACCGGACGCACATAGGCGGTGAGTCGTTTTACCTTCGGGGAGTTCCTGTATTTGTACAAAAAGCCCATTAGGACGATCATTAAAATTAACGACGGGGCAACGGTCGCAAACAGACCGGCAGCAAGCCCCGGCCAGCCGGCGACTTCATACCCGATGTAGCCGGCCATTTTTGTGGCAATCGGTCCGGGCAGGGCGTTACTGATAGCCAGCACTTCACTGAATTCACCCACGCTCATCCATTCGTACCGGTTCACCACTTCATGCTGGATAAGCGGAATGGACGCCGGACCGCCGCCGTAGCCGAGAATACCCGGGATAAAAAACGCCATAAAAACCTCTAAGTAAATCACGTGGAGGTGTCCTCCTCTCGTTTAGCAGGATCCTTCTGAACCAGTGCAGCAATCAGAAGCACTGCAATAACGATCGCCGGATGCACACCGAGCACGCCAAGTACCACAGCGGCCCCGATAATAAATGCTATCGTCTTCTTCCAGCCCAGGTCACCGCCGGATTTTTTAATAAATCCCCATGTCAGCACTCCCATCAGCACCGTCACTACGGGAAGCACTCCGTTTGCAAGTCCGCTCACCCACGAAGCGTCCCGGTATTGGGACAAAATGCTGAAAAACAAAATCATCAACAGTGCCGTGGGGGCGACGATCGCCGCCACTCCGTTCAGCGCCCCAAGAACACCGCCGCGGCTGTAGCCGATGTATCCGGCAAGCTTGGTGACGATCGGCCCCGGAAGCGTGTTGGCAATCGCTAGTGTATCGCCGAATTCCTCGTCGGTCATCCATTCATAGTGCTCCACTACTTCTTTTTGCACGAGTGGAATCGACGCCGGTCCTCCCCCGTAGCCAAAAATACCGACCCGGAAAAAGGCGAGAAAAATTTTCCACTGCATCACTTCCACCTCTTCTCTCTTTATTACCAGGCAGCTACGTTGCCGTCTGTGCGGGATTCGCTTCCCCCGCAGAGTACTCCAGTTTCCGGATCTCTCCATATAATCTGTCCACGGCCAAAGCTCGAGGATTCTGTTTCTATTTTCACCGTATGGCCTTTCCGGTTCAGCGCCTGAGCGGCTGCCGCGGAGAAGTCAGGCTCCACTGTAATCAGCTTATCCCGCTTCCACTGCCATCTCGGTGCATCCAGGGCCGCCTGCGGATGAAGACCGAAATCAATAGTATTCATGATCATCTGCATATGGCCCTGGGGCTGCATGAATTCCCCCATCACCCCGAACGGTCCCACGGGTTCACTGCCCTTAGTCAAAAAACCGGGAATAATCGTATGATACGGCCGTTTTCCGGGCATCAGCCCATTGGCGTGCCTGTCATCCATGGAAAAATTGTGCGCCCGGTTGTGAAGGGCGATTCCGGTCTCCGGCACCACCATTCCTGAGCCGAAGCCCATGTAATTGCTCTGGATAAATGAAACCATATTGCCGTCCCCGTCAGCAGCTGCCAGGTACACTGTGCCTCCGCTGTGCGGATCTCCTGCTTCGGGCACCATCGCTTCATTTCCAATTTCACCGCGCCGGGTCTCTCCATACGCATCCGAGAGCAGCTCTTCGGTGGTCCGGGTCATGGCGTCCGGATGGGCGACATATTTTTCTCCGTCCGCAAATGCAAGCTTCATCGCCTCCATTTGATGATGAAGGGTGTTGACGCTGTCGCGCTCCTGAAAATCATACCCCTTCAATATGTTCAGAGCCATTAAAGCAACAATCCCCTGGCCGTTCGGCGGAATTTCCCAGACGTCATATCCTTTGTAGTGCACCGAGATCGGCTTCACCCACTCCGGCTTGTACAGCGCCAGATCCTTGGAGCGCAGATAGCCGCCCTGCTCTTTCATGTAAGTGTCTATTTTCTTCGCCAGGTCTCCGCGGTAAAACGATTCTGCATTTGTTTCAGCAATTTCCTTTAACGTCTCCGCATGCTCTTTGGAGTTCCATAGCTCTCCCGCAGCCGGGGTGCGGCCCTCCGGAGCGAACACCCGGCTCCAGTCGGCAAACACTGTCGGATCGAGCTCTTGCTCCAGTGTTTCAAAGGCGGACGCCCACAGCGTTGCCAGCGTGGATGCTACCGGATAGCCTTCCTCAGCGTAAGCCACAGCTGGAGCGATCAATTCTGAAAACGGAAGCCTACCGAAAGCACGGGACAGCTCTGCCCACGCAGCCGGCGCTCCTGGCACCGTAATCGGTACCGGTCCCCGTTTTGGCATTTCATCGTAGCCGTCTTTATACAGCCCGTCGATCGAAAGCTCCTCCGGCGCATAGCCGCTGGCATTCAGGCCATGGAGCTCGCCGTCCATCCAGACGAGCGCAAAGGCATCACCGCCAATCCCGTTGGATGTCGGCTCGAGTACGGTCAGACTTGCTGCTACAGCAACAGCTGCATCCACAGCGTTGCCTCCTTTTTTTAAAATGTCGAGACCTACCTGGGAAGCAAGCGGCTGTGACGTAGCCACCATGCCTTTTTTACCGTACGTCGGCGTGCGGTAGGATGCATATGGATGATGGTGCGGATCAAATGAAATCATGATAATCGCTCCTTTTATAAATCAGTATGCTGAAGACGGTGGACGACATGCTGGACAAATGACAGGAGCCGGCGATCATCGTTCCGATTGGCGATAATTGAAATCGAGATCGGAGCTTTTCCCGGCATTTCCACTGGAATAGTTACCTGCGGCAGCCCGCCGATACCCGCAATACAGGTCAGCTGCATCGTGCGTTTCCGCACCGCCTGTATCTCCTCTTCCCCGGCATGAATTTTCGGGGCCGGTCCGGGCACAGTCGGAATAACCATCACCGTGTCTTGTCCCAGCCTTTGCTGCACCTCCTCCTGCAATTGTTTCCGTTTTTCAAATATGTGGGGATAATCCTCCCGCCGGGTGTCTGCGGCAAACGCAAACCGGTCCCGGACACCGGGTCCAAACGACGGCTTATACTCCCTGATCCATTCCCGATGCATTTCTCCAATTTCCACTGCCTGCTGCAGCCGAAAAACTTCAGCCCATTCTGCGAGCGAGTCTTCCGCCAGCCTGTTTTCATTCAGTGTTTCGGCCTGCGCCTGCACGGCGGAAAATACTTTTCCAAGCGACTTCTTGTATTCATCGGCATATTCCTTCCACGCCTCTTCCTCCCACCAGATCGTCCGGTACGGGGTTTCTTCTTCTCCCGCCGGAAGGAGCGCTTCTCCTACCTGCTGTAAAACCCCGGGGTCTCTGCTCATCCAGCCGACAGTGTCAAAGCTCGGAGCGAGCGGCACGACGCCTTCAAGCGATACGGCCCCGTGCGTCGGGCGTATGCCGTACAGGCCGCAGTAGGAGGAGGGCACGCGCACCGAGCCGCCTGTATCCGTACCAAGGGCAAAATCGACGCTGCCGGCCGCTGCCGCTGAGGCCGATCCGCTCGAGGACCCTCCTGGTATTGCTTCCGGGTCGGCTGGATTGACCGGCATGCCGTAATGCACGTTGTCGCCGTGCAGGCTGTACATTAATTCATCGCTGATGGTCGTTCCGGTCAGCGCAGCCCCGCTCCGAAGCAGGCGTTCAATTGCCGGCGCATTAGCTGTGTTTTCCGGGTGGGTTCGAAGCCATTCCGGGTGGCCCGCAGACGTTTTTTCGCCGTGAACCGCGAACACGTCTTTCACTGCAAACGTATAGCCGGAAAGATTCCCGTTCATCGTAGGCTCGAGCCGCAGCTTCTTATTCATAAACGCTTCCTGTTTATTCATTTGTCGAATCCTCCTCGGAAATGGCCTGGATAATGGCTTCGGCCGTTTTTTCCGCGTGCTCTCCGTTCAGCTGAAGCAGTTCTTCGCGCTTATTCTCCTGCAGCAGAGCAAGCATCTGCTTGTGTTCGTCCTGCGACATATGAATCGAATGCACGTCGGAATCAATATTTGTATAGATGTTCATGTATGCTTCAATACGGCTCCATACGTATTCGAGCGATTTTATCAGTGGCTCGGAGCGGGAGGCCTCGTACCAGATCTGGTGAAACAGCCGATTTTGCTTCCGCCACTCCATTGGATCCGAAGCGTACCGGTCCATTTCGGCGATTCGCTCCTGAAGCCTGCGCAGGTTCTCTTCATTCATCTGTTCAAAGGCCCATGCCACTGCCAGTTCTTCGAGTTTATTGCGGATGGCAAACAGCTCGCGGACTTCACTGGCAGACAGACGGCTCACATAGACACTCCGTTTTTCTTCAAACAAAAAGCCTTCTGTTTTCAGCGTCGTAATCGCTTCCCGGACCGGCATTGTGCTCACCCCGAACTCCCCGGCAATCTGCCGGATGGTCACCTTCTCGCCAGGCCGCCGCTCTCCCTGAATGATCTGCTGCTTCAGCAGTTTGTACACTTCTGTACGTAACGTTGACACATGCAAAGATGGTTGATTCACAGCACTCGCCCCTTTGTGATCTGTGATCACAAACATTTTTTATTATTTTAGCAGAAAAATCCTCTTCTGCAAACTAGTTTTTAGTTTACTTTATCGGCGTTTTTCCTTCATATTTAAAAGAAGAGAAGCTCAAGGAGGACGATACCATGACAACACTAGTAACCGGCGTGAGCCATGATCAGGGCATCGGTGCTGCCGTCTGCCGTCTGCTTGCCGAGCGGGGAGAAAATATTATTTTCACTACCTGGGGCTCAGACATCGACTGGGCGGCAGAATTTAAACTGCATCTCGAAAACCAGGGCATCGAAATTTATTATATCGAAGCCGATTTCTCGAATCCGGGCGCGCCGGATGAACTCCTCGATCAGCTGAACGAGCTGCCGCTGTTTCCAACCGCACTCGTCAATAATGCTGCCTATTCAGCCAACGACAGCTACGAGCGCCTGAACGGGGAATCGCTTGATGAGCATTATTACGTTAATATGCGTACCCCCTTTCTGCTTACCACGAAAATCGCCCAGCGGTGGATTGATTTTGGTATCACCGGAAAGATCGTAAACCTGACCTCCGGACAGGATCTCGGACCGATGGTAAACGAAATTGCCTACGTATCTACGAAAGCAGCGGTGCGGGCATTTACCGAATCCCTGGCTGCCGAGCTCGCACCGTATGATATCAACGTTAACGCCGTCAATCCGGGGCCGACGAACACCGGATGGATGGATCCGGCTATGGAAAAAGAGCTGTCGAAAAAATTCAGTAAAGGTCGGATTGGACAGCCGGAAGACGCAGCCAAAGCAATCGCCTTTCTGTTGTCAGACGAGTCGGACTGGATCGTCGGCCAGGTTATCCACTCCGAAGGCGGATTTTTACGCAGCTAGCCGGCATGACGCCGGTCAGTTCGATGTCGCTGCAGGATGTAGCGATGTTAATCGAACATCATTTAAATAAACACCCTGCGCCTTTCTTTGTCCAGCTCCGGGTGTTACCATCCCCGTCCGTTCGTGATTTCAGAGCGTTTGTGACTTCGTCTCAATCCGTCTGAAACCGACGAGCCGTCAGGGATGGTGATCAAACACCCTGCGCCTTTCTATTCACCTTGCACAACATTTCTTTTGTTAACTTTGTTCAGGTTGTCTATATTAATCTGTAAGCGTTTTCTTTAATATAAGCAACAGATAACATAAACCTTCTTCAAAAGGAGCGAACTTATTATGGCTGGTATCCGCATGAATCACATTACAAAAACATACGATGGTGACGTTACTGCAGTAGATGATTTTAATCTTGATGTTGAGGACAAGGAATTTATCGTTTTCGTCGGCCCTTCGGGTTGCGGGAAATCCACTACTCTCCGCATGATTGCCGGACTCGAGGATATTACGGACGGCGATTTATATATCGGAGATGAGCGCGTCAACGACGTTTCTCCAAAAGACCGCGATATCGCGATGGTGTTCCAGAACTACGCCCTGTATCCGCACATGAACGTATACAACAATATGGCTTTTGGCCTGAAGCTCCGTAAGTTCAAAAAAGATGACATTGACCAGCGTGTAAAAAACGCAGCCGATATCCTCGGGCTGACAGACTACCTTGACCGTAAACCAAAAGCGCTCTCCGGTGGTCAGCGTCAGCGTGTTGCTCTTGGACGTGCCATCGTCCGCGACCCTAAAGTATTTCTGATGGACGAGCCGCTTTCCAACCTGGATGCGAAGCTTCGTGTACAGATGCGTACAGAAATCATTAAGCTTCACCGCCGCTTAAACAGTACAACGGTTTATGTAACGCACGACCAGACAGAGGCTATGACCATGGCGACCCGTATCGTTATTATGAAAGACGGCGTGGTGCAGCAGGTAGGCTCTCCTAAAGAAGTATACGATCACCCTGCTAACGTTTTTGTAGGCGGTTTCATCGGCTCACCAGCGATGAACTTCCTCGAGGGACAGATCAACGGCAATATCCTTGAACTTGGCGAACATAAGCTTGAAATCCCGGAAAACAAAATGCAGACGCTGCGGGACCGCGGATTTGCAGATGAAAAAGTAACCTTCGGCATTCGTCCGGAAGACATCCACCATGTAATGGGTGGTACTACTTCCTCGAAAAATAAACTGAACCTTGATATTGAAGTAGCTGAAATGAACGGGGCAGAGTCCATGCTTTACACCAGCGTTAACGGCAAACAGGTTATTGCCCGCGTGGATGCGAACAGCAGCATTCATGCCGGAGACAAACTCGACCTTTTCTTCAATATGGACCGCTGCCACTTCTTCAGCCCGGAAACGGAAGAAGTACTGACTCCGGAATTAAAAGATCTTTCCGCCACCTCCGCCACTCAGTAAAGCAGAATACGGCACCTGTTCCCATTCGGGACGGGTGCTTTTTTATGCTTTTTTAGAAAAATTTTGCTCCCATTAAGTACAGTTTTATGTTTCCGCCTGTATAATGAAGGGAACGTGTACAAACGTCTTGATTTTCGTTTATCCCTTATTAAGAAAAGAGTGGTGATTGTAAAACATGTACCAATACAAATGGTTTCGTGTATCGTTAGGTATACTGGTTTTTTTAGCCATTGCCTTTATGGCCCGGCAGGTAGACTATATTTTTCAGCCCTTATTCGTATTAGTAGGAACGCTCGCCGCTCCCATTATTATTTCCGGCATTTTAAGCTATTTGTTCCGGCCGTTTGTTACTATGATCTCCAAGTACATACCCCGTTCATTGTCCATCCTGCTTTTGTACGGTGTGCTTGTCGGTGTCATTGCTTTGATTATAAATTTAATCGGCCCGATTATTGCCAGCCAGTTTAATCAGCTGATCAACCAGATTCCCCGCTACTTTGAACAGGTACAGTCCTTTATCATGAACAACCAGAACCATCCGGCTATACAGCCAATAATGCAGGGGAATGACATCTCTATGGATTCTCTTGGCTCCCAGCTGCAGAATTCAGCCAGTACGATCACGGATTCGCTTGTTTCAACAATAGTTACAATAGGGAGTGCCATCGTCAGTTTCTTTGTTATCCTGTTTGTTATTCCGTTTGTGCTTTTCTATATTCTGCGCGAAGGCCATAAGCTTCCAGGCTTTATGCTGAAATTTGTGGATCGTGAACATCGCCCGGAGGTACACAAAATTTTACAGGATATGGACCGTGCGCTTGCGAACTATATTCAGGGACAGATTACCGTCAGCTTTATCGTGGGTATTCTTTCCATGATCCTTTTCTGGATTATCGGTCTCGACTACGTGCTCATTCTCGGCATCATCTGTATGCTGACGAACCTCGTTCCATTTGTCGGACCGTTTATCGGCACCATACCAGCCGTAATCGTCGGGTTATTTCAATCCCCGATTACCGCGCTGCTCGTTATTCTCGGTGTCGTTGTTATCCAGCAGTTTGAATCCAACCTAATCTCTCCGCAGGTTATGGGACGTGTGCTGAAGGTGCACCCCGTCACCGTCATTTTCGTTTTGCTTTTCGCAAGCAGCATGTTCGGCCTGCTTGGGTTGATTCTCGCTATACCGGCGTACGCCCTCTTAAAAGTGGTCGTTACCAACCTGTACCGGATTTGGCAGATCAACCGGCGCGGGCACAAACACCGCCGCGAAGAAATGATTTAATCATAGAAAAGGCCGGCAGCCGCATGATTGTGCGTGCTGCCGGCTTTTTGCTGTTCTAAACCTTAAAACCAACCGAGGCCAAGCTGCATCGACCCGGCAATGGCAATGCCGTAAATTAGAATACTCGTACCGGTGGAGAGAAACAATGTCCGCTTTGACATGCCAATGGCTTTGGCAATCACGGCAATGGCCCAGACGCCTGCAATCGGCGCCAGCAGCAGAATAACCCAGCCTCCGTACTGCTCTATTTTGCCCCGGAACCGGTTGCCGGCCAATTTTTTCATCCAATTGGAGAAAAAGCTGACTCTCTCCAGCTGGCGATAAAAAAGCGTCACGGTCGGCACCGCCATGAAGTTTCCCACGGCCGCCCACAAAACAGCCGATACAGGATCAAATCCTGCCCCCATCGCTGCAGGTACTGCAATGTAAATTTCAAACAGTGGAAAATAACCCATAAACCAGGCCAATGAAGCCATCAAGATATATTCCATTATTTCTCCCCCCTTTCCTACCGAAAATTTCACACAAAAATTATTTTAGCACGCGTTATTCCGGCTGGGAAGCGAAAAAACCTGTTAAGAAGTAATTAACTCCTTATATATATTAATATGTTCCAATTACTAAATATAACTATATATACATCAGTCATATGAATGTTTACTTGAAAAGCTCTGCTTCTGGAGCCGTCTTTTCAAAGCACTCTAAAGCACTAATATTTGTAAATTTTTTGCACATTTTAACCAAAGCAGCTATTTTTAAATTAACAGCGTGCAAAAATCCTCCAATTATCGGTTTTTTCGATAAAGAAAAAGGTGAAAACAGGTAAATAGTCCTTTAAAATACATATTTAATACTTTCCTCGTACTTTTTAATTTTTTTATCTCAAAATTACTTATATACCAGTATTTTCACATTTTACTATGTATCAGCATGCTTTTCAGACACCTTGAAAAAAAGATAGGCCTTTATTCTTGAAAGCGGGACCTAGTTCCCGCCTGCGCTTTTTTATGATTATTGTATTCCGTGTTTACCCAAAACAGTGAAGTGTTGATACTAAAGCATTTAACGCATATATTTTAGTACAATACTATAAATGCGCCCTGTATTTGCTGCCTCTCTTATCAGACCGGAATCCCCTCAAGCACGCTATCTGTAATTAGAATTGTTACTTATTTAGCATTTCTTCCAAATTTATATCGTGGTACGGTAACTGTAACGAACTTTTCCTTTCGACAATGGTGTAAAAAGTGTTAAGAGGGGGCGAATGGCAGTGTCGGAGAAAAATGAGACGCTTTATGTGGAATTGCTTGAATCTTCTGATGATCCGCATCAGAGCTTCATGGAGTTATCCCGTACGATTCTGGATCAGGGCGTCGACTCAGAGAAGAAAGTGGAAGTGATGCGAAGGCTTTTGCAGGCGTATGATACTGTGTCCCGCAGATACAAGACCGTTATACCACTTCGGAAAGTAACGTAAATAAAGATATAACAGGGGGAAGCCGGCAAGCTTGGGAATGCCGGCTTTTTGTATGGTTTTTTAATCTATGCAAGCATGCAAAAAGCCCGGGCGCGCAGCCCGGGCCTGATTTATTACTGGAGATTGGCGGCGGCTGCTTTCACTGCCCGGATAATGCCGCTGTAGCCGGTACATCTGCATATGTTTCCGGACAGCCCTTCCCGGATCTCTTCATCGTCCGGGTCCGGCGTATGCCTGAGCAGCGACTCTGCGGCCATGATCATGCCCGGCGTGCAGTAGCCGCACTGAAAGCCTCCTTCATTCATAAATGCCTCCTGTACTATACTGCAGCGCTCCTCTGTACCCATGCCCTCGATAGTCGTCACTTCTTTTCCTTCCACCTGGTAGGCAAGCAGCAGACACGAGCTTGTGAGCCTGCCGTCCACCCAGATCGAACATGCACCGCACCGGCCGATGCCGCAGGAAATTTTCGTGCCTGTTTCATGCAGCCGGTCTCTTAAAAGGTCGACGACCCGGTCCATCGGAAAAGCATCGACACTCACTTCTTCACCGTTTACGCGGAAGGTACACGCGTATGTGCCCTGCCGGTTCTCTATCCCCCGGGCATCTTTTCTGGTTTGTTCCAAGGCAGAAGCCCCCTTTGCTGAATCTGTTGCAGTACCCACTCTCTGGAAACAGGAAGCTTTTCCGGACGGGCTCCAATGGCCTGGTAAATAGCTTCCGCAATGGCCGGCGCCACTGCAATTGTTCCTATTTCCCCGACGCCCCTTGGTCCGTAAACGTCCCCTTCCATCACTTCTTCACGCGGCTTTACCGTCACATTATCCGGCAGGTCCTTTACCCCCGGCATCAAGTACGTATCAAAGTTTTCCGTCTGATAGTGCCCTCCGTTCATCACGGCGTCCTCCATCAACGTGTACCCGAGCGCCATGATGCCGCCGCCTTCAATCTGTCCCCTGTACCCCTGCGGATACATGACTGGCCCCGCCGATACGGATTGTTTCAAATCAAGCACCCGCACGGTGCCGGTTAAAAGGTTTACCTCTACCTCTGCGCTCACACCGCCGAAGGAATACAAATAATGACCGGAGTCAACTTCATCCGGCGTCACCGGAAAATCAAACGACGTATGCGTCTCAATATCCCCGTCCTGTACATATTCTGCCAGCGCCCTGTAGCTTAAAAAGAGCGAGGGCTCTGCGCCTCTTTTATGAATGCCACCTGCCTCCAGGTATAAATCTGCTCCAGCCGTACCGGTTACTCTCGATGCTTCGCTAAGCAGCTGTCTGCGAAAGGAGGTCTTCATGTTTTCCACGGCTGTCCAGACCATACTCGTGCCGCGTGAAGCGGTCGTTGAACCTGAAACCGGCACTTTATTTGTGTCACCGATTGTTATTTCAATATCCTCTTCCTTACAGGAAAATGTGTCTTTCATCACCGTTTCAATCACGGCTGTAATGCCCTGGCCGCATTCTTCAAACCCGAAAGCAGCTTCAAGCTTTCCATCCTTTGTAAGAGCAAGCCGCCCGCCAGAAGGGTCCAGCCGTCCATAGCCAAGACCACCCCCGTGCATGGATACAGCACCGCCCCGGCCGTTTTTCACCCAGAGGGTTTCTCCCGCATTACTCAGCGGCAGCTGCTGCCAGGCGGTGACGTCTTCAAGTATCATTTGTCCACCGTCCGTCGGAGCAATTTCCTGACCAAGCGGGCCGGCGTCTGAAGGCTTTCTCATATTTTTGGCCCGCAGCTTCGTTCCTTCCATTCCAAGCTTTTCTGCCAGCCGGTCCATCTGCCCCTCAAGCGCAAACGTTACCTGATTACCGCCAAAACCGCGAAATTCCCCAGCTACACCGTTATTTGTAAACACGGAAACACCGGTGGTCGTAATGTTTGGGATGGGATACAGCCCGCTGGCATGCTCGACAGCAAAGTCCAGAATCGCCGGGCCAAGTGTGGCATAAGCCCCGGTATCCGCATAAATAGTTGTTTCATGCACGAGTATGCGTCCGCTATCATCAGCGCCTGTCCGCATCGTAATTGTCATCGGGTGGCGCTTCAATCCTGCCCGTATCGACTCTTCCCGGGTGTTATGCACCCGCACCGGAAGCCCTGTTTTCAGTGCCAGCAGGGCCCCGTACGGCTGCAGGTTCAGCTCATCCTTGCCGCCAAACGACCCTCCGATTGGACTTGAAATGATGCGTATCTTCTCTTCCGGAGCGTCCAGAATTCTCGACAGCTGAAAACGATCTTTAAACCCGTGCTGTGTAGCCATGTATACGGAAATGCTCCCATCTTTTTCCGGGACAACCACCCCGCCCTCCGTTTCCATATAGCCATGCATCTGACGGGGCAGCTGATACGTCTCTTCGACAATACAGGTACAGCCCGTAAAGCCCTCCTGCAGATCCCCGCGTGTATAGGAAGCTTCATGCAGGATGTTCCCATTTTCGTGCAGCTGTTCCGCTTCGGGAGCCAGCGCTTTTCCGATCGAATCAAGCACAGCCAGCGGCTCGTATTCCACTACTACAGCTGCCAGGGCCTGATCTGCCGTTTCTTTTGAGTCTGCTGCCACTGCGGCTATTGCATCTCCCGTATAGCGTACTCTGTCTTCACAAAATACGGGCTGGTCCGGCATAACGATGCCAAAGCGGTTTAACCCCGGCACATCATGATGTGTCAGCACCGCATGAACGCCCGCCAGCGCTTCGGCCGCTGATGTATCGATTCTTTTAATACGGGCATGCGGGTATTCGCTTCGCAGCACTTTTCCGATCAGCATATTTTCTTCAAAACGGTCGGTTAAATACTTCAAGGCTCCGGTTACTTTCGGTACAGCGTCCGGCCGGCGCTGATTTTTTGGCTGTTTCATGTTTTATGCACACCTCCTTTTTCTGCATTATCTTCGAGCCACAGGTGGGATAAAAATAAGTGGGCAGCCGTCTGCAGGCGGTAGTTTCCTGAAGAAAACGGTTCATCCTCCGGCTGATAATCAGCTGCAAGAGCCTCAAAGAACGCTTCCGGGGTCCATCCGGATTCGGCCACACATGCTTCTGCATAGCGAAGCCGCACCGGGGCGTCTTTTCCGCCTACTAACGCAAGCCTCGCCCTCATGCTTCCGTCTCCCTGCCTGCGGGCGCAGCCGCTTACAGCAAGGAGCGAGGCAGTGAATGCTTCCCTGCGTCCGATTTTTTCAAAAAAGTGTATGCTGTCCGGCCCTTTTTTCAGCGTTTTTGGCAGCAGCACAGCTGTTAATAGAAACATACCGTCATAGGAAGCTGCTTCTTCCACTGGAATACGGGCATACGATTCCCCGTTCCAGATTTCGAGCTCAGCCTGCAGCGCAATCAGTGCCGGCAGGGTATCTCCGTGGCCGTACATAATGTTGCCGCCGATGGTGCCCCGCGTACGTACAGCTGGAGCAGCAATCCGCCGCAGCGTTTCCCCCAGTATTTCCCGGGAAATGACCGGCTCCTCTATTAATTGTTCGAGTGTCATACAGGCTCCGATCCGTACGTACTTTTCTTCTTCCTGCAGAGAAGAGAGCCCGAATATACGCTCAAGCACGATCACATTGCCGGTAAACGCCCTCCCTTTTTCCCGCTCGACCTGCCGCCACGTGCCTCCGGCGATCCATTCCGCATCAGGAAAATGTTCCTGATACAGAGCAAAAGCTTCCTGTACCGTTTCCGGCATCCATACCACCGGCGTTACTGGTGTGTGTGCAGCATCCATCTGTATTCCTCCTCGGTGTCAACGTCAAGCTGCTCGAATTGCCTAAAGCCTACGTACGGGCTTCCTGTCCACGTATGCGTCCTCCGCAGAATAGAAGCAGCCCCGCGGTCACCCTCCACACTCTGCAGAGCAGCAAACATTTGTTTTTTAAACAGCATAGGCGGCTGGTAATGCCTGCCGGTCCACATCCCGGTAAAATCGCACGTCTGTATCTGTGCCTGCGCTATTAACCGGTCAATCGTCTCCGCTGTCAGACCGGGCTGATCGGCAAGTACAACGAGAACCGCCTCCGCTCCAATACGTACTGCTTCGTTCACTCCAGCCCGGAGGGAATATGCCTGCCCTTTCACTGCCAGCGGACTGGCTGCAAGACGCACCGGACGTTTATTTTGTTCGAATATTCTGTTATCTATCCATACAGACTGATTCGTCACGACGATAACTTCCTCTGCGCTGCTCTTTAGCACCTGCTGCAGCGCACTGCTCCCGAGCGTCGTATTTCTCCACGGTTTTTCGAGTTTGTTATGGCCCATGCGGGAGCTTTTCCCTGCTGCTAAATAAATTACCGCCGTTTTCATGCCATCACCTCTCCAGTTTTTGCGGCGTTTTGAAGAGCAATCAGCTCTCCGATCACGCTTACCGCAATTTCTTCAGGGCCTTCTGCTCCGATCGACAAACCGATAGGGGTTGTAACAATCTCCGGCAGTACCTCTGTCTGCAGCAGGAGTTTCGTTCTCGCCTTTGAACCGAGTACACCAATATATGCCATTGGCTGCTGCAAAAGATGCGTCAGCGCCTCCCTGTCCCTTTCAAAATGATGAGTCATAATCACCGCTATGTCTCCGCGGCGAAACACCGTCTCTGACCACCATTCATGGGGAAACCCGAGCACCCTTCCGGCCTCCGGAACCTCATTTCTGACTGTTTCCAGGGCGGCCGGGCGCCAGTCGAGAACCGTTACCTCGTACCGGCACCGCGCCGCCATTTGTACAAGCGGAAGCGCATCCGGGCCGGCACCGAAAATAAACAGCCTCGGTCTTGGCAGGATCTTCTGGACAAATATTTTCTCGCCCCGGCTGTCTGAAACAGAAGAACGGCCGCTCCCACGCTTCATCACAGCCGCCTGCCCGGCTAACTGTTCTGTTTTTTCGTCAGGTTTCCCGCCGCAGACGAACCATCCGCTCTCTGCAGTCGTGGCCCACCTCAGCACTGCTTCTCCCTGTTTCACGAAAGCGTGCATGCTGCGCATAGAGCCTTTTAGCTCCTCCGTTACCGGCTCAAGCAGCACTTCAATCACTCCGTTGCACCCCGTGCCTTCTCCCCAGGAAAGCTCTTCATAGCCCCGCATGTCATATGAAACCACTTGTGCTCCCTCTGCATGCACGTCCTCAATCCGGCAATGCAGATCCCCTTCAAGGCAGCCCGAACTCAGCATCCCCACAGAGCTTCCGTCTGCCTTTATCAGCATGGACGTGCCTTCCTTCCGGTACGCCGATCCCTCCACATTCGTAATCGTTGCCAGTATTTGTTTTTCGCCTGCAGAAAGCTGCGGAATAATATCATGCAGATGGTCCATGCATCTCGCTCCTTTTATAAAAAAAGCCGGAGAAAGGCACAGGTATCTGCTCCTGCGTTTCTCCGGCCTCTTCATTCCCGTCTAACAGGAATCAAGCTTCCGTCTGGATGGAAAGAGAAGAACTGCCGGTCTACAGCAGGTCTTCTTCTTAACTATTTGTATTTATTTTACTTCCATCCAGGCAGCTTGTAAGGAAGGATGTCATATAACCTAACGCGATTTTTCTTCCAGGTAAATAACGGTCGCCGCTGCCCCTGATACAGGATCAAAATCCTTCAATACAGTTCTTACCGGCAAATTCAGCTCCTGGACCAGCAGATGATGCAGACGCTTCTTGAATTCGTCCACCAGTGCCGCATCCACCTGGCTGGTCAGAGCCTCATTGTGCTGTTCGAGCGCCCGTAGCGCGGGCACTCTTTTATGCTCCCCAAAAATAATACACTTGTTCTGTAACAGCTCGACCTTTAACGTTTTCACCCCAACATCGTACATCTCCTGGTTCACACTGTTGTACAACTGAGCAATTTGCTGCTTGATCCATTTTTCACTTTCAAACTGTTTTTCCCACACCATTACCCCGTCCTTTCGTTCATGACTTATTATAACGAATAACGCGGTCTTAGCCTATTTTCATGAAAGATTTTTTGTCGCCGGAATTATTAACTAGTAGTTTCGAACTAATTTATGTTTCTAACCTACTGTTATGCAACAATTTTGGATTTTTTCTGACATTTTCGATTGACGGAAGCGCTTTCATATTATAAGTTTAATTTGTCTCCTTCCTTTCTGCTGCATGTCGTTTCTGTTGATACTCTTACCTTACGCTAATTGAATTTTATTTGAAAAAGGAGGAAAAAATATGCCTGTCGAAAAAGAGTCTGATGCAACCAACGAAACCTTTACCTCTGGCGGCGGAGTGAAATATTCCGAAGCTGTGGAAAACCCTAAGTTTAAAAACCTCATGTCGAAAAAAAGAAAATTTATTGCGCCCTTAACGGTGTTCTTCCTGCTATTTTACCTGGCTCTTCCGGTTTTAATTCTTACCTCGGACGTGCTGAACAATTCAGCAATCGGACCAATCACCTGGGCGTGGATACTGGCATTTGCTCAGTTTGCCATGACCTGGACGCTCTGTATTCTTTACGTACGTAAATCCGCCAAATTTGATAAAGACGCCGAAGCTATCATCGAAGAAGAAGAACGCAAAGCTAAGGGGGATCATTCATGAATGCAACGGTCATAACACTATTTCTACTAATTGTCAGCCTCACCCTTGTTATTACGTACTTTTCAGCGAAAAAAACCAGCTCGGCCAGTGACTTCTATACAGCCGGCGGCGGACTGACCGGCTGGCAGAACGGCCTTGCGATTTCAGGGGACTACTTATCAGCTGCTTCCTTTCTCGGGATTGCCGGTGCCATCGCCCTATACGGCTTTGACGGTTTTCTTTTCAGCATCGGTTACTTAGTTGCTTACCTTGTCGTTATGTTTGTGGTCGCTGAACCGCTTCGTAACCTCGGCCAGTACACACTTGCTGACATGCTGAATGCGCGTTTCGATGCGAAAAAAATCCGCGGGGCAGCGGCATTCAGTACAATCACCATTGTCATTTTCTACATGATTGCCCAGCTCGTAGGGGCAGGAGCTTTAATTCAACTGCTTTTTGGCATACCATACATTTGGGCCGTTATTCTCGTAGGTGTCATGATGACCACATACGTGCTGTTTGGCGGCATGACTGCCACCAGCTGGGTACAGATCACAAAAGCTGTACTACTTATGATTGGTACACTGATTATTTCCATCATGGTTCTTTGGCAGTTTAACTTTAACGTCATTGCTATGTTCCGGGAAGCAGGACAGGCTACACCTGCCGGAACCAATTTCCTGAATCCGGGACAGCAGGATAACCTGCCGCTTGATTCACTGTCTCTCATGATTGCACTCGTACTTGGTACAGCCGGTCTTCCACACATTCTCATGCGCTTTTTCACTGTTAAAGATGCGAAAACAGCGCGGAGCTCGGTTGTTACAGCTACTTGGATTGTTGGTATCTTTTATCTCTTAACCGTCTGCTTAGGCTTTGGCGCAGCGATTTTTGTCGGTCGAACAGAAATCATTGATGCCAACCCGGCCGGTAACATGGCTGCACCGCTTCTTGCCCAGGCGCTCGGCGGCGATCTGCTGTTCTCCTTCGTCTGTGCCGTAGCATTTGCAACTATTCTCGCCGTGGTAGCAGGCCTCGTGCTTTCCGGAGCCAGCGCCTTCGCCCACGACCTGTACGGACAAATCATTAAAAAAGGGAAAGTCTCCGAACGTGAGCAGGTGGTTGCAGCCCGTACTGCTTCACTGACAGTGGCTGTACTTTCCATTGCACTTGCGATTTTCGCCCAGAACTTAAACGTAGCCTTTCTCGTGGCACTCGCGTTCTGTGTGGCCGCCAGTGCGAACCTGCCTGTTATTGTGTATACGATTTACTGGAGACGCTTTAATACAAACGGAGCTATTACCGCAATTGCGGTCGGCCTGATCAGCGCAGTCGGTCTGGTAATTATCAGTCCGAACGTTATGAACCCGGACGGAAGCGCATTTATCTCCGCTCAGGCGATCTTCCCGCTCACGAACCCGGCGATCGTATCCGTACCGCTCGGCTTTCTCGGCGGCTGGATCGGCACACTCGTTTCCAAAGAGTCGAGATCCGGACGCTACGACAAAGTGCTCTTCAAAGCCAACACCGGCTACCGCGAATACGACCTGCAGGGGCGTGAAATTAAAAAAGGAGAAGATTAATCATACAAAAAGCACCGGAGCAGCCGCTCCGGTGCTTTTTTACGCTCAATCAATATTTCTCGTTCTTTTAAAATAAGCTGACTTTTAATTTACAAATTTACAAATATGTTAACTAAAACTTTAACAAGTTCTCCTCTATAAAAAACCGAAGCACTCAGGGCGCTTCAGTTCATCCGGCGATATGCTGCGCGATAAACACGGTGACCGGTAAAAGAAGCAGGCTTATAGCCGTTGTGGCAATCAGCGCCACGATACCAAGCTGCTTGGAGCCGCCGTGGATGTAGCGCTCAAATAATACAGTCGCCAGTGTAAAGGTGGGCATCGATGCCTGCACGATAATAATTTTACCGAGAAGCGCCGGAATCGGCAGCAGCCACACCAGAAGACAGGCCGCAGCCGGCACAGCGAATACCTTCACGAGTACGGCTGTACCCATAAACCGCTTGTACCCGGTCTTCACCATTTTCCAGTTCGCAGACGTAATCGTCGGAATCAAAAGCCCGATCAGAATCATCGCAAGCGGCGCGGCCAGCCCCGAAATGGTGTTTACCGTTTCGAGAAAAATCACCGGAAGCATAATACCGGCGGAGGCAAGCAGCACCGAACTGACAAGCGTCAAAAACGGCGTATTTAAAATGGCTGTCAGCTGCCGGAACGAAAAGCGCCCCGGCTTCAACAGCAAAATACCAATAGTGAACACACTTGTCATGGTCCCGGCATCATACACCGCCGCGTACGACCCGGCTTCTGTTCCAAACAAAATTGTAATGAGCGGAATGCCGATAAACCCGGTATTACCGCACCCTGAAACGATCGCAAGCTGGCGGGCTTCCATGTCAGTATAATGAAACGAGCGCCCAATCGAATAGCCAAGAGCCATCCCGGTCCACGTAAGCCCTAGCGCGCAAGCATAAACCATCGCAAACGACGCCCAGGTGGAGCTGTTGAATTCGAGCTGAAAAATGCTGTATACGACTACAGCCGGGAGTGCGAAATTAATAGCCACAAAGGAGATAAAACGGCGCGTTTCCACCGATACATCGATCATTTTAGAGGTAACAAGACCGATCACCACCATCACGGCCATCATAAACACCGGCGTAATTATATCAATAATAGACATCCGTCTCGCCTCGGTTCTTTCATTATTTTCCTGAAGCTGCACGTGTTCTATCTTAATACAAATCAGTAGGATTGAAAACGAATGAAAGCTTGCTGTATCAATAAATTATATGCAAGCGCTTCCCCTATGCCAAAAAAAGCTGCCCTCCAGGCTGGAAGGCAGCGGTCCGTTACGGGGAGGTCTTAGGTTCAGGGTGCTTCTTGCGGTTGAGCAGCCGACGCAGATCGTCCTTTTGCTGTCTGGAAACGAGAATGTACAGAAAATCTCCTTCCTGGATCTCAGTATTACCGCCCGGGGTGACGAGTTCATTATTTCGCACCATCGCGCTTACGGTCGCATCATTTGGAAAATTGATTTCATACAGCTGTTTCCCTACAATCGCCGATTCCTCACTCGCTTCAAACTGCACCATTTCCGCATTCGCCGAGCCCATGCTGACGAGCTCGATGGAATGGTACGGTATTTCTTTTTTCGGCCCGACCAGATGGAGAAGCTTCGCCACATAGGAGATGCTTGAGCCCTGGATAAGCGCGGATGTCAACACGATAAAAAATACGAGGTTAAAAATCAGCTGGGCATTATCGAGACCGGCGACCACGGGAAACGTTGCAAGTACGATCGGCACCGCTCCGCGCAGGCCCGCCCAGGAGAGAAACGTTCGCTCCTTCATCGTATAGCCGAGAAATGCCGTAGATATAAAAACGGCAAGCGGCCGTGCGATAAACATTAGAACAAAGGAGAGCGCAATGCCGGCAAGCATCACGTCTGCCGTAAATACCTGACCCGGAAAAGCAAGCAGACCAAGAATAATAAACATCAGAATCTGGCTCATCCAGGCGAATCCTTCATTAAACTGAAAGATCGAGTAACGGAACGTCAGCTCAGAGTTGCCGATGACAAGCGCAGCTATGTATACTGCCAGAAACCCGCTCGCTCCAACAGCCGCTGTCACGCTGTAGGCCAGAAGCGCAAAGGCCACCGAAAAGATCGGATACAGACCACTGGATTCGAGACCGATATGATTGATCGAAAACGAAGCGAAGCGGCCAAACAGCAGCCCTAAAACAATGCCCGCCCCGATCTGCCAGAAAAATGACGGAATGAGCATCCAGATGTTGGCATCCATGTTTGTAAGAAGTTCAATAAAAGAAATCGTTAAAAAAACAGCCATCGGGTCGTTCGTTCCCGACTCGGCTTCAAGCGTGGCCCCGAGCTTGGCTTTAATATTTCGTTCCTTCAGAGCGGCAAAAACGGCCGCCGCATCGGTCGAGCCGACAATCGAGCCAAGAAGAAGCGCTTCATACCAGGTAAAGTCGAGCAGCAGATATGCCATGCCTCCTACGCATAAGGAGGTAATCACCACGCCCGCGGTCGC
This sequence comes from Marinococcus sp. LNHM5E3-2.1, assembly GCF_056034365.1. Taxonomy (NCBI): domain Bacteria; kingdom Bacillati; phylum Bacillota; class Bacilli; order Caryophanales; family Bacillaceae; genus Marinococcus; species Marinococcus sp. LNHM5E3-2.1. Next base: position 71,933 of record NZ_JBQLIB010000002.1, read on the forward strand.
AAGCGAAATCGACGGCACCGCCACCCGGCGCACAGTCGCCCATTTTGTCTGCAGGCCGCCCTCAAACAGAATAATCACAAGGGCAAATATACCGACCAGCTGGGCTACTTCAGCATTATCAAAATAAATAATTTCCAGGCCGTCGCTTCCGATCAGCATGCCGATCAGAATAAACAGCACGAGGGCAGGCAGACCGAGCCGGTTCGAAAATTTAGCAACAATAACTCCGGCCACCAGCAGTAAACCGACAAGCAGAACGGCCCCATCGTTTGCTTCCAAAAAGTCCAATATGTTTCGTTCCTTTCATGACACATATTCTGCATGCGTTATGTTTATAGTTTTACGGTGAATTAATAGGAGAGCATTCGAGCCGACTGTGAAGAAGAAGGCCGCTGAATCAAACGGGGAAAATGGTACATAATAATATACTCTTTTTATCTTAACATTGATTTTTTATTCTCCATAGCGATCAGCCCTTTTGCGTTTTCATGCGTAACGAAACCTTTTACAGGGAAAAGACGTATAGTGGTATACGCACATCAAAAGGAGGCAACCATTCATGGAAGTATCCCGAATACTCAAATGGGTCACCGGCGGGATCGAACTGTTTCTCGGTATCCCAATTATAGGTGGGCTCATTATTATCAGTACAGGCTACGTGCCGCTGAATATTATGCTTGTCGTCCATATTATCGCTCTTATCGCGTCCATTTATGACAAGCAAAAGAAAACAGGCAACATTCTCGGCATCATTACTTCCGTTGTGGCCTATATCCCTGTCGTTGGTATGTTCATGCACATCCTTACCGGCATCTGGCTGCTCGTTGAAGCCTTTGGACCTCAGCGCGAGAAAGAAATTTAAAGCGGGGCACGCCTTAAACGGGCGTGTCCTGTTTATTTCTGCCTGAAAACAGGAATATGATTGTTAATACTTTTCAGGAAAGGAAGCAGTTACTTATGACCAAATGGAAAACGTCTACGCAGGCAGCTATGCTGCGCTCTTTTCAAAAACGCGTCAGTCAGCAGTCCCAGTCGTATATTACCCCGCCGCCGGCGGATTCGGTCAGCACCTCCTCGTATCTGGTCGAAACGACACCTGGAGCCACACCGGTACATATTTATTATCCGATTGCGGACGTTTCCAAAAAACTTCCGGTATATATCAACCTGCACGGAGGCGGCTTTGTGATGGGCAGCGCCAGCGAAGATGAGGGCTGGTGCAAATATATTGCCGCTGAAGTGCCGTGTGTGGTGGTAAACATCGACTACCATTTGGCGCCGAAGACCCGCTTTCCTGCCCCGGTGCTTGAAGTTTTTGAAATTGTTGAATGGCTGACCGCACAAGCCGGGCGCCTGTCGCTGCAGATGGATAACTACGTGCTCGGCGGCCACAGCGCCGGAGGCAACCTTGCCGCCACGGCGAGCATGATGCTGCGTGATACCGGCCACAAACTCCCGAAGCTGCAGATTCTTGACTATCCGGTTCTTGACCTGCAGACAGATCCTTATGAGAAGCCGGCTTATTCGACTGCCATTCCGCCGTACATTGCGCAGATTTTCAACGACAGCTACCTGCAGACACCGCAGGATGCCCGTCATCCCTACGTATCGCCGTTATATGCTGAACATCTCGAAGGACTGCCTCCGGCGCTCGTCATTACCGCTGAATATGATTCGCTCGCCAGAGAAGCAACCCAGTACGTGAGCCGCCTGGAAAAAGCAGGCGTCGCTGTGCAGCATTACCCATTTTCTGCGACCAGCCACGGATTTACCCATATGGGAAATGAAGAAACCGCGCTCGAGGCGTGGGCCACGATCATTCACGAGCTCAAACGTGCCTTCAAATAAAATAAACCGCCCTTCACGGGGCGGCTTTTTTAGTTACATATCGTGTCTTCGCAGATTTCGCGGTTTTCCATGTCGATCTGGATGGTCGTATGGTGGATCCCGTGCTCCCTGTGCAGCAGCTCATTGGCATTTTTCAGCGTTTTCTGCTGGCTCGTGCCCTCTTCAACGACCAAGTGGCAGCTGAGCGCCGGGAAGTCTGACGTAATCGACCAGACATGCAGATCGTGCAGATCCTTGACGTGCTCGACAGTGAGCAGCTGTTCCTTTATCTGCTTCGTGTCGATTCCCTCCGGCGTGCCTTCCATGAGTACGTGCACCGAATCCCGCAGCACCCGGAGACCGCTGATGAAAACAAGCACTGCAACGACCATGCTTGCGATCGGGTCCGCAAGACTCCAGCCAAACAGCATGATTAAAATCGCAGCTGTAATGGCACCGACCGAGCCGAGCAGATCTCCCATAACGTGCAGAAACGCACTCCGGACATTTAAATTTTCATGATTATCCCCGCTGTGAAGAATACGGGCCACAACAATATTAACGATCAGGCCGATAGTGGCCACAATCAGCATCCCTATGCTCACCACGGACGGCGGATCCATTAAACGCTGAATGCCTTCATACGTAATATATACAGCAATCACCATCAGCGCGAGACCGTTGATAAACGCAGCCAGCACTTCAAACCGCCGGTAGCCGTAAGTTTTCGAAGAGGTCGCGCTCCGGCTGCCGTACCATATTGCTGCAAAGCTGAGGCCGAGCGCTGCTGAATCACTCAGCATATGCCCTGCGTCAGAAAGCAGTGCCAGACTATTCGTCCACAGGCCTCCAATCACCTCAACGACCATGAAAACAGTAATTAAAATAAATGACCATTTCAGGGCCGTCTGGTTTGTCGTTCCGTGATCATGGCTGTGCCCTTCATGTGCCATAATGTCTCCTCCCTGTTTCTTTACCTTTTATATTCAAATCATCTTTTGATTATATTATACCACTTCCACTCTTTTATTCAAACATTCTTTTGAATAATAAAATGTATAAATTTTTCTTTAAAAGGGAATACAGTACCGTACGTAGAAGTTAACGTTACAAAACCCACACAAGGAGAAGATGTTTATGCACAAACTCGTCAAACAGGCAGGCCTTGGCGCCTGCGGACTAATCGCTGCAGCAGCTGCCTATGCATTCTTTTCACCGCGGCCGGCTGCGTGGTATGTAAAGCAGGCCTTCAAGGGCGGCCTCGAAACCGAAGCGCCCGACTTTGCCGAAGCAGCCGAAAAAACGGTACAGTATAAGGATATTGACTACGAATCCCAATACCGTAACGGACGGCTTGATATTATTTTGACGACGAAAAAAGAAGAAAAAACGCCGGTTATTTTTTGGATGCACGGCGGCGCCTACGTCGCAGGCGACAAGCAGGATGCTTCCAAATACGTGACCTATCTGGCTGCCTCCGGCTATAATGTGATCAACATTAATTACGCACTCGCACCGGCCGCCGCTTACCCGGCGCCATTAATCCAGCTCGATGAAGCGTACCGCTATATTAAACGGCACGCCGATGAGTATGGGATCGATCTGACCAATATTTTTTTCGCCGGCGATTCTGCCGGGGCACAGATCGTCTCCCAGTATGCGGCCATCCAGCTGAACGAGGGGTACTCCCCTTGGGTGCCGGTAAGACGGCATATTGATCCGCTTTATATTAAAGGGGTGCTGCTGTTCTGCGGCCCGTACGACCTTCGCCAGATCGCCGGCGCACCACTCGGCTGGTTCAACCGCTTCCTGTTCAAGCGCATCGGCTGGGCATACATCGGCACTTACAACTGGGAGGAAGCTCCCGCGCTTACGGAAATATCGATGCTCCAACGTCCGCCAGAAAAATTCGCGCCTACTTTTATTACAGACGGCAATAAAAACTCCTTCGACACCCAGGGGCGCCGGCTTGCTGCCCTGTTAAGCCGCCGCGTACCCGTTCGGGACATCTTTTACGATAAGGATGAAACGCCGGTCGAACACGAATATCAATTTATCATGGATAAGCCTGCCGCCCGGCAGACGTTCCGTTCCCTGACTGCTTTTATTGATACGTACAGCCGTACGTAAACGACGAAAAGGGCCTGCTGCGCATACATGCGCTTCAGGCCCTTTTTCTGCGCCGGCTGTTACACGTCCAGCAGCGTCCCGAGACGATTCATAATTTCCCCGCCTTGTTCGCCGACAATCACGTCGTCCTCGAGACGAATGCCGCCCCATCCTTCAATATACATACCCGGCTCAATGGTGAGTACCATACCGGCTTTAAGAAGCTCATTGTTCTCGCCATGAATCGACGGCGCCTCGTGCACGTCCATACCGAGACCGTGACCGACGCGGGTGATGAAATAATCGCCGTACCCGGCTTCTGTAAGTACGTCCCGCGCGGCTTTATCCACGTCCCCAATTCGTCCGCCGTCCCGGCACGCCTCTATCGCTGCTGCTTTCGCCTCCGACACAATCTCAAGACGCTCCCGGGTAATTTCATCGGCTCCGCCAAACACCCAGGTGCGAGTCATGTCCGAGCAGAAGCGTCCATAGCGGGCACCGAGATCCACCAGAATCAGGTCTCCCTTTTGTAGCCGGACTTCTGAGGGAACGCCGTGCGGATAGGCGCTTTTTTCTCCGAACAGGACGATCGTATCAAAGGCCGCACCGTCCGCTCCCTGCTTTTTCATCATCTCTTCAAGCTGATGAACGACCTCCCGTTCAGTCACTCCTTCCCAAAGCCCTTCCGCAACGGTTTCAAGCGCCCGTTCAGTAATATCCACTGCGTGCTGAATCTGCTTCAGCTCCTCCAATGATTTCACCTGGCGGCTCTGCATAATCACCTGCTCAAAATCTGTATAGCGGACTCCCGGATAGATGTGCTGCAGCTTTTCGAACCGGGCAACAGATAAATGATTTTTCTCTACTGCGAGCCGGACAGGATTCGGCATCTGTTTATGAAGTGCTTTTTTCATACTTTCCCACGGGTCCTCGCTGTCTGTGTAGGTAACAATGCTTCCGTGCCATCCGCTTCTTTCCACCAGCGCCTTTTCCATTCCCGGGCAGACAATCAGAGGCTCTCCATGCTGAAAAAGGACAAGCATCAAAAGCCGTTCATGCGGGTCTGTGTAAAAGCCGCTTGCATAGTAAATATCAGCCGGATTCGTGATAATGGCTGCGTCCTCCTCGCGTTCTATTAACGATCTCGTCCATGCTTCAATTACCGCATTCATTTTTTGGCCTCCTTTTTCTTTAGTATCGCACAATTTTTTAGATACTTTCCAGCCGTTCCTTGTTTTGTACAAGGTTTGCCTGGAGGCAAAGACGGGAAATAATGACAACGATAAGTGAAACAATACCCTTTTTGAATGCGTACACATACATAGATAAACAGCGTGGTGGTTTCGCGCATACCGCGCAAACCATGAAGGGGGGACAGCATCTATGCAGAACCAGGAATGGATCTTTAACGATATACTTTTCTTTTCCTCCCACAATTCAGTTCCAGTCTACAATCACGGAGGGGAAACGATCGGCCTGCTTGAACGGGCCGACGCCACATCCATCGACGTTAATACCGATCATATGCGTACCGGGGACGCTTACCGGTTTAAAGATACGCACGGCCAAACGCGCATGGCCATGGGCGTGAAAAAAGGCAAAATGCACCGGCGCCTCCGCTATCATTATATGTTTCAGCCATGCAGCGAAAGAAAAGAAATTGAGCTGCGTGATCAAATATTTTTTCCTTACTTTCGTTTTCATGTAAAGGGACGCGTGAACGATGAACAGCTCGAAATCTACCAGACCCGTCACGAACAGCTGATTGTGCGGTGCGAAAAAGTAACTGTCGCGACGATTACCTTTAAAAATTCCGGATGGAAGGTTTCAGCCTCTGTTAATAAAATCCAGGATTCCTGCGTAACAACTCCGGAATTTCTTACTCTCGCCTACTGTATGTTCCGCCTGAACGACTTTGAATCCTCCGATATTAAAACGCTGTAAGCAAAGCACGTAACAGAAAGTTTTCTTCATTAATATAAGATTGACGCATAGTCCTATATGAAGGCTGGTTAACAGGAGCACTGAACGGTGCTCTTTTTTATAGCTTCAGGTATATTAAAAAACCCGCCTTCCTTTTTAGGGAAGACGGGTTCTGTTCGTTTATTGATTAGTCTACTACTGTTACTTCTACGTCCTGACGCCCGAATTCATAAGCGTCCGATTTTGTTGGTACGTGAATGTCGATACGGTCGTTATTGATGGCACCGCCAGTATCGGCTGCTTCATACGTGCCCATGCCTTCAACCTTCACGGTGGAGCCAAGCGGGATCACGTCCGGGTCTACGGCAATAACATTAGCGTCGCGGTCGTTGTTCAGGTTTTTGCCTGTAGCGGTAATGCCGCTGCAGCCGGCACATTCAGCCGTATATGCAGTAGCTTCCATCGTCATGGTGTCGCCGCCTGTGCTGGCGTCACTGCTTGTCGATTCTTCCGAAGAGCTGCTGCTTTCGCTTTCTGAGGAGCTGCCTTCAGAAGATTCGGATGTGGAAGCTCCTTCCACTGCTTCACCGCCGTCTACGTCATCAAGTGCCGCGCGGGTGTTTGGTCCGATAATGCCATCCACGGTCAAGCCCTGATCGCGCTGGAAGCTGCGTACGGCGCTGTCCGTGATCGGGCCGTAGATGCCGTCGACGGCGTAGTCGTAATAGCCTTCATCCTCGAGGACGGACTGTGCTTCGGATACATCGTCCCCGCGGTCCCCTTTATTTAATAGGTCTGCTGCGTCCGACACGGCTGGTGCTGCTGCAAGAAGTCCCGTTCCGAGTGCGAAACCACCGGCCCACTTCATCGATTGACGTACAGAAAACATATGTGAATACCCCCAACTGTTTGAATTTCTCTCACAGCAAGAACTATAACGGACCACCACGGGGGTCTTCAAGCTTATTAGTTAATTGTAATTACATTGTAATTTCTATGTAATTATTACTAATGCATGATAAATTCCCGTAACAAAGTCTCTGTTTTTTCGGATATTCATGAATTTCCCGGGCAGAACGGCTTAGAGACATCCTTCTCTTTGCTATTCGTTCCGGGTGATGCCGTAACCACATTACAAAAGCTTTTTAAGTCTGTTACAGGAATTCTGCTTTTTTTCACTAAAGTAGTAAGCAAACGGCACGGGGATTCTCAAACTAAACCGAAGGGGTGCTTCGGCATGTTTACTGGAAGCCTGATTGTCCATATCACTGCAGGGTTTCTGGCTCTCGGCGTGTTTTGGATACCGTTGGTTACGAAAAAAGGCGTGCGCACGTACAGGCTGGGTGTTATTCCCAAATAAAAAAGCTGATCCTGAAAAGAATCAGCTACTGCTCTGTCTGTTGTCTGATCAGCATGCGCCTGATGCGAAGCGTGCGGTTTGTCGGCACGTAAAATACCTTAGCCGAGCCCTCTTCCTTCAAAAGAGGAAAGGTCGGAAGCTTATCATCAATCTTAATAATGGTGGCAGTACGTCTGTCTGTGAGCTCCACCGTAGCTCCCAGTGGAAAAATTTCCAGGGTTTCACACAGCCTGGCCACATGTTTCACGTCCACGCTCTCCTCCTGCAGAATAATCCGAATGGCTTTATGAGGACAAACTGCATTTCTGTACGGCCGGTGGAGCGACAGCGCGGAATATATATCCAATACGCCAATCAGGCGTGCCTGCTGCGATATCTCATTTCCCGCAATACCATAAGGATATCCCCTGCCGTTTAAACGCTCATGATGGTCACGAGCCATCACCGCAATATTTTCCGAAAATTTAAACTCTTTAAGCAATTCGTATCCGGCCAACGGATGGGTCTGAACCATCGCCATTTCCGAGCCGTTCAGGGCACCTTTTTTCCATAGTATCTCCTGTGGCACCTTCAGCTTCCCCGCATCATGAAGAAGACAGCCGACTGCAAATTCACGCACATTTGGAAAACCAGATTCGCGGGCCAGCAGGGCCCCTAAAATAAATACATCAAACGAATGCTGATAAGTGTATGGATCCCAGTCCTGCAGCTTATCCATCAGCGCCTTCACCTTCGGTTCCTTTATGATGGTGCAAAATAAATTTTCCAGCCATTCATAGCGCTCCAGGTCATTCAGCGCAAAACCGAACCGGTATTCATTGCCAAGGCCGAGCACGTTTTCCAAAAACAGGCGTTTTAACTCCTGTTCACTCATCTGCGCTCCTTGTTCTACTGGTTCGTTACCGTGTTGAATTTTCACTGCTTCAATGCCCCATCTGTGCAGCCTGTCGATCCATTCCTTCGTTAATACCTTTCCTTTTTTTAACGCCAGGGTGCTTCCTTTGTATACATCCTCTCCCAACACGTCTTCCGGTCGTAAGTCTTTGATCAGCCTCTCCGTCATGATCTCCACCGCCCGTCATCGTATTTATTATTTAGTATTCAGTTGCATATTAGGTATATATTCACAGTACTTTAGTTTGTTATTAAAATCAATATATAATATGCAAGTTATTCCATAAAAAAACCGGAAGCCTATGGCTTCCAGTCCGTATTACTTTTCTTCTTTACTGTCCACGATCAATATATCGCAGCTGGCCGAACGGACGACGGCTTCCGAGAAGCTGCCCATCAGCGTGCGGTCCATTTTGTTTTTGCTCGTCTGCGGAAGCAGCACCAAATCAATCTGATAGTCCGGCACTACCTTCTGCAGCAGCGTCTGCGTCGGGGCCCCGTGCTCCACAATCAGCTTCGCATCGAGCTTCCCGTGCCCGTGAGACTCTGCTTTCTGCTTCACGGTGTGAAGCGTTTCGGTTGCTTCTTCTTCAGCTTTTTTTAAGACATCTTCTTCATAGCGGGCAAACGGGCCATAGCCTTTTTCCTCAACCATAGATGCTAAATAAAGCTTTGCTCCGTGAAGTTCGGCCAGTTGGCAGCCTTTTTGTACGACATGCTCCGGCACGCCTGCCGTCGGATGTACGCCGATTAGAATATTTTTGTATAGTTCCATATTTATACGCCTCCTTATTAGGTATATGGAATGCGTATTATGACTGTTCCCAACTACTGGGAAATGTATGCATCAATCATGGAAAACAGGAGGCGTTCCGGCGGGCATATGCAGCTGCGACGTCCCATGGATTTCTGCCCAGCCGGGATGCTGCAGGCTTTCTACGCGCGGAAAACTGCTCAAATATATTTCAACACGCAGCCGGCTCCCTGCCGACAACCGGTACGCGGTCCGGCCGATATCGATGGTATGCTTCCCGGCCTGCACGGTATCCACTACGTTCCAAGCCGCCCCGTCCGGCTTTACTTCGCTTACCCGCAGGCCGACCGGAAGACCCGGGCTGCTCAATGTCAGCCGCAGATGCGCCTGCACGGTGCCGATCACTTCCCAGTCCCGGCCGAAGGGCGCGCTCGTGTACACAAGCACATCGCTCCGCTTCTGTATTTCCTGCTGGTCAAAGCTTCCTGCCGGAAAGCCGTTCATTAAAATATTTCCGCCGTTCGTCGGCACCGGATGCTCCGGGTTATGCCGCGCTATCCGGCCGGGCGCTCCCTGCTCCGGTGCTTCCGTGCCTAGCAGACCGGCCGGGTCCAGGTAAAGCACTGCTTCCGCCTGCTCCTCCGGCAGCTCTGCGCCGCTTCGCCATTCGCCGGCGTGCATTACGTAATAGTGTACCGGATTCCCAGGCGGCGCTGTTTCGCCCTTCAGCCAGTGGTCGAACCACCGTAAAAACAGCCCGGTCCGGTCCACCTGGGCTTCAGGAAAAAGGACGTCTCCCGCCCGGCCGCTCTGGTCCTCGTGCGTCCACGGACCGATCCAGAGCTCTGCCGGGCCGGATGTTCTTTGATATAAATCGATGGTTTCCTCCAGAAAGCAGTCGTACCATCCGGCAAGAAGGAGAGCCGGCACTTTAATATTCTCCGGGGCGGCCTGCATATGCTGCCTCGCTTCTCCGGAAACGTTTCCAAGCAGAAAGTCTTTGTAGTACGCCGGAAGGCCGGCTGCTGTCACCGGAGTCCATGCGAGCGGGTCCCCTTTCCCGAGCCAGTCCGGCAGATGCTCAAGATACCCATTGATACGTACCGGGCCTTCGGGCTCCTCCACCCGCTCCAAATGGTCTGAAAGCATGGAACCGGCGACCCACGACTGCCATTTGCCGAGCTCAAACACACCCCGGCCTCCCCGCATCGTGTTCCAGCCGTCCGCAAATGCCATCATTGGCGCTATTGCCTTTAGCGATGGCGGTTGTTCCGCTGCCGCTGCCACCTGGGTGAAGCCGTGGTATGACATCCCGATCATGCCGACATGCCCGTTCACCTCCGGAAGGCGAGCCGCCCATTCCACCGAATCATACCCGTCGGCAGCTTCATGGATAAACGGATAAAATTCCCCCTCGGAGGCAAACCGGCCGCGCACGTCCTGAATCACCACCACGTAGCCGGCCGCTGTCAGACGTTCAACATCAACGAACGTTTCCCGGTAATGACGGCTCGTTTTGTCATACGGCAGCCGGAGCAATAAAGCCGGCCAGCTGCCTGCCTGGTCCGGATGATACACGTCTGCGCGCAGCACGGTACCGTCACGCATCCGTCCTTCCACCTGCTGTTCGATACGCATGCTACGAGCGCACTTCCTCATGGCCGATCGAAAACGTTCCGCCCGACACGTCCTTGACATTATGGACGACGATGAACGCATTCGGATCCACTTCTTTAATCACCCGTTTCAGACGAAGCAGGCGGTGCGAGTGAATCACAATATAGAGCACGCGGCGCTGCTCCTTCATGTACTCACCTCTGCCGTCAAAAACGGTGGCACTCGAAGCAAGCTCTCTCGTAATACGCTCGGAGATCTGCTCGGAGTACGGGGACACCACGTTGAGCGCTTTTTTCGAGTCAAAGCCGCCGAGCACGAAGTCGGTGACCACCTTCCCGATGTAGAGCGTAATCAGGGTATACATGGTAGACACCGGCCCGATGATAAAAATTCCGGCAATCACGACAAGCGCGTCCAGAACGAGCGTCATGCCGGTCAAATCCCAGCCGAGCTGCTGGTTAAAGGCACGGGCAATAATGGATGTGCCTCCGACAGAGCTTCCGGCCTGATAAATAAAGCCAAATCCGACCCCGGTAATGGCCCCGGCGAAAATCGCCGCAAGCATTGGATCCTCCATCGGCTGGGCATACATGCCTTCAAAGATCCAGATAAACACTGAAAACAGTGCCACGTTAAAAATCGTTTTATACACCATGTGGCTCGGCAGATAACGAACTCCGACACCAAGCAGCAGAATAAAAATAATCGGTGTTGAAATACTCGGCGAAATGCCGAGTCCGTAATAAATTAACAGGGACATCCCGACGATGCCGCCCTCGGCAATGGAGTTTGGCATCGCAAGCTGCGTCACCGCGAGCGCAAACAGCAGTGTGCCGATAATAATGTACATTATATTTTTCATACGTTCTTCCCCCCATATATATTTCAGACAAAACTATATTATAACGTAAAAAAGAGCAGGAACGCAGCCTGCGTTCCTGCCCGCGCTTATTTGCCGCGTTTTTGGTCGAGATTTAAGGTCTTGACAATGCCCACGCACATTAAAATAACAATAACTGAAAGCGGCAGCGCGCTGACTACAATCGCGGTCTGGAAAGCACTCAGGCCGCCAACCACTAATAGAATCGCAGTGACGGAGACGAAGAACACGCCCCACATGATTTTTATCGATACCGGCGGGTTCAGGCTGCCCCCGGTTGTCTGCATTCCGAGCACAAACGTCGCAGAGTCAGCCGTGGTTACGAAAAAGATCGTCACGACGATGATGGCAAACACGGACATAATGCCCCCGAGCGGATACGTCTCAAGCACGTAGAACAGCGCTGTTTCGAGCGACTGCGATGATACCTCGCGTCCTTCAAAAAGCTCGAGGAAAATCGCGCTTCCGCCAAGCGTGCTGAACCAGAAGAACGAAACGATCGATGGCACGAGCAGTACGCCGGCCATAAATTCACGAATCGTCCGTCCCCTTGAGATCCGGGCCACAAACATCCCGACGAACGGTGTCCACGAAATCCACCAGGCCCAGTAGAAGACAGTCCAGTTCTGCGTCCACGATGCCTCCTGCTCATCAATCGGATCCATGCGCAGCCCCCATCCGAGGAAGTTCTGGACGTAATCCGACAGACCGGAAGCAAACATGTTAATTAAAAAGAGCGTTGGTCCGGCGATCAGCATAAACAGCAGCAGGATGCCGGTCAGACTCAGGTTGATGTTACTTAAATATTTAATACCCCGCTGAATTCCCGTGCTTGCTGATGTTACGAAAATAATCGTCACAATCGTCATGATGATGAACTGCACGCCAAGATTGTACGGCACGCCAAAAATAAACTGCAGGCCGGCGTTAATTTGCTGGGAGCCTAGTCCAAGTGAGGCCGCGACTCCGAACAGTGTAGCAAAAACAGCAACGATATCGACCACGTTCGCGACCGGTCCATACGCATATTTTCCGAGCACCGGCCGGAGCGTCGTGCTCATCAGCCCCGGTGCCTGATAGCGGAACTGCTGCAGAGCAAGCGCCAGTGCCACCAGCGCATAGATTGCCCAGGCATGCAGTCCCCAGTGAAGCCACGTCGAGGAAACGCCCCGGATGGCATCACCTTCCGCACCGCCCTCGCCGTTTGGCGGGCTCGAGAAGTGCCCGATCGGTTCGGACACACCGTAAAACAGCAGCCCGATCCCGATACCGGCAGAAAACAGCATCGTAAACCAAGTGAGCCGGTTAAACTCCGGCTTTTCGTCCGGCTTTCCGAGCCGCACCTTTCCGTATTTACTGAAGCCCAGATAAACGGCGAAAATTAACAGAAGCGTCACTAAAATCTGAAAATACCAGCCAAAATGCACAAATACAAATGCCTGGGCAGCAGTCATTGCTGCTTCAAGCTGCGCTGTAAAAAATACGCCGAATGCTAAGAATAGTAGGATAAGAACGATCGACACTTTTAACACAGTCGTCATTTTTCTCATTATGTATGTACCTCCTCCATAGTCTTTCCGCTGCAGTCGTTCACAACGTCCTTCATTATAGAGAAAGCCCTCTGAAAAGAAAAAACGCGTAAGCCGTCAAAAACCCGTGTAAAATCTATGCAATTTTTATTGCACAGAGTTTATGGTTCATTATCTTATATTTCCTTCCTTTCTCGCCCTCAGTGACCCCAACCTGCATTTTTGTCTTTTTTTTGAAACGTGATACAGTTAGACGCGTGGAAAACAGAGAAAGCTTTATAAAGGGGGAGCGCCATGAGTGCCTCAGGGGATAAAAACCAGCTGCTTGAACAATTGAATGAAACCGAACGGCAGATTGCCGACCGTATTTCCGACAATATGAATACGTTCGGCGTGTCATCGACGATCGGCCGGCTGCTCGGCATTATTTACATGAACCGCGAGCCGATGACGCTCGATGACCTGGCCGAAGCAACCGGAATGAGCAAGACCCGGATGAGCCAGGTGATGCGCCAGATGATTTCGTTAAACATCGCAGAAAAAGAGCACGTAAAAGGCAGCCGCAAGGAGCATTATAATGTGGAAAACGATTATGTGCAGACGTTTGTGTCCCTGTTTACGACAAACTGGCGGGAAGTGATCAGCAAAAACCGGCAGTTTGCCAACAAGCTGCAGCGCGAAATCGATGAGGTCGCTGCTGCAAGCGATGGTTCAGCGGAGGTAGACCAAAAAATTACCGAGCTCCGCAAAGAGCTCGACGAATGGGTCGCGTATTATAACTGGATCAGCCGTCTCGTTGAATTTTTCGAAAGCGGAGATATTTTCGACGCTGTTCCAATAGAGAGAAACGATAAAGGAGAAGATAAATAATGGGTCAAAAAACAATCATTACAAGCGCCGTTACCGGCGCCGGAGAAACGACAGACAAAAGCAAGCATGTGCCGGTCACGCCGGAAGCTATCGCCCGTGACGCCATCGAAGCAGCCAAAGCAGGAGCCGCGGTCGCACACATTCACGTCCGCGATCCGAAAACAGGGGCCTACAGCTTTGACCCCGCCCTCTTCCAGGAGGTCGTGGAACGCGTCCGCGAAAGCGAAACCGACGTGGTGTTAAACCTCACAGCCGGGGGCGGCGGCGATTTTGTGCCCGATCAGAAGCACCCGGCCACCGGCGGTGACGGCACGTTTGTGCAAACCCCGGAGGAGCGCCATCTGCCCGTGGGAAAATTCCTTCCCGAGATTTGCACCCTTGACTGCGGCAGCCTGAACTTCGGCGACCAGGTGTATCTCGGTCCGGCCGGCTGGCTCCGTGAGCAGGCATCGCTGATCCAGCAAAGCGGCGTGAAGGCGGAAATGGAATGCTTTGATACCGGCCATGTCCGCTTTGCCAACCAGCTCGTTCGCGAAGGCCTCGTAGACGGCGACCCGCTCTATCAGTTCTGCCTCGGCATTCCATGGGGCGCGGAAGCAGACGCGGAAACGATGCTTCACATGAAGCATCACCTGCCGGAAGGCGCCAACTGGTCGGCGTTTGGCATCGGCCGCCTGCAGATCCCGATGGTCGCCCAGGCAGCCCTTCTTGGCGGTAACGTCCGCGTCGGCCTCGAGGACAATCTTTACCTCGAAAAAGGCGTGCTTGGCACGAATGCCCAGCTCGTCGACAAAGCTGTGCAGCTGCTGCAGACGCTGAACGTAGAACCAATGACCCCGCAGGAAGCGCGCGATACGCTCGGCCTGACGAAACAATCTTAAATTTTTAGGAGGACCTCATGAATCCCTCAACAACTACTATTGCCGTCGTCGGAACCGGCGTGATCGGCAACGGCTGGATCGCCCGTTTCCTCGCGCACGGCTTTCACGTTATTGCCTGCGACCCGGCGGACGGCGCCGAAGAAAAAACCCGCAGCACTGTTACATCGCTTTGGCCGAAGCTGAAGGAAAACGGCATGCACGACGATGCCTCCATCGATAAGCTTACATTTACGACTGACATTTCAGACGCTGTGTCAGACGCTGCCCTTATTCAGGAAAATGTGCCTGAACGCGAAGACATTAAACGAAGCGTGCTCGCCCAGATTGATGCACACGCGCCAGCCGAAAGCATAATCGCTTCAAGCACGTCCGGCTACAAGCCGACGACGCTTCAGACCGACTGTACCCGCCATCCGGAGCGCGTCATCGTCGCCCACCCGTTTCACCCCGTCTACCTGCTTCCGCTTGTGGAGCTTTCCGGCGGCGAGCAGACGACAGGTACCGAAATGACACGCGCCCAGGAAATATATGAGCTTGCCGGCATGAAGCCGCTTGTCATGAAGGGCGAAGTGGACGGCCATATCGCCGACCGGCTGATGGAAGCCCTCTGGCGGGAAGCCCTTCATATTGTGAACGACGGCCATGCCACCACCGAAGAAGTCGACAAAGCGATTGTCTACGGCGCCGGTCTCCGCTGGGCACTCATGGGACCGTTTTTGACCTTCCATCTGGCCGGCGGTGACAAAGGCATGACCCACATGCTCGAGCAGTTCGGTCCGGCCCTGAAAGCACCGTGGACCAGTCTCGAAGCCCCGGAGCTCACTCCTGAATTGAGCGAAAAAGTGATCGAGGGCACAAAGGAACAGTCCGGGGATAAAAGCGTCGCCGAGCTTGAAGAGCGCCGCGATGAATTTCTTTTAAAGCTCATGAACCTGCTGCACGATGGCAGCTACTGGCCGGCAGAAAAGGTGCACAGCCATGACAAATAACCATACAGTCTGGAACGGTAGCGTAGAAAAGGAATGGGTGGACTATAACGGACACATGAATGACGCCGCTTACGCTTTAGTTTTCAGCCGGGCGCTCGATGCGCTTCTTGAAGACGCAGGCTTGACTGCCCGCTTTATCGAACAGGAGCAGTACACCGTATTTACTCTCGAAACGCACCTGATGTATCTGGCGGAGGCCCACCAGGATCAGCCGCTCGCCGTATCAGCGGTGATCCTTGATCAGGACGCCAAGCGGCTGCATCTGTGGTTTGAGATGCTTGACGCTAAAAATGAAACAATCGCTACGAGCGAACAAATGGTGATGGGAATGGATCAGTCCGCCGGACGGCCCGCCCCGTTTCCCGAAACGCTTCAGCAGGGCTTTGCCAGAGTCCCAGTCCTCTCTCTAGAGAACTGGCCGGCTAAAGCCGGACGCTCCATTGGAATTAAACGAAAATAATACAGCATCAGCCGGTACTCTCTTAACGAGTGCCGGCTGATTTTTTATGCTGGACAATTTTCAGCTTAACAAAAGGCTGCGGCAGGAATAGGCACGTAGAGAGAAGAAAGGAGTGGCACCAATGCCCGTATGGAGAACCTACCTGTTGACCGCGCTTCTGCGCGCGTTTCAGATACGACTTCGCCGTTATTCACCGACCCATATTACCCCGCCTTTGGCAGAGGCGGTCCGCACGGATCCCTACATTGTTGAAACGGCTGCCGGCGCGACGCCCGTGCACATCTATTATCCCGAAAAAGCTGAAGGCACGGCTCTTCCGGTGTTTGTGAATCTGCACGGCGGCGGCTTTTTCATGGGAAGCTACGCCGACGATGAAGACTGGGGCCGCTATGTCGCCGAGCTGACCCCCTGTGTGGTCGTGAATATCGATTACCACCTGGCCCCGCGCAGCCGGTTTCCATTTTCCCTGTTTGAAATCCGGGACGTGATCGCATGGCTGCACGTCCATGAGGATTGGCTCGGCCTGAATATGGAACGCTTCGCCCTCGGCGGACACAGTGCCGGCGGAAACATTGCAGCATCAACGCTGCTGCTTTTGCGCGACACCGGGGCGCCGATGCCCGCAGTTCAAATTTTGGACTCGCCGATTCTCGACCTTGCGACTGATCCCCGCGAAAAAGCATTCTTTCCCGGAGCGATTCCCATTTTTGTGGCGGATCTGTTCACGGCAAGCTACCTGGAAACGGGCCAGAGCACTGCGCACCCGTATATTTCCCCGCTCCGTGCGGAATCACTCGAAGGGCTGCCGCCGACGCTTGTGTTCACCCCGGAATACGATTCCCTCGCCCGCGAGGCATTCCGGTACGCAGAGCGCTTGAAGCAGGAAGGCGTGCCGGTGGAGTATCAGATGTTTCCAAAAACCATTCACGCCTTCACCCATGTCGGACGAAAAAGCACCGCAAAAAAAGCGTGGGGACTCGTCGTCTCCACGCTTCAGGCCCGCCTGCTGTAGGCGGGCCTTCGTATTACCCGTCCGGATGCGCCGGCTGCTGATCGAGAATTTCCTTCAGCACCCAGGCGTGATTTCGCTTTACATCCTCTGACGAAAAGACGAGCGTCACGTCCTTGTCCTGCATCCGCACAATTTCTTTTAGGCGCTGCAATTCTTCGCGTTTGAGCTCATCCTGCTCAAGCTCTGCCTTATACGCCTCCTTGAAGCTTTCGAACTTTTTCGGTTCGTCCTCAAGCGCCTTCTGGAGCTCCTTCGACGGGGCAACACCGTCCACCCATTCATGAATATCGGCACGCACCTCTTCGACTTCGTTCGGCCATTCCTTCTCAACAAAAATCCGGTAGCCGTCGTCCGTATCTGCTTTCTTATGGAGCCGCTTGCAGTATATTGGCATTGGTATCATCCTTCATCTGTGTAATTTTAAATCTCTCTTCCCGGCTCTTTCCTTTCCGGGACAATGGGCAAACGTGCAAAAACTGATTCTCTATTTAAGCAATATAAAAAGAAGGAACTTTTGCAGTTCCTCCTCATTTGTATAAAATTAATAATAGTAGCTGTTCGCACCAATTACAAACCCGATCAGCATTCCCATAATAGCTGCTGCAATACCGGCAATAATCATAATCATTCCATGGGTTGGCTGCCCCTTAGTCCGGACGAGGAAGCCCATAATCACTGAAACTGCTCCAAACACCACCGGAATGAAAATCAGTGAAAAAGCGACCGAAATCCAGCCAATAATCACAAACGGCAGTGTATTTTTGTCACTGAATGCTTTTGAAACTGCGTCTGTAGTATTTTGTGTTGGTGGTTGATTCGTGTTTTGGTACTGACCAGAACTTGAAGCTTGTGGCTGAATGTTGTCCGGTGATTGCTGATTGACAGATGGCTGCATGTCCTGACCGCAAGAAGGACAAAAGCGTCCCCCTGACTCATTTTCTTTCCCGCAATTCGGGCAATACTTCATACAAATCCCCCTTTTAATAATTACAATATACTAGTCAAATTGTACCACTAAATGACAAAAAATTGTAATAAAAATAAAATTTTATAGTAAAAAGCATAAAAAAATAAACCAACTTTGAGTTAGAGCGCTCCAGTGGTTTATTTTTCCCTGAGCCGACCCCTTTGAAGGGTCAGTACTGATGTTGGCGGTCCGTGTTCGCGCACAGGCCGTTTTTTGTTAAATGAATTTATACCACAGGCGGGCGAAGCTATTCAATCTCCTTCGGCCTGCAGAGTGTTTCCTTTTAACATTCTACTGCCACAAATCCGCAATTCCCTGCAGCGACAGAAATCCTGCCACCAAGGTGACCAACACTGCCACTATCCCAAAGATGAGCATCCAGGCCGGGTGCCTGTATTCCCCGACAATGGACTTTTTCCTTGAAGCAAGAAGCACCGATCCGAGGGTTAACGGAAGGATTAACCCGTTTAAAGCACCAGCCACGATTAACAATGTTACCGGCTCCCCGACAATCGCAAACACAATCGTGGAAAAAGCAATAAAGCCGATGATCAGCCATTTATAATACTTTTCAAGCTGCGGGTGAAAGGAGCGAATAAATGAAACACTCGTATACGCCGATCCGATCACGGAACTGATGGCAGCGGACCAGAGCACCACGCCGAAGATTTTATAGCCGACATTGCCGAGAGCGATCTGAAACACAGACGCCGCAGGATTTGCTTCATCAAGCGTATACCCTGCAGACACGACACCCAGCACGGCAAGGAATAAAAGCACTCTCATAACTCCGGTCGTTAAGATGCCAAAATTCGCAGCTTTCGTGACAAGGGGAAGGGCTTCTTTCCCCTTGAATCC
This sequence comes from Marinococcus sp. LNHM5E3-2.1, assembly GCF_056034365.1. Classification (NCBI taxonomy): domain Bacteria; kingdom Bacillati; phylum Bacillota; class Bacilli; order Caryophanales; family Bacillaceae; genus Marinococcus; species Marinococcus sp. LNHM5E3-2.1. The sequence goes on from NZ_JBQLIB010000002.1 coordinate 90,863, forward strand.
CCGGTCGATCAGCCGGTGCGCACCGGCAAAGGTAATATAGCCGCCCACGGTTCCGCCAACAAGCGTCACAACCGGGAGCACGAGTACTGCGTAATCCTCCGGGAACACGCTACGAACTACAGCTTCTCCAACCGGCGGGTTGGTCGTGATCATCACATAGCCCACCATCGTGATCATCACGATACCGAGAATGGGGATAAGGATATCCACCACTTTTTCGGCGCTCTTCACAGTAAAAATGATAATAGCGATCACCCCGGTGATCACCGCTCCCACCTGTGGGGAAATACCAAACAGCACGTTAATACCAAGACCTGCCCCGGCCACGTTCCCGATGTTAAAGGCAATACCGCCGAGCACAATGAGCGCCGCTACCAGGTAGCCGAGCCCCGGAAATACCATGTTTGCCACGTCCTGCCCCCGTTTTCCGGAAACAACCAGCACCCGCCAGATATTTAACTGGGCGCCAATATCAATAATAATCGATGCTAAAATGGCAAACGCAAAACTAGCCAGAAACTGGGACGTGAATTCTGTTGTCTGTGTTAAAAATGCCGGTCCGATAGAGGAAGTGGCCATTAAAAAAATGGCTCCCCACAGCACCCGGCGCTGTACGCCTTTTTTCAACAGATCGCTTTGGTTTTGTTCCATCATTCACCGCCGCCTTTCTTCATTCAATCGGCTGCTGCAGCTGCTACACTTTATCGCATGTCAGATCGTCTGATGCCGGCTCAGGCTGTGCAGTTCAACGATTTCTTTTCCCAAAGGCTGCTTTCTGCTCTATTCATACAACTCCGGCACCCGGCTGTCAAAAACGGGTACGTTTTTACGGACCTCTGCCACATTGGATAGATCCAGGGTTTCTTGGAGCGTTTCCTCGCCGTCCACGCTCCCCTTCTGCAGCACGTTGCCCCACGGATCGATAAAGGCCGAGGATCCGGCGAATGTAATACCATCATAGGAACCCGGGCGGTTGCACGTCACGACATACATCTGGTTTTCCACCGCCCGCGCCGCACTCAGCACGTCCCAGTGATTCCGTCGGCTGTCCGGCCATTCCGCCGGGATAAACAACAGCTCACACCCCTGCAGAGCGAGGCTCCGGATAATTTCCGGAAAACGAAGGTCATAGCAGATTACGACCCCCATTTTGATTCCGTTAATCTCAAACACCTTCACCGGCTCGCGCCCGCCGCTTAAGTACGCCGGCTCGTTCAGCATCGGCACGAGATGGATTTTGTCATAATCATATACAAGCTCCCCTGTGTTATCTATCACAACGGCCCGGTTATACACCTTCCCGTTTTCTTTTACCGCGATCGACCCTCCCATGATATGAACATCATAGTGTTTCGCCGCCTCCTGCAAAAAACGGATCGTTTCGCTGTCTGCCGGATCCTCCGCAATATCCTGAAGCTCCGGCAGCGTATACGCGGTCGTCCACATTTCCGGAAGCATGACCATATCCATGCTGCCAGGCTCCTGCTCCCTGAGCCACCGGCTTACCTTTTCCCGGTTCGCTTCCGGGTCTCCCGCCACAATGTCCATCTGATAAACGGCAATATTCATCGTTTTCCTCCTCCTGTATATGTATCCTATTACGATTCAATATACCACCCGGCGCTGACGGAGAAACAGGGCCTATTTTCCGGTACTTATTTCATTTACCCTTCGGAACCTTTATGCTTAACTGTAGCGGAAATTATACAAACTCTTAAAAAAGAAAGCGGGTGAAACCATGCTTCATATGCTGTTTCGCATGATGCCGGCACCGGTAAAACGGCTGCTCAGCATGTCCTCCCGCCAGCGCTGGCACGAAACGCGTGCCAGCCTGTGGGTGCTGCCGGCTATTTATATTATTATCGCTTCTCTTTTATCGATTCTCTCGTTTTGGATCGAATTCAGCCTCCGGCCGGGATGGACACTTTTGTCAGCATTCACGACAGAATACTCGCTCACCCAGACGATGTACAGCACCATGCTGTCCGGGGTGCTGACGCTCAACGCGTTCACCTTTAACTCAATGCTGATGGTGCTCACGAACATGTCGAACCAGTTCACGCCGCGGGTGCTGCTCAATTTCATTTCCAACCGCCGCACACAGCATGCGATCGGTATCTTTAACCTCTGTTTCTTCTATCTGCTGATCGTATTTTTCTTTTTGGATTCGTCCATCAGCCAGTACACGGTTTTTCCAATTGCGGGCGTGCTCATGACGGCCTTTTCGGTGCTGAACTTTATTTTGTTTATTAACCACGCCACCAAATGGATGCAGCCGCCAAGCATTACGACAGACATGAAAAAACAGTCTGAGGAACGGATTTTAAACACGCTCTACTACGACCTTGAAAAATACCGGGCCGACAACCCGGACCACCTCAGCCTTTCCTATCTGCCGCAGGAGAAACAGGACCAGGCAACAAAGGTGGCGTGCGAAACGTCCGGCTACCTGCAGATTGTCGATTTTGGCAAGCTGATCCAGGAAGCCCAAAAGGATGGCCTCGTGATTCAGCTGCACTGCAATATTGGTGATTTCCTGCTGCCCGATTTGACACTCTTTTCCTACTGGACGACCGAGGGCACCACCGTGGACGAAGTGGATGAGCAGAAATACCGGCGCATGCTGTTTCTCGGTGACCGGCAGAACGAAATTCAGGATCTCGGATTCGGAGTCCAGAAGCTGAAGGATATCGCTGTGAAGGCGGTGGCCAACGATGAACCGGGGACACTTAAAGACACGCTGTATCAGCTGATTGACCTGCTGCTTTCCATCGCCAAAGTCACCTCGTTCACACCGTATTTGTCCGACGGGGAAAACGCGCTCCGCGTCGTCATGAAGCAGGAGTATTTTGACGATTACCTGTATACGGCCTTTGGACACATCAGTGTTTATGTGAAAAACGACCCCGTTCTCACCAATATGCTGCTTGAAACGCTCGTGCTGTTAGCCCGCTCGCTGCCGGAGGATAAAAAACAAATCTGCTGGAGCTACGGCCAGGTGGTCGCCCAATCATTCGCGGAAAAATTCGCCTATGAATTTGAAAAGCGCTCCTTTTACAGCCACCTGCGGACGCTTTCGATCGAAGCCCGTGACCCAAAGACTTTCCAGCAGCTGGTGCAGGAATTCATTGAAAAAGGAACGCTGCCCGCAACGTATAAAGAAAATTACAGATAATAAGAGGGAGGCTTCTCTATGACTAAAGCTGACGAATGGATCCGAGAACTGCAGCTTGAACCGCACCCGGAGGGCGGCTTTTTCCGGCAGACGATGAAATCGGAGGAGACAGTCACTACGCCTATTGGCAGAACCCGCGCCCAGTACACGAGTATTCATTTTCTCGTCCGTTCCGGTGAGCCTTCCCGCCTCCATCAGCTGCAGTCGGACGAAATGTGGTATTACCATACCGGCGCTCCGCTTGACGTGCATATGATTCATCCAGAGAGCGGGCACCATGAAATTATGACGCTTGGACCGAACCCCGCTAATGGCGAAGTGCTTCAGGGCATCGTGCCGAAGGGAACCATATTCGGGGCCGAAGTCCGCAAACCGGAGCAGTTCGCACTTGTCAGCTGCGTCGTCGTTCCCGGCTTTGACTTTGCCGACTTCGAGCTGCTCGCGCGTGACGAACTTACCGCTGCTTATCCAAAACACCGGGAAATGATTGAGCGGCTGACGTGATAAAGCATAGGAAAAGCCCGTGCAGACTCATTTGCGCGGGCTTTTCTCTCTAATAAATTATGGCTTGAAAGCTTTAGTTTTTCGCTCCCCATTCTTTTTGATCCAGTAAATCTGCTATTTCTTTTGTATTTAATTTAAGATTAAAGCCTGGGACGTCTGCTAAATCAAAATACCGCTGCCCCATCAGCCCTCCTGATGTTGTTTTTTTGTACTCCATCCCCTCAAATTTATCTACAAAGAAAAAACGATGCCCTTTAGCAATTAAGAACCCCTGCTCTTCTTTTGCTTTTTGAATAACTTGTTTAACAATACTTTTTTGTTCCTCAGTAATATCCTTAATTTGCGTCTCGATTACCAAAAATTCATCGGTCTCTTCGTCGTATTCAATATCGGCACTGTTTGTGATTTGACCGATACCGCGTACTGCTTTGTTTGCATACAAGCCTAAGTACTTATGCTGCTGATAGCCCCGGGATGAAGGAGCATAGTACACTCCGTACTCCATGTTCTGATCCAGGGAACTGCTGGCTAAAACCACTCTCATTTTTGTATGGGAATTATCAATCAGCCCTGCTTCATTACAAAACGCTGCATAATCCTCTACTACTTCGCCCAGCCCAAAATGCTGGCTTTGGATGACCTCTGCTGCTTTATCACAAATTTCTTTAAAAGTTACTGGTACGAATATAATTTTATTCTCTCTTTGTTCATTAATAGCGGTTAACTCTTTGATAATTTTTGTTTCATAGGCTTTATCAATAGGAGTTTTGTTTATCCAAAGAAGTACCTGCTGGTCTTCATTGTTAAAGGAGTTATGGTGTTTAATTAATTGCTGAATCTGTTCTTGACCATACAGCTTTGTTTCGATAATGATTTTAAAGCTCTGCTGACGGATCACTCCGTCTGGCACACTTTCTTTTGCCTTTACCTGTTGTTCAAACGACAGTCTCGTATCGATTTTCTGATCCACTTTTTCAATTAAATTGTTCAAAAACTGATTGAACGTGTCCGCGCTGTAATTATACAACCGATTGAACAAGAGCAGTGTATTGTTGGTGACCATATTTTCTTTTTGTGAATACCTTGGAAAATAATGAACCTGGGACATAACAAACCTCCATAAATAAGCTTTTTGAACTAAGTCTTAAAAATTAATTTACACTAATTGTAATTTAATTTCCAGAAAAACATTATGGATGATAAGGATAATAGCGTTTCCCCAGCAAAAAAGCCCGTACAGACTCATCTGCGCGGGCTTTCCAAATTCAAGACGTATATTTTTCATCCCGGCGCCCTGCGTATTCGTTTATCGCTTCAGCCGGGAGCGGCGGGCTGTAGTAATAGCCCTGGTATTCTTGGCACGCTTTTTCCGAGAGGAGGCTCAACTGCGAGCTTTTTTCGATTCCCTCTGCGATCACGTTAAAGCCAAGACGTTGGGCCATATGGATAATGCTTTCCACGATCGCTTCCTCGCGCTGCCCGTCCTCGATGTTGTCCATAAACGATTTATCGATCTTAAGTGTATTCAATGGAAAGTCCTTCAGGTAGCTGAGCGATGAGTAGCCGGTGCCAAAATCATCAAGAGAGATGCGGATACCCCTGGCCCGAATGCTTTCCATCAGAGGCACCGACCGTTCCGGATCCTGCACAATGCTTTCCGTCAGCTCAAGCTCCAGGTATTCCGGGGGAAGGCCGGTATTTTCAAGAATTTCCATAACCATATTCAAAAAGTCCGGCTGCTGGAACTGAAGGGTGGAAATATTCACTGACATTCTGGTTACCGTGCTTCCGGCTTTTTTCCATTCTGCCATCTGCCGGCACGCCTCCTGTAGAATCCAGCGCCCGAGCGGGATGATGAGTCCGGTTTCTTCAGCAAGCGGAATAAATTCTCCCGGCGGCACCATTCCGAGCTCCGGGTGCCTCCAACGCACAAGTGCTTCATAGCCCTTTATTTCTCCGCTGACAACGTCCACCTGCGGCTGATAGTACAACAAAAATTCTTCGGTGATGATGCCCTTCCTAAGTCCGGACTCGAGCAGCATTTTTTTGGACACCTCTTCATTCATATCGGCCGTGAAGAAGAAGTACTGATTTGCGCCGCTGCTTTTCGCTTTGTACATCGCCGTATCGGCATGCTTTAGCAGGTCCTCCGCTGTTTCCCCGTCCTCCGGATACACACTGATGCCAATCGAGGCGGAAATAAACAACTCATTTTTCTCTATTGTGACCGGTTCATTCAATACCTGTACCAGCGAATGAGCCGTGTTCCCTGCCCCGTAGCCGGTAGACTCCGGCAAAATAACCACAAATTCATCCCCGCTCTGCCTGGCCAGAAAATCCGTTTCCCGCAGACGCTTTTTCATCCGTTCAGCGGCAATAATTAAAAGCTCATCACCAATACGGTGCCCGTAGACGTCGTTTACATTTTTAAACCGGTCCAGGTCAACAAACAGCACGGCCAAATTCGCCTGAGACAGCTGCTCAAGCATATGGGTAAGATGCTCGTTCAGCATACGCCGGTTCGGCAGCCGGGTTAAATCATCCCGGTAAATCAGCTCCTGGATACGTTCATTCTGTTTGATACGCTCCGAAATATCGCGCACAATTCCGGTATATACTTTTTGGCCCCCGCTTCCCTGCCGGGAAAAGGAAAGCTCGAGCGGAAATGTCCAGCCATCGCAGTGCAGCCCTTCCAGCTCAACGAGTGAGGCACTTTCCACATCCTCGCCGGTTTGATGAAAATACTCCACCCTTCTTTGATACGCACTTGGAATAATCGTTGAAAGCGGCTCGCCGATAATATCTGCCTGCCGGTGTCCGAAAATACGCTCTGCCGCATCATTCCAGGATACAATTTTCATATCCATATTGGACGTAATAATTGCATCGTTCGCCGTATGAATAATGCCCCGGTACAAATCATCGATGTAATCCAGCTCGTCTTTCTTAAATTCGATCTGACGTTCAAAAACAGCCACAATGGTCGTAATAACTAAAATCATCATAATTCCAATACCGATAAAAATGGACAAAAGCTCCGTTTGAACGGCAGTGCCATCCATTCCCATTCCGGCGCTTCCGTGTTCAAATGACGCTCCGGCCATGCCTGTATAATGCATGCCTGCAATAGCCGCTCCCATCAAAAGCGAACTTCCGATAAAGCCGATCTCCTTCCAGAGGCGTTTTTGAATGGACGGCACGACCGAAAGCAGCCGCAGAGCGGTAAACGATGCCAGATAGGCAATCACGACGGATATTATCACAAGTACCGGGCTGTACTTTATCTCTGCATTCATCTGCATCGCTGCCATGCCGATATAGTGCATCGACACAATGCCGCTTCCGATAAAAACAGCGCCAAGCAGGTGCCACCGGAGACCCGGTTTGAAAAATTGCAGAATCAGAAAAGCCAGCCAGCTGGCCCCCACCGCCATCACAATGCTCAGCACAAGCAGCCCCGGGTCATATGTAACCGGCATACCCACATCAAGTGCGAGCATAGCAATAAAATGCATCGACCAGATACCGCCGCCGAGACACAAACCGCCGCTCATGGCCCAGACGGCTTTATGCTTCGATCCGGCCGCTTTTAGTCGGCCGGCGGCGTGAAAGGCTGTATAGGAGGCAAATGCCGCAATCAAAACAGACAGCACCACTAGTCCAGGACTGTACGATTCATAAGTAAGCTCCACCACGTTCACCCCGAATTCATAGCATTTTCCAAGCATAGAATATTACACATCTATGTCTTTTATCGGCAGGACCATGAATATAGTTGAGCTTTAGTCAAGCAAGTACAGTGTTAGTGCTTTATGACTAATGTCCAAGCTTTTCAACGTATCGTTCGTTTTTACTTATTTTCATCTTTTCGTTCCTGTTCCTTTTTTTGGATCAAAGAGGTGCTATTATTGGGATAAAACTCTTGTTTGAATCTAAAGTTCAGCTTGAGCCAAGCAGCGACGGGGGATGCTATGCTGTCAGGATTTTTTATTAATATAACTATTCTTATATCGTTTATCTATTTGTTTCACCGCCTGCTTTATAAAACACCTTTAAGCACGGCTTCACCAGTAAAACAAAAAATAGCTGCCGGTGCCGCCAGCGGGATGCTGGGGCTTGTCCTGCTTGCCTATACCATTCCGCTGAACGAGACGACTATCATCGACCTCCGGCTCGTGCCGGTTACGTTGATGGCTGTCTTTGGAGGCTGGGTGCCGACTATTATCACCGGAATGATTATCGCAGCCAGACGGCTGCTCATGGACTTCAGCCCTTCTTCCCTCCCTGCCCTGCTCCTCATTGCTTTCAGCGTAGTCTCAGGCGGGATCGTCCATACTGCCGTGAAAAATATCTGGCGGCGGGCGGCCTGGATGATTGGACTCACCACTCTTTATATGACATTGATGCTTTCCATACTGATGCCGTTAACGGTCTCGCTTCCTGTTTCGGCTTTTTATTTTCTTGCCTCCCTTACAGGTACAGGTGTTTCTGTTTACATGTTTGTTCATTTAAATAAAGTGAACCAGATGTTTAACCGCTACCAGTACCAGGCGTACCGGGACAATTTAACGGCGCTGTACAACCAGCGCGCCTTCCAGGAGCTGCTCGGGCAGGCCGCAGAGGAATATCCCGCAAGCAACCGCTCCCTGTCGCTTTTAGTGCTTGATATCGACTATTTTAAGCAAATCAATGATACGCACGGACACCTCGAGGGCGATATGGTTTTAAAGCAGCTCAGCCATGTAATCGTTGCTTCAATCCGCCCGGGTGATGTTGCCTTCCGCATCGGCGGCGAAGAGTTCGGCGTGATTCTTTACGACTGCGATGAAACGCACGCATTAACCATTGCCGAGCGCATCCGTGCCGATGTTGCCCGAACCCCGTTCATCGTTGCCGGGCGCCCCGCTCCCGTCTTCATCACCATTTCGATTGGAGTCGGGGCCTACCCGGCCTCCGGAAAAAACGTTCATGCTTTGTATGACCTGGCGGACCAGGCGCTGTACCAGGCAAAACGACAGGGACGTAACTGTATTTGTACTACTGATGAAGTTGGTTAATAAACATGAATAACATCTGCATGAAACAATAAATAAGACCTAATACCTAAAGTGGTACTATTAAATTTAACTTTATGCCTTTATGCTTAGAATACATTATGTTTTGAAAAATATGTATTCTAACTATAAGGAGCGTTTTATGCATACACATATTAAAGCTATGTTCGCCATAACTGTTGTCGTGGCATTTTTTTTGAGTCTTTCCATCAGCGTTAAAGCAGAAGCAGCTGAACGAATTTCCGGAGATGACCGGATCGGCACCGCTATCGAAATTTCTCAGTATGGTTGGGAAAACAGTGATTCAGTGGTCATTGCCAGATCTGACCACCCTGCAGACGCTCTAGCTTCGGCGGGGATTGTGGAAATGGCTGATGCACCCATCCTGCTTTCCAGAACTAATTCTTTAGATCCGCGTATCATGGAGGAGGTTCTTCGACTTGATGCTAAAACTGTTTACCTGCTCGGCGGAGAGGCAGCTCTTTCTTCCAGCGTAGAACAGGAGTTTCTAAGTGCAGGGATCAATGTGGAACGCGTATCCGGAGCAACCAGATATGAAACAGCGGAAGAAGTGAATGACACTGCCGGCTATTCCAGTGCTTCTTCGGCCATTCTGGTCAGCGGGGAAGTAGCTGCCGACGCTTTAAGTGCGTCCGGCATGGCTGTAGATGACAGCCTCCCTATTTATTTAACGAAAAAAGACAGCCTTTCTACTGACCTTCCCCCTTCAGTCAATTATGTCACTATTTTTGGCGGCACTAATGCCGTCAGTTCCCAGGTTGTCGAGGAATTGGAAGCTGAAGGAATTAAAGTAAGAAGAATTAAAGGTGACACTCGTTACGAAACAAGTGTCAAAGCGGCTGCGTCTTATTCACCCGGCAATTACAATCTGCTGGTTCGCGGCACTTCCGTAAAAAGCGATGAAGAAGATTATCCTGATGCCGTAGCTGCTGCCGGCCTCGCGAATAAAATCGGAGCGTCTATTGTGCTTTCTCACCCTTCACAGGCACAGGCCTCCACCACCAATTATTTAAACAGCTCGTATAATACCAACATTATTTTAGGCGGAACGGCTGCTATATCGGAGCAGGTAAAGGTTTCCTATGAAGAAGCTGCTCCCGGAGATGCACCCGACAGTGTCGAATTAGTGGAAGGCATATCCACCTATACGATCGATAATATTATTGAGTCCGGTGAAAAATATATCGGTACGCCTTACCAATTTGGGGCCCCGCCCTATACCACGTCCACATTTGACTGTTCCTCCTTTCTTCAGCTTATATTTGCAGAAAATGGTATTACACTGCCCAGAACTTCCCGGCAGCAGTACCAGGAGGGTGTAGAGGTGCCGGAAGACCAACTCGAAAAGGGCGACCTCGTCTTTTTTGACACCACTAATGATGGTTCCATTAACCATGTCTCGATGTACATCGATGAAGAAACGCTATTTCATGCCACCCTCAGCAGAGGAGTCGACTATACTGGATACACAGATTACTGGAAAAGTCATTTAGTCGGTGCTAAGCGTATTACAGAAGAATAAAAAGAACCCAGGACTGCTCAGGTTAAGAGCTCATCCTGGGTTCTTTTTTACGCCCCTGGCGTATCCTCAAGATCATCCACCCGTTTTTCCAAATACTCGGTATCCTTGCGGGCGTTGAATTTTTCGGCTTTTTCCACCTTTACGCCGATATTGTAATCCGGTATTTTCGCAAACTGCTCGTAGCGACCCTTTGGCAGCAGGAAGTTACCCTCAGGAAAATGGACGCCCAGATTGCCCTTCGCCATGTCAGCAATCCGCGCCCGGCCCTGAAACACGCCGTACTGGTTGTACAGCACGACCGCCTCGCCGTCAGCGATCCGGTTTTCCTTCGCATCCGCTTCGTTCATGAGCACGTCATCACGCTCCGCCCCGTTGATCGGATCGGTTTTTTTGTAGACCATCGAGTTAAACTGCTTGCCGCGCCGGGTCGTCAGGTAAAAGTCACCCGGCTGCCGGTTCAGGTCCGGAATTTCGACCGGAATCAAATTGCCTCGTCCATCAGTTGTCGGACAGACGCCGCCTTCGCACAGCCATGCCCCGCCCCACTGGAACACGTCGCCCTGCTTTTTCAGATGCTGGACGCCGTTGTAGTTCGGGTTCGCCTTGGCCATTTCCTCGCGTACCTCGCAGCCATCCTTAAAATCAACCAGATGAGCCGTTTCCGGTTTCACGCGCCTGGCGAGGTCAATATAGATTTTCCATTCCGCCCGTGCTTCCTCAATCTTGTTTTTGTTGCCTTCGATTTCCGGGGAAAAATAGACCATCCGCTCGGTCGAGGTCGACGTGCCGCCGTCCTCCTGCTCGTAGCGGGTTTTCGCCGGCAGCACAATCACCGCCTCCTTCGCATCCACTAGCGTCGACGTATTCAGGATGATGTCCTGGTGCACACGGACGTCGAGCTCCGAGAGCGCCTGTTCCACAAAATCCGGATCCGGCATCGTTTCCAGGAAGTTGCCGCCGGACAGGTAGTACATTTTGATTTTGCGCTCGTGATCCTCAGGCAACATGATGTTTTCAAGCGTCACGCCGACGACGTCCCCCTGCCATTTCGGAATGTCAAAGCCCCAGAGCTTTTCGATCCGTTCGATGTTGTCGCCTTTAAAGTCGCCGCCCGGAAGCACAAACGGATCGGCGCCCATTTCTCCGCTTCCCTGCACGCTCGAATGGCCGCGAAACGGCATCAGGCCGCTGTACTGACGGCCGAGAAAGCCGCGCAGCAGCGCGAGGTTTGCCACCTGCGAAATGTTGTCGGTTGCAAACGAATGCATCGTAAGCCCAAGCGCCCAGGCGAATACGGCGTTTTTGCTGCGGGCAAGCAGGTCGGAAAGCTCGATGATCCGCTCGCGGGTCACGCCGGAGGATTCTGTAATTTCTTCCCACGACTGCGCCATTACCTGCTGCTTCAGCTCTTCGTAGCCGTTCACGTGCTCGTCGACGAAGTCATGGTTGATCGCAGATCCCGGCACCTCTTCCTCCATGTCGAACCAGTGCTTCATGATGCCGTGCATAAACGCAATGTCGCCGCCGATATTAATCTGGTAAAAGTCGTCCGCAACCTTGGTGCCAAACAGCGCCGATTCCGGATTCGACGGAATCCAGTACTCGTCCATCGACGGCTCGCGGTACGGGTTGATGACAATAATTTTCGTGCCCTTTTTCTTCGCCTCGAGCATGTATTTCGTAGAGACCGGCGAGCTGTTGGACGCCACGCTCCCCCAGAACATCAGCACGTCGGTGCCGATCCAGTCCTGATAGTTGGCTGTCGATGCCCCGACCCCGACCGATCGCTTCATCGCGGTCTTACTCGGCGAGTGGCAGATTCTCGACGCGTTGTCGATATGGTTTGCCCCGAGAAACCGGGACACCTTGGCGGCCACGTAGTACGATTCGTTCGTAATGCCGCGCGACGTTAAGTAGAACGCATACTGCTTCGGGTCGAGCTCCTTCATTTTATCCGCGATCGTATCCATCGCGTCGTCCCAGCTGAGCCGGGAAAACTTGCGCTCGCCCTTGCGGCGGATCATCGGATACGGCACCCGGCCGAGCTCCCGGAGTTCGGTGCTCGAGTATTCGCGCAGCTCATCAATATCCTTGTTTAAAATCTCATCCTCTACTGCCGGCATCGTGTTCAGCCGCAGCACGTTCAGCCGCGTCGTACAGATGTGCGGGCCGCTGAGCGTCTGGTCGTACAGCCCGGATACTCCGAGGGCGCAGCCGTCGCAGACGCCCTTCGTAATAATGTTTTTCGCGTAGCCGAGGTTGTCCTTGTTGCCCCAGGCGATTTTCATCGAATCCCGGATATGCTTCGGCTTCACCTTGCCGAGACCGAACGGAATCGGGCTCACCCAGTGCTCCGGCGCCGGCATTTTGGCTTTTTTCATTGGTCCCTGGTGCTTGGTTTCTCCCATAATCAATAACTCCTTTATGTGTAATAATAAAAAAACCACCTCACGCCCCGGAGCCTGAATCGCCCGGAGCGCAAAGCGGTTGAGTCTTTTGCAGGGTCGCTGCGAAGTGCCTAACCTGTGTATTTAAGAAAACTTCTCCTGAATATTGTCACTGAACACGAAGATCGACATGCCGAAATCCTTTTCGATATCAATATCCACATACAAATCGACGAATGTGCTGCCGAGGAATTCTTCCATCTCCACGGGATGGTTCTTTTTGTACATGTCCTTCACCATCTCGGTCCGGGCCGCCCGCAGCATCTGTTCACCGTTGTCGGCGGCAGCGATAAACTTTTCCACCGGCGACAGGTTGCCCTCCATCTCGCAGATGGCCCAGTGCTTGCAGAACGTGGTGTTGATTTTGCCCGGCCCTTTGCCCATATGGCGTTTGCGGAACGCTTTGACCAGATTACTGAACTCAGCTTCGTATTTGTTCATTTTTTTCACCTTTACTATTTATGCTCTCTAAATCTTATGCGCCGCGGCCGCAAAAATCAACTCGAAAGTCTCTCTGCCTTAGCCGGCTCAGCGTTCGCCTGCTTCAGCTGGCGGATATCGATACGGATTAAGAGCGATACGAGAAGCGCGACGATAAACATGCTGCCAAAAATCGAAAGCGTGAGCGCGTAGCTCTCGGTGACCCCGCGGATCCAGGAGGCAAGCAGTGGTCCCACCAGGCCGGCTGCCGCCCAGGCGGTCAGCACGTAGCCGTGAATGGCACCGAGCTGCTTCGTGCCGAAAATATCGCCAATATACGCCGGAATGGAAGCAAAGCCACCGCCGTAGCAGGTCATGATTAAGAACAGCGCCAGCTGGAACAACAGCGCGACGGTCAGGTTCGGCAGCGCAAAGAAGATCACGATTTGAATCAGGAAAAAAGCCGTGTACACGTTCGGGCGTCCGAGATAGTCGGAAATACTCGCCCAGGCAATGCGGCCGGCGCCGTTGAAAAAGCCCATCAGGCCGACCGTGGTGGCCGCAGCGGCTGCCGACAGTCCGGCAATTTCCTGCGCCATCGGGGAAGCCACCGATAAAATCGCGATCCCGCACGTGACGTTAATGAACAGCATCACCCACAGGTACCAGAAGCGGCGCGTTTTGACCGCCTCGTTCGCCGTCAGCTGCGCAAGGTCCGGCTTCTGCTTTCCAACAGCCGTGTATTCCTTCATGTATCCTTCCGGCGGACGCTCGAGGTACAGCGCCGAGCTCATCATCACGATAAAATATACTGCTCCTAGAATGAAAAACGTTAACGGAATGCCGGTGCCTTCAATGAGGGAGGCCATCACCGGGCTTGCGATCATCGCCGCAAAGCCAAATCCCATAATCGCAAGCCCCGTAGCGAGACCCCGGCGATCCGGAAACCATTTCACGAGTGTCGACACCGGTGTGATGTAGCCAATGCCAAGACCGATACCGCCAAGCATGCCGTACGTTATGTATAACAGCCACAGTGACTCCATCATCGTCGCTGCCCCGGAGCCGAGCATGCCGAAGCCGAAAAAGCTTGCGGCAACCATCCCCGATACCCTCGGGCCATGCTTTTCAACGAAGTGTCCCATAAATGCAGCCGACAGCCCCAGAAACAGGATCGCAATGCTGAACGTGAGCGACACGGCGCTTAAATTCCACCCGTAGGCGTCAATGAGCGGATTGGTGAACACGCTCCACGCGTAGACCGATCCGATCGAAATGTGAATCCCGACAGCCGCGAGCGCAATCAGCCAGCGGTTTTTTGTTTTGTTCATTTCTCTCACTCCCCAATATGTAATAATAAAAAAAGCGCCGCCTGCTCCGCCGGGATAAAAATCCCCAGCAGAAACAGAACGACGCTTAGCTTCAGGCAGGACCTCTGCCGAAATACCAATGTAATCGTTTCCATAATTATACTCATTTAAAACCGCCTGCAGGAGCGCTGCCGCGATGTTTAAATGTTACAGCTTTCTGAACATCTTTATCATAGCTGTTTTCGGGCTGAATTTCAATTGTTTTTTCAGTAGGTCAGGTTTTCGCTTCACTTCCCCGCACCCGCGGCGCCCGGTATGCCATGAGCGCGATTACCATGGCGACCACCACAAGCGCGCTTCCGGCCCAGGAGGTGGCGGCAACGACGGACTGCTCCACGACAATACCGCCGAGAATCGAGCCGATCGCAATGCCGACCTGGAGCGCCGACGTGTTGACGCTCTGCTGGATGTCGGACGTTTCCGGTGCTACCGCAATCAGATAGCTCTGCTGCGCCGGCGCAATCGACCAGCTGAGAATACCCCAGATAATCACAGCTATGATAAAGAGCGCCATCGAGTTGGTCGCAAACGGCAGAATGAATAGGATAACCGCAAACGACGCAATGAACGTGAGCGACATTTTTTTGGACCCAAACTGATCGGTGAGCCAGCCGCCGATGCCTCCGCCGGAGACCGCCGCGGCCCCGAAAATAAAGAACATGGCGCTGATCCAGAATGAATTCAGTCCCATCGTCTCCTGCATGAACGGGTTAAAGTAGCCGTACAGCGTATAGTGGCCCGCAAGCACCAGAAGCGTCACGCTGTGGATGCCGACGATCTTGATATCTTTAAGCGAGCGGATCTGCTGGCCGACAGTAACC
Source organism: Marinococcus sp. LNHM5E3-2.1 (assembly GCF_056034365.1). Taxonomy (NCBI): domain Bacteria; kingdom Bacillati; phylum Bacillota; class Bacilli; order Caryophanales; family Bacillaceae; genus Marinococcus; species Marinococcus sp. LNHM5E3-2.1. The sequence continues at coordinate 106,197 of NZ_JBQLIB010000002.1, forward strand.
ACCTGCTCCGGTTGCATGCGCGGCAGAAAGCGGATCATGACGGCGCCGATCAGCACCGTCAGCATCGCGATCATCACAAAGATGATCCGCCAGCCGAACGCCTCCCCGATGAGCACCCCGAGCGGCACGCCGAGGACGAGCGCCGAGCTGACCCCCATCGTCACGAGGCCGATGCTGCGCGAGCGGTATTTCGCTTCCACGAGCTTGGGTGCCATCGTAAGCGCAAGCACAATAATAAGCGCCGCACTCGCTGCGGTTACAAACCGGGCGACCATAAGGACGGTAAACGTCGGTGCCAGGCTTGCGCCTATATTGGCAATCGCAAATACCGCAAGCGCCCATATGTACACCGTTTTCCTTTCCACATTGGACGTAAATGACAGCAGAAGCGGGCCCGCCACCGCAAAGACGAGGGCAAAAATGGTAATCAGCTGCCCGGCAATAGCAATCGACACCGATAAGTCCTCCGAAATGAGCGGAAGAATCCCGCTGATAATCAGCTCGACCATGCCGACGATAAACGCCGACACCGCCAGTAAGTAAACACGTGAATTCATAGCACAGTGACCTTCGAAAGACGCCTCCGCCTTTCGTTCCTTTCTATCCTAAAATTTTCTATCTCATTCTAACACGAACCTCCCACCGGAAACGATCATCTGCCTGCATAAAAAAGCAGCGCCCCTAACGGGCCCTGCCTTCTCTCATTTATATCAGCTGCACATTTTGTGTCGGTTTTTCGTGATTCTGGTACTGTTTGGCCATAATGCCTTCCGGGGTAATCTCCCAATTAGTGATCGAAAGAACCAATTCGTGCCGAAAACCGGTCAGGCGGCAGGAGGCAAGCTCCTCTATGTGTACCGGGCGTCCCTGCAGTTCTTCGAGCAGTTCATACGTTTCCGGCTTCCACATCATATATTCGTTATAAAAGAAGGGAATGAGCAGTCCTTCTTTCCGTTCCTTAGCCTGTTCGTAGTTCACAATTGCACTATCACGAAAAAGAGAGCCGATGTCTTCCCAGCGATCCGAGCGGACCTGGGCAGCAATGAATGTGTTTCTCATCTGTGACAACTCCTTTCCCCTCTCTATTCCCAGAAGAAAGGAAAGTTAGTCATGAATGGTGAATGTTTTCATAAGAAGCGCACAAATTCATTGCGGCTGAAGCAGTTCCACCAGCGGCAGTGCCACTGCGCCGAGCATGGTTGCTTTGCTGCCAAATTCGGTAATGACGACTTCTGTCTGCTTGGTCTGCTGAGTGAGAGTTTTTTCTTGAATGGTTTGCTTAGAGCTTTTTTGACCTTACCACGATGAGAAAGCCTCCCTTGAAACAGAAAAGTTTTAACTTTTAAAATTAGACTATCCGTAAAATAAGAATCGAGATATTTAAAAGATATTTACAAGTTCTTCAGAAAATTTTTTTTGCTTTTTCTTTTTCTCGGGCTTTAGTTCTTAAAGTAGAATTTACCTGTTGATTGCTAGACGCCTTTGCGAGGTCATTATCTGCCATATAAGGCACTATACCTAAAATAGGAATCCCCAACTCTTTTTCAATGTCTTCTTCATTTTTCAAAGATTTATCCATATATTCAAGTAATAATGCTAAACCCACTCCAATCAAAACCCCTAAAATCAAAGCCACAAATAAATTAATAAAAGGTTTTGGAAAAATTGGAACTTCACTATCTCCTAATTGAGCTTGAGATAATATACTAACATTATCCACTTCCATTATTCCTGATATTTCTTCTTCAAATGTTTGAGCTAGAGTATTTGCCAATGTTACGGCTGTCTGGGGAGAGTTCTCTGTTACAGTTAGAGTAGCTACTTGAGATTCTTCTTCTGCTGATACTTCTATTTTAGATCGTAGTTCTCCTATAGAGCCGTTATAATTTGATTGCTGTAAAACTGGTTCTAATATAGCCGGGCTAGTCATAATAACCCTATAAGTACTCATTAATTCTCGACTAGATTGAAGATCACTAGAAGAAATTTGTTCGTTTTCAGGTTGCGCCTGGTTAACCAAAATTTGTGTACTTGCTTCATATCGTGGAGTTAGCACAAAAAACGTAATAACAGCACCTATAAATAACGTTATGAGAATTACACTTACAATTAATCTAGTTCTTTTCTGGACTGTGTTGAAAACTTCTTTTAGATCAATTTTCCCTTCCATAAGCTCCTCCAATACAAGATTTCATACTAACTAAAATTATGCCATCTAAATTTTGATCTCATCAAATAAATTTTCGTTTTCACATTCTTTTTTTTGCTTTTCAATAATTGATACTTCATTGCCATAGTTTTGGAGCATCAATTTTACCATTTTTATTATTTCTTTCACTTCGACATCTTCTCTTACATCGAACAAGTACTTTGTTTGAGAAAAGTTTTCTAGTAATTCTTGATATTTCACTGCCCAACCAAAAACCAAAGCAGGTACCGATTTCTTATAAGCATGGATTATCGAATGATATCTAGAAGCAATTACGAAATCAAATTGGGAAATTACTTCTTCCATTTGCACGCAATCAAACTCGTCGTTTATTAATATTACTTCATCGGTCTCTTTATATTCTTTTTTAATATTTTCGCAAATCTTTTTATCCTCGTTTGAGTGAACAAGTAAATATACATTTTTATTTTCAGCTAATAATATATTTATTATCTCTTTATATATTTCGTACTGTTTGGCAGTATTTTTAGAGTTCATAATTTTTTCATTAGGTACAATAGCAACAGAATTTTTTTGAATATCAATTTCACTTTTTTTTGTTTTTACAACATTAAAATTATAAATGTGCGATAAATTATATTCATGACGAGTCTGCAAAACTATATCATAAGCAGATTTAAGATTTTTTAAATTGAATTCTTTCAAATAGTTCAAGCCTTCGGTTTCTCTGGTGTAAATAACATCTGGATAACTTAGATACTTTTTCATCAATGGGAACACTATTTTTTTTTGTTTTTTAGTGTATTCGAAAGGTCCAAAAGATTGTGGCAATAATATCATTCTAATATTATGTTTTTTAGCAATGATTATGTTATATAAGTAACTCAATGTGGCATTGTATCCACGTTGAGAAGATAAAGCAAAACCACTAACATCTAACATTAAATCTGTATTTTCTAATATAGTTGCAATTTCTTTAAGCTCTTCTTTAGTTTTTCCTGGACCTTTAACTAAATACTTCAAATAGTTTTTTATGCCTACAGCAAAACTCACATTCTCTTTAAGAAATTTCATTTTTGTCCTTAATGGCCATTCTAAAACTTTGAAGTTTAAATGAGCTGCTTTTTCTTTCTCTTTCTCATTAAAAACTGAGGCAAATAATATAATTTCTTTTTGTGGATATTTTCTTTTCATTTCATCTACTGCTTTAAAAGTCATTGCTTGGGCGCCTTTATTTCGGAGTTGTCCCCCTACTATCACTACATATTTCATAAAGTACCTCTTTTTCATTAAATTTTATCTTTGATTATCATTTTAAAAACTTTTTCTTTTTTTTAAACGCTAAAAAGTTTTTTTTAACTTTATTATAAGAAAAAATAGGATTAAGAAATCGATAATTAAAAATTTCTATTTTATTTTTTTTTAAAGTAAAGTAGGTGAATATAGTATTTTTAAAACCTAATTGATATGCAATTGAATTATACATCATCCCACGCCCGCTTAAGTTAATTATTTTTTGTTCTTTTTTACTTAATTCCTTTTTAAGAAATTGAATATACTCAACGCGAACTTTTAATCTATCTTGGAATACATTTTCACTAACGCTATTTATTAAACTTCCTTTTGTTTTCGTTACACAATATATCGCTTCGCGAGATACCTCAAATTTTTCCATGTGAAAACCTAACTTGGCAGAAAACATAGTGTCATTTGAAGCCATAACTTCATCAAAGTAAATTTTTTTCTTCTTTAAAATTTTTGAGTTGATTAATTTAGACCACGGCACAGGAAATTCATACCTTAATAACAATTCTGATTCCCTGCTTCTGTTTTCAATATATTGGTTAATAATATTCTTATATTTTATATGCCTGTCAGATAGTTCGCCTGATTCGACCTCTATACTAGTAGGCGTAAAAAAAATAACATCATTATTACTCCATAAATATTTTTTTATAATTGAATAAAAACCGTCTAAAAAAAAGTCATCTGCATCTGCAAAAAGTAACCAATCTCCTCTAGCTCTCTCTAATCCAATGTTTCTGCAAACCCCTGCACCTTTTTTAGTAGTAGTATTTTCTAAAACGTATACATTACGATTATTTTCGTTTCTTTTTAGTTCAAGAAAATTTTCTGCTTTTAAATCACTTTTATCATCTACTACAATTATCTCTATCATTTCATCATTAGGAATAGAACTTAATAATCTCTTAAGCATCTCAAAAGAATTATAGTGCGGAATAATTATAGAAATTAAAATCTCAATCCCTCTTTTTCACAGTTTATTTCAAATCATCGCTAAGATTTGGAACATGATCTTTAGTATCTTAAATTAAAATTACTTTCATAAGGTATAAAGTAGGAATTTTCTGGATTACTCATGCCATTCAAAATAGTAAATAAAAATAATAGAGTGTAGAGAGTCAATATTATATACTCCACAATCTTTTGCGAATCTTTTTCAAACAATAATACAAATTTAGGAATAATTAATACCATATAGATGCTAAAAAAGTAAGTTAACCTGGTAAACATAGGGACGTCCATAGACAGAATATAACTCAATATATATAAATAAAAAAAATTGAAAGCTACAATTGATTTTGTAGTTCTAATTACTATATCTTTCAATAAAATGAAAGCAATCAATAAAAGTAGGTTAATATAAAATACAATACCATAATCGATTTCTCGTTCGTTATAGTCTGAAGCAATATAATTATCAATGTAACCCCCAAGATCTAAAAAGGGTAAGTTATTTAAAATAAATTCTAAAAGAATAGTCGTAATTCCTAAATTGGTCAATAAAAACGTGCCCAACAAAACTAAAAGTAAAGTGATTTTTTTAAAATTCATTCTAGCAATAAAGTATAAACCAAAAAATAAAATACTACTATAGTGAAATAACATAGCCACTAATACCCAAACACTAAATTTGATAAAATTTTTATTGATGATATGCCTGGAAGCATAGAAAATAATAGCTGCTGCCAAAATTTGTCGAACTACATTTAGCGAAGGAATGAAAACGAAAATTAACAATATTAAATATAATACAGGTTTGTATATGTATTCATCACGGCTATAAAAAATAAGTCCTTTGTATATAAATAACATAGTCAAAAAACTTAAACTTAGAAACATCACTTGACTGTTTAAACCTATATTCGAGATAAAGTCACTTAAAAATATGAAGCCTGGCTCTGCTGGAACTTCATATCCAAAATTAATAAGTTCAAAATACCGTTGATAAGTAAAAAAGTCGGTTCCTACTCCATATCTCAAACCAGAAATAAGTGCCAATAGTAAAAAGAATGTAATATCAATTTTATTAATGTTTTTTGAATCAGTCATACTGAGAAAATAGACTAATATTAAAAGCAGAAGATAAATCAAAATTATCCAACCCAATCAAGAAATTGTTTTATTTTAAATAAAAATTTCATTTCCAAATAATTACTTCTGGTTTAGCTTTTTTTCCAAACAATTTATGAACTAATTGTACTCTTTTTATTAATGTAATTGCTTGTGAGTAAGTGCCTTCACCCTTATTTAAAAGCCAATTTGAAGTTTTACTTGAAAAAGCTATTCCATTTTTATAACCCGGATGTATCAATCTTACTATATACATAATTTTTCGATCGTGTGCACAAAAAACTGAACCAAAACTACTTGCACTGTAATCTTGGTATTTTTTACTGAATTCCATTCTTTCTTTCTTTGTTTGTTTTGGTTCTGTAACAAATTTGAATTTAACGCCTAAAACTATATAATCATTATTTTTGAAAATAGAATCTCTATAAGAAAACCTACATTCTTCTTTCGTTAAAACTTTAGTAGCACCATTATGATAAACGTGCACTTCTTCAATAAAGTCACTTATGCACTCGTTATAAACCCTTCCCCTCCCTGCATTCATAACTATAGCTCCGCCAACTAAAGCGGGTACCGAAAAAAGATATTCAATGCCATAGTATCCTTCTTTATTAATTTCATTAATTAGTTTCTGTACTCCAACTGAAGCTCCTGAAAAAAACTCTCCGTTGCCTAAATGAGTTATTGTTTTATCCATTTTTTTTAATGAAATTACATTATCGTACTCTTTTTGATCATTCATTAAGATATTTGAGCCGCCGCTTATTATATAAAAATGTTTTCCTTCAAGTTCATTAATTAAGTTTATTAATTCCTTTTTACTTTCTGGGAAATACATTATTTTTGCGGTCCCTCCTATCTTAACATTTGTGTATTTCTTTAAATTTTCATTATATAATATTTGCACCATAACACCCTTCCAGCTCATTGCGATTATTAGTAATTTCAGCGTAAAATTTTTCGCTAATAATCTGATAAATAGGTAAAGACTTCTCTTAAATTATTTAATCACTGTAAATAGAGCTTTTCAAAAAGTTTATAGATTTATTTCTGTGTGCTTCTAAATTATGCTCTGCACGTTTAAAGTTTATACTTTTATTTACATCGTTAACTGTCATATCCTCGCTTAAAATTCGATCTTCTAATTCTGTTATCTTTAGAATATTTATTATTCTCTCATCTCTTCCACTATCACCTGACAATATTGCTACAAAAGGAACATTCAAAATAATAGCCATAGCTATACAATGAAAAGAAGCAGAAACTACTAAGTTAGAATGAAGAATTGTACCAATAAACACAGTAGGCGACATAGAATAAGCGACTTTGGTCTGAGAACTAATAAAATCTTTTACTGTAAGGTTTCTTGTTAATTTATGTATTTTATATTTAGCAACAGGGTAATTAGTTAAATTAATAAATTCCTCAAGTTGTCCAGGCTGGTTAGTGTATGAAAAAATATAATCATTCTTCTTTTGGCTTTTTTCCTCCAATATATTTATCCACTCGTTTTTGCTCAATAAAAATACTGGATCTAAAACATGCTCAGCATTTCTTTCAGTTAATTGTTTGATTAAATTGACCCCATACTCTTCTCTCGTGGATAGATGCTTGATCTCTTCTAAATTTTTAGCATAATCATTTTTTAACTCATTTGGAATATCGACTAAACCAAAGCTTGAGGCATAGGAGATTTTTTCATTCGAATTATGCACAAAATTTAAAAAGAAGGCAAAATCCTTCCCATTATGCGTATAATTCCAAACTTGATCGCTACCTACCACAAATTTATCATACTTATTATTAAGTTTTTCTAATGCTTTATTAGTAGTATATCTTTTTTTCGTAGTATTAAGTTTTTTTGAGTAAAATTTTTGAAATCTTTTTCTTCTCGTACTCATAAAAATACTGCCAACAAGAAACTTCAATGCACTTCCGAAATTTCTCTTCTTTAATTCCTCAAATATATGGTATCTCATATTATAAGCATTTTTTCTATGATCGTTCACGTAATCTATAACTTCACATTCAACGCCAGACATTTTTTGAATAGCTTGTTGAGTCGCAAACACTTGTAAGGCAGCGCCATAGTTTAACGCATTATGGAAAGTTATTAATCCAATTTTCATTTAGTAGACTCCTCCATTAAAGTATTTTTATAGAATTCTTCCATCTTTTTAGTAATATTATTCCAATCGAAGAAGTCAGAACTTTTTACACAATTGTAAGAAATTTCTTCATAATTATTTACTATCTTCACTATACATTTTTCAATATATTCAGGATCGTTACTCGGAACCGCATAACCTACTGTACCGTCCTCAAACAACCCATCGAACCCTTCATCCTTCGTATATATCACAGGAAGGCCTTGAGTCATGGCTTCAGCATAGACCCGGCCAAATGTTTCTGTAATAGAGGGCATAACAAATATATCGCTATCATTGTAAACTTCAATTAACTCCTCTTTCGTTAAATAAGATAATACTTTTACGAAACTAAACTTTTTAATTTCTTTTAAAATACTTTTATCCTTCACTTGGCCTACTACCGTAAAATTAACTTTATAGCCTTCATGAATTAATTTTTCTATTGCTTTTATTGTAGTAGTAATATTTTTGTTTTTGTCAATCTTGCCTACGCATAATATATTTATACTGTTCTTGTTATCCAGGGTTTTTGGTTCTGCTTTATTTTTTAACCAAAAATCTTCCACACCATTTGGCACTACAATACTTTTAGTTTCTATGTTTTTTTGTAAACTTTTTTTTACATGAGTGTCCAGATACTTCTTTTTATAACTTGGAGAAATAAAAACTATCCCAGAAGCGTTGTTAACAATCTTATTGGCAATTCTTTTAAAAAAAGGTACTTTTAAAAATACATTCATATCTGTACTACGCACAGAAACTACATATGGAACGCCCAAAGACCTTTTAATTAATAAAGCTACGTAGCCCCCATTAAATAATGTGTGAGAATGCAATAGATCATACTTAGAAGGCTGCGAATATCTAATCATCGCTCTATATATTTTTCTTTGTTTTAAGTGAAAAATAAATCGATCTCTTTTATTAAAACATTCTTTATGTATGACCTTTTGATCCATTATATGACTGTATTTTTCATCTATTTTTGCACCTTTAACTACTGCATTAAAGGCCTTTACTTCATGACCATATTTTTCAAGCCTATCCATAGAATCTCTAAAAATCATTGCTCTATGGTAATAAGTACATAAATATAATAATTTCATAATTTTTTCTCCAATAGTTAAGTTTTATAGATATTTAAAATTACCTTAATTTAAAAACTGTAACAAATACCCAAAATATTATAAGAAGTATCGAATGAAATAAAGAGAGCTTTTCAATTTTTCGATAAACTTTCCAATGATATTTTACTAAGCTTGTTTTTTGGCTCGATAGGGCGTTATTTCTAACTCTATGACTAGAAAGTTTCTTCTCTAGCCCATATAAGTATTTTGCTTTTTTTATAACTTGAAGCCACATTGCATAATCATTTCTTTTTAATATTTCAGGGCCTTTAAATTTACCTAATTCTGAAGAATTATACATTACTGTAGAATTTCCAGGGCATCTTCTTAATAAGCCTTCATAATTGAATACAGGTCTAGTATCGATCTCTATATTTAGCTCTTCTCCTTGCTCATCAATTTTTGAATACTTTGTACACGTAAAACTATAACCGTTTTCTTTCATAAAATTAACTTGGGTTACAAGTTTGTTTGGAAACCATACGTCATCACTATCTAAAAAAGCTATGTAGACTCCGTTCGCAAGCTCTACGGCTTTATTTCTAGCAACTGCAGCACCACTATTATTTTCTAAACAATAAAGCTTAATTCTCGAATCTGCATCTATAAAGTTATGTACTACTGATACAGTCTTGTCTTTTGAATCATCATCTACAACTATAAGCTCCCAATTTTCATATATTTGTGCAGTCACTGATTTTATAGCTTCACCTATATATTCTTCACAATTATATGCCGGCATTACAATAGAAACTAATTCTTCTTTTACTTGTTGATCATTTTTAGAGATCATATGTTTATTTCCTCAGTTCAGTTAAAAATATAGATTTTTCAAAGTTAGCTACTTGATAATTATACTTATACTCGCTTAAACTTTTTTCATAAAAGAGATTACCAAAAACTTTATTTATATAAGGAACTTTAATGCCTAACAATTTTATTAAAGGATTAAAAACTTTTGTTAAAATAGTTCTTTTTCCATAACTTTTTCTAATGTACTTTACCATATCGCTTGTTTTAACATAATCTTTATTTTGAGGAAAAAAAGTTCCTCTTTCTTTTTCATCTATTATAAGCCTTATGAATTCACTAAGATTATCTATATGAATCATGCTGCGCTTATTATCTACATCTGGAAATAAAGGCGTTATTTTTGCTAAATTCGATAACTTAGGGTAATTACCTTTAGAATCTTTCCCGTAAATCATCGGTGGTCTCAATATAGCAATCTTAAAAGAATCACTGTCTAAGGTTTTTATTAAATGTTCAGCTTGAAGTTTGCTGTCTCCATAATAATTACTTGGGGAAGGTATAGTATTATTATTAATAACTTTATGTTTGCTAGTACTATCGCCATACACACTGATACTACTTAAAAATATAAACTGAGAGACATTTTCTTCTTTTGCTTTTTTTGCAGTTTCAAAAGCCAGATCTCTGTTTATATCATAGTAGACCTTTTTCAAATTTTTCGATGAAGAAACATGTGCAATTCCGGCTACATGAACTACTATTTCATATTGAGAAAAATCAAATGTTTTTAACGATTTGTTTTTCAAACTAATTTTATCGATTGCATAATTTTCATTTTGGTTATTAAGCCATTCTTCTAATCTTTGACCTATATAACTGTTCTTCCCTGTAATTAGTACCTTTTTCATTTATTAAAATTCACCTCTTTGTAGTAGATTTTCCCTCTTTTATCCCCTCTTTTTTAATTACACCTAAAAAAGTTTTAACTAGTATTTTAAAATCAAATATCAAATCTCTTTTACTTACGTATTCACCGTCTAGTCGAGCTTTAATGTTTATTGGCAGTTCATCTCTTCCATTCACTTGAGCCCATCCTGTAAGGCCAGGTTCTATATCATTTGCTTTATATTTATCACGCTCTTCAATTAAATCATATTGATTCCAGAGAGCAGGTCTTGGGCCAACCAGGCTCATGTCACCTTTTAATATATTAAATAGCTGAGGGAGTTCATCTAGGCTGGTTTTTCTTAAAAATGATCCCATATTCGTAATATACCTCTTTGGATTTTCCAACATATGCGTTGGTGTATCTTTGGGGGTTTCGATTTTCATCGTCCTAAATTTAAAAATATAAAAAGGAACTTTATTTTTTCCAATACGCTTTTGCTTGAATAAAACCGGTCCTTTAGAATCCAATTTAATCAACAAGGACAGTAATACGATTAAGGGCATTAATAAGATTGTAGTTATTAAAGTTAAATCAAAATCTATTACCCTTTTTAACTTTGAATATTTCCTCATGATAACATCCTTTACTTTTTCTTTGTGAAGTATTTCCATCTATTTTAGTTATTCGCATTAACCTTTTTATTGACTGCCGAAAGGTTTCTTCGTTCTCCCCCCACGCCTCTTGCAATTTCAAGAACTCGCTTTGTTATCTCGTTTTTCTCTAGTTTTTCACATTTTTTAGTGAAGTTAATGACTTCATCGATATTTATTTCACTTGATTTACCTACATAAATTTTCGGGTATACTTGCTCTTCATGGACTTCATCTTTACTAAGAAGTTCTTCATACATCTTTTCTCCTGGACGAATGCCGCTGAATTTAATACCAATTTCATCTACAGTGTAACCAGAAAGCTTAATCAAGTTTTTCGCAAGGTCTACTATTTTCACAGGCTCGCCCATGTCTAGTACAAAGATTTCTCCGCCTTTCGCAAGAGCCCCCGCCTGTATAACTAGTCTGGAAGCCTCTGGAATCGTCATGAAATAGCGTACCATTTCGGGGTCTGTAACTGTTACAGGGCCACCGTTTTGAATTTGCTTTTTAAATAAAGGAATAACACTTCCACGACTGCCAAGCACGTTTCCAAAACGTACTGCTACAAACTTAGTTTTGCTGACCGTATCCATGTGTTGGACAATCATTTCGGCTAAGCGTTTCGTTGCCCCCATAACACTTGTTGGATTTACAGCCTTATCAGAAGAGACCATTACAAATGTATTAACCCCTGAATAGTCAGAAGCTTCAGCTGTGTTCTTAGTACCTATTGCATTGTTTTTCACTGCTTCTTCCGGGTTGCGTTCCATGAGTGGCACGTGTTTATGAGCAGCTGCATGAAAAACGACATGTGGTTTCCGGTTTTTAAAAATCTGAATAAGTTTGCTTTTATCCTGAATATCGGCAATTTCCGTAGAAACGTTCAATTTAGGCAAACTATTCCTAAGCTCCGTTTCAATAGTATAAATACTGTTTTCTCCATGGCCAAGCAGCACAATTTCTTCCGGTGAAAAACGCGCAATCTGCCGGCATATCTCTGAACCAATGGAGCCTCCTGCCCCTGTAACTAATACTCTTTTATTGGAAATTGAATCGGCTATACCCTCTACATCTAATTTCACAGGTTCTCTACCTAACAAGTCTTCAACATCTACGTCTTTAAATTGTGTGACTTCTACTTTACCAAGCATAATATCTTCCATACGCGGCAGCGTTTGAGTTTTTACTTTTGTCTCAGCGCATACATTGACTATTTGGTTTAATTCTTCACTTTCTAATGAGGGTACCGCAATAATAATATGTTCAATGGAGAATTTTTCTACTGCTTTTTTTACGTCTTTTATTCCTCCATAAACCGGTAGATCCATAATCTCCAATCCCTGTTTTGATGAATTATCATCTAAGAAAGCAATTGGCAGGAGACCAGAACTAGCTTCTTGTTTCAACTGCCTAGCTACCATCGTTCCAGCAGAACCCGCGCCTACGATCAATGTCTTTTTTCCGTCTTTATTATTGGTAATGTAAGCATCCCTATAAAGACGCCATGTCATCCTAGAGCCACCTATTAAAATCACATGGGCCATCCAAGTCATTATCAATGTTCGCAAATAAAGTTCTTGGAATACAGCTATCTGTGTTAATCCTGTAAAAACTATTGAAATAGTAACAGCATACACAATAGATTTAATTTCCTTTGCACTCGCATACTCCCATGCTTTTTTGTAGAGTTTAAAATAGTATGCGCAAACGTGATGTACTATTAATAAAATTATAGAACTCACAACTAAAATATTATCTATTGGGCGTATGTTTGCTGCTAGTATAAAATTACAGATAAATATTGAAAAAATTACAATAGCTGAATCTAAACAAACTAAAGCTAGCAGCCTCTGCTTTAACCCCATGGTTTTCTCTACCCCTTCATGTAAATAATAATAAATTCCCAAAACAAATTTTTAGATTTTTTAGAGCAAAAAGTTAATAGAGTCATATATTAAATGAATACCATTCATTTATAATTTTTCTCTCAATGAGTTAATTCATTAAATTATTATACCTTAACTATCCGAATATGTAACTTAAGTACATATTTCATGCTTTTTAAAACCACTATTAACTCCTTTCCACAAGGTCATTTTCCTCTTAACTAGCAGTAATTTCAACAGCTAAATTCAATTTTTTAGGAAAAAATCCCTAAGCTATTATAGTTTAACAATTTCGTTATATCGTGCTAATTTCATCATTGGTAAAATAAATTTATTTCATAATAGGATTTGTTTGTTATATGATAGATATGTTTTCTTAACTAGTAAATAATTAAAGTAATAAAAATGCTAATTAAAAGTCATGAAACAACAATGAAGGTTAACATATGATATTAGTGAGAGGAATAAAGAACTTGGAGGCAAGCAGACAGTAAAACGTCTGTTAAAAGAAGGCAATGAATTAGTCAAGGTTGATAACAATAATGATTACTATGACGTGAACTTAAAGTATAGCAGACAGGAGAGTCTGGAAAAACACGACGAATTTCACTTTCATGAAATAGACCTGGCCGACGCTGCCGCGCTTCAGGGTGTTTTTCATACATACACAATCACGGCCGTCATCAATCTGGTCGCTCAGGCAGGCGTCCGTTACAGCCTGGAGCGCCCGGATAAGTACATTCAATCCAACATCGTCGGCTTCTCTAACATTCTGGAAATGTGCCGACACCATCAGGTGGAGCATCTGATTTATGCTTCTTCCAGCTCGGTGTACGGGGCGAACAAGAAAATGCCGTTCTCTCCGGAGGACGGGGTGAATCACCCGGTCAGCCTGTACGCTGCGACGAAGAAGTCGAATGAACTGCTCGCGCATACGTAAAGCCATCTGTACGACCTGTCGACCACCGGCCTCCGGTTCTTTACAGTATACGGAACGTTCGGACGCCCGGACATGGCTTACTTCAAATTTGCAAACAAAATCGTGAATGGCGAGCCGATCCAGGTGTACAACAACGGCGATATGATGCGGGACTTTACGTATATTGATGATATCGTGGAGGGGATTGTGCGTTTGGTTCCGGCGGCTCCGAGCGGTGATCCCGAGTGGGACGCCGAGGATCCTGATCCGTCGACGAGCTACGCTCCCTACCGCGTGCACAACATCGGCAACAACCAGCCGGTCGCTTTGATGGAATTTATAGAAACCCTCGAAAAGCACCTGGGCATGGAAGCCCGAAAAGAGTACCTCCCCATGCAGCCGGGAGACGTGCAGGCAACGTACGCGAACATTGACAGCCTGCAGAAGGCGGTTGGATTCAAGCCAGTAACCTCGCTCGACGAAGGCATTGGAAAATTCGTGGACTGGTATAAAAACTATTATCCAGAATATTTCTCTGTGCAGCCAGCTTCTAAAAACAATTCCAATCATTAAATACAAGAAACCAGCCTGCCGACGATTGTCAGCAGGCTGGTTTTCATATTCTATGTATTTCTTTAAGCGGAAAAACTTATGAAGGCTGTGGCTTAATGTTAGCTTTCCTGAGACCAAAACGGTGGACCATAATCAGTGTCTGCTCCATCGTATGTATCGTATCAGAAGTCACGAAGGTAGCTTTCATGTTCTCCCCAAGCAGCACCTGCTTACCCGCGTCCAATGACTCTTCTTTTACTTCGACGATATATTCCAGCCCGTGCGGCGGCTGCTCTTCCGAGGCCATATAAACGTTTTGCCATTCGGTTTCTTCGAGCAGCTCCTGCATTTGATCCCACTGCACGTAATTACGGATGAGCCGGTTCATGTCCTCGTACATGTAATGCTCTTTATTCACCTGGTAATAGCGACGGTTCTGCACCGGGCGACCGATGATCAGCTCCATGTCGCTTAGCCGCTTTAGTTCCACACGTATCGCATTGGCCGAATCGTTGAACTCGCGGACAATTCTTCGCAGATACGTTTCCTCCTCGTATAAAAAAAACTTTACGAGTAACCGTAATCTTGTTTTGGATGTAACTAATTGATGCAGCAACGATTTTCCTCCTCCGCCGGCGATAATTTCAGCATATCTATTTTTATTTCTATTCATTAAGCCTACACACGATTTTGTTCCTATTTAATCCATCGGCTTTTTTCACAAGATTCTGAAGGTCATTTGCAAAGTAATTTCAAAAATCCCTTTTGTTATATGCTTTTCTTCATGCAGAAAAAAGCGTTGCGTGGTCGCACTACGCAACGCTTTTTTCCCATGTAGAACTATTTCTTTATGAAGTCTTTTGTTTGGAAACCGTCATATCTTTGCCTTCTGATTGCGTGATTTCTTCTAATTCAATCACTTCTTCGGATCTGTCTTGTTTTTGATCGGCAATAAAAGTGATAATACCGAGAACAGGGAGTCCCAGTTCGTTTTCAATATCCTTTTCCTCTTTAATCGACCGGTCAAAGTATTCGCGTACAAACGCAAATCCGATACCGATCATCGTGCCAATCAAGAGAGCAAGCGCTATATTAAAAAGCGGCTGCGGCGATACCGGTTCTTCCGCCTCGGCTAATTTGGCTGGCGCCAGCACGCTGACGTTATCCACGCTCATAATATTTGGCACTTCACGCTCAAACACCCGGGCTGTCGTATTGGCGATCGTGACCGCCGTTTTCGCGTTCGTGTCCTTCACCGTGATCGAGGCCACCTGCGATTCATTTTCTCCCGCTACGGTAATCTGTGACTGCAGCTCTTCCACGGTTTGATTCAGACCGGCCTCCTGGATTACCTGCTCGAGAATCGGTGCGCTCATAATAATGACGTTGTACGTGTTTATATACGCCAGGTTCGCTTCCAGCCCGGTACCTGGTGCCGCGTTCTCCTCCGGCTCCTGATTCACAAGAATCTGCGCCCGGGCTTCGTACACCGGCGTCATGAACAGATACGTGTACGCTGCTCCAACCGCGCCCCCGATGATAGCGAAGGCTGCGATTGCCAGAGCGTATTTTTTCAGGACACTCAACACCTTTGCTGCGCTCATGGTTTTTTCCATACGACCCTCCTGGGCGTTTGACTTGGAGTGAGATGCGTTTTACGTACGTATTCAAGCAGCTCTGTGAAGGATGCCCGTGACCCGGTAAAGCTCCACTGCTCCGTCAATCGCCGGGCTTCTTCGGCAGCTCTTTTGCGTTCCAGCTCCGTGAAAGTCCTTTCTATCGCACTAGCTATTTGCCTGCTGTCATCGGGAGAGACGGTGTAGCCGTTCACGCCCTCCTTCACGAGATCGGGCGCGCATCCGCAGTTTTCTGACACTATAACCGGCAGACCCGCAGCCAGCGCTTCGTTAACGACCAGCCCCCACGGCTCTATGAGGGAGGGAAGAATAAACGCATCTCCGAGCATATAATGTTGGAACACATCCTCCTGCCGGGACAGAAATCCGGTAATAATAAGCTTCACCCCGGCTTGCCGGGCCTGCTTTTGCAGCTCCTCCTCCTGTTCACCGCCCCCGATAACGAACACAGTCACCGGATTTTCCATTGCGCCAACCGCTTCGATCACCTTTGACATATTTTTAATCGCGATCAGCCGGCCGGAATACACGAGCACCTGCTCCGCCGGCGTGAGGCCGTATTTGTTTCGCAGCTTTTCACGGTAGTAATCGCGATGATGAGCGAGTTCCTGAATCGAACCGCCATCCACCGACAGGTACTGGTTGTAGATGCGGGCTTCCCGATAGCCGAACGCATCGGCAAAGTAGCGCCGGCTTACTTCTCCGTTCCCAAAAATGGCAGCGGCATGATCGACCACGAGTGCTTTCAGCTTATGCTTGTAGCCGCCGGGCTCCTCCTGCAGCCTTGGGATGCTGATCCCGTCATACAAAAGCACGTACGGCTTCCGGTACATCCGGCACAGGAGACTGAGCGCAATATAGGTTGGCTTTTCATACCCGCCGATCACTATCAGATCATGGGTGCTCACAATATGGTGCAGTCCGGCGTTCATCCTTCCCGCTTTGCCGAGCTGAACGCCGGGAAGATCAATTTCCTTGTACCCTTCAGCCGCATTCATCTTCCAGGACCGGTTTTTACTTGGCCGGTCAGTGTAATACACCGTGATTTCAGTATCCGGAATACGGGCGAATTCATTCCACTGCAGCGTCCGGTACGGTGCACGCAAATTCGTAACAAAGGCAATTTTCATCTGGCTGCTCCTTTCTATGAGTCTCCCGCTTCAGCTTGCGTTTCTTTTTAATACCATGTTCAGGCAGGTCCAGACGATAATTTTCATATCAAGCACCGTACTGCGCGTTTGAATGTACAGGAGATCGAGCTGCACCATCTCTTCAAATCCGACACTGTTACGGGCGGTTGCCTGCCAGAGACCGCTGCATCCCGGTTTTACATTCAGTCGCTGCATATGATACTCGCTGTAGTATTTGACCTCCCGTGGAAGCGGCGGACGCGGGCCGACCAGACTCATGTCGCCTTTGACCACGTTCCACAGCTGGGGAAGCTCGTCGATGCTCGTTTTTCGGATCCACCGGCCGACTTTGGTAACGCGAGGGTCCTCGGCCATCTTAAACATCAGGCCGCTTACTTCGTTTTGATCCTGCAGCGCTTCCCACCGTGCTTCAGCGTCTGTCGCCATTGAGCGGAACTTATACATCGTAAACGGCGTGCCGTCTTTTCCGCAGCGGGTCTGTTTAAAAAATACCGGGCCTTTCGGATCTTCGAGCTTAATCAGCAGCGCAGTTAACGCAAACAGCCAGCCGAGCAGGATAATTCCGGCAGCGGCCAATACAAGATCGGCCAGGCGCTTCGTTACCCCGTAATACCGCTTCGTCTGTATAGGCTCCAGAGACGGGTGGACTTCCTTCACAATGCCATCGGCCTGTCGTTTTGTTTCCATCAGCATATTCCCCTTCCGGTTAGATTTTTATGAAGGTTTTGCCTTTGTCCCCGGCATCACGGCTGCCTGCTTCTCGCGCGTCAGATCCTCAAACAGCGTGCGGTACTTTCCGATTGATGCCTCCTTCGTTAATTGCTGGTCCAGATATGACCGTCCGGCTAGCCCCATCACTCTCCGGTCTTCGGCGTCCATGTGATATAAGGCTGCGATCGCTTCTTCCACCGCTTCGTAATCACTCGGCTCTGCCACCAAACCGGAATTGCTCATCCGCAGCAGCTTTTCCGCTTCGCTGCCAGCTTCAAGCACCCCGATCACCGGTTTTCCGGCAGCCATGACGCCGTAGATTTTGCTTGGTACCGACACGCCCTTAATCCCTTTCTGATTCACGATTAAATGCACGTCCGCTGCGTTTAACGAATATTTGATGAATTCGAACGGCTGATATGGCAGAAAAATTACGTTGGTGAGATGATGCTTGTTTACAAATTCCTGCATTTCTACTTTTTTCGCCCCTTCGCCGATAAATACGAACATCATATCCGGGTAACGATGAAATTTTTCGGTGAGCCGGATGAGGTTTTCCAGGTCATAATACAGACCGAGGTTGCCGGAATACATGACGATAAATTTGTTCTCCAAGCCGTGTGTGTGCAGAAACTTCTGGACCGCCGGGTGCGTTTTGTCGAGTGGGACAATTTCTTTTTCGTTCGTCCAGTTGTTGATTACGCTGTGCATCGGCGTCTTCCGTTTACCAAAACGGCGGCGGAGCGTTGCGCGCATGTCTTCACCAACAACGACCACATGATCAGCAAAGGCACAGTTAACGTTATCGATTGCCTTTGCTAGCCGTAGCACCGTCTGGTTTTTTACATAGCCGGCCGCTTCGGCCTGTTCAGGATTAAAATCCTGAATATTGTATACGTGCTTCGCCCGCTTGATGACTTTCCCGATCGTGCCGAGCAGGCCGCCGACCACCGGCGGCTGCGAGATCGTGTACACAAGATCTACATCTTTTTCCCGCTGCAGCGCTCGCAGAGCACGCAGGAAGTAGAGCGCCACGTATTTGGCCCGGCTCGCCTTCGAATTTTTATTAACCCGGGGGAGCGGCACGCGAACCACTTTAATCGGACCGTGATAATCGACCCCTGAAGGCCCCCGCGCAGAGGCTCCTGCGTATCCGGGCTGCGCAGCGATAACGGTAATCGTAAAGTCTTCAGCCAGCTCCTCGCACAGCTCGGTCATCAGCTGGCCGGTGGAAGCAAGGTCGGGGTAAAAGTAGTTGATCACAAACACCAGTTTTTTCATCCAAGCTTCTCCTTTGCTGAAGATTCGGCTGCTTCCGGCGGCACTGCTTCCGGGACGGCCCTCTGAAATATCTTGTGAATCCGATCGGTATAGTCTGTTTCTTTAAACGAGTGCAGGGCATAAGTCCGGTTGACCCGGGCTGTTTTCTGAAGATCACGGATGCTGATATCCTGGAGCAGCCGGGCGATGGCGTGCGGCGCCTGCTTGGGGACAAAATAGCCGTTCTCTTCTTTAACAATATCCGGAATGCCGGCATGCTTTGTCGTAACGACCGAGAGCCCGTTCGCCATCGCTTCGATGACCGAAATCGGCTGGCCTTCGTTCGGGTAGTAGGTGGGAAGAATAAATACGTTGCACTTGCGCAGCAGTTCTTTTTTCGCTTCGCCGCCAACTACGCCGTGAAACACGACGTT
Source organism: Marinococcus sp. LNHM5E3-2.1 (assembly GCF_056034365.1). Taxonomy (NCBI): domain Bacteria; kingdom Bacillati; phylum Bacillota; class Bacilli; order Caryophanales; family Bacillaceae; genus Marinococcus; species Marinococcus sp. LNHM5E3-2.1. The sequence continues at coordinate 125,864 of NZ_JBQLIB010000002.1, forward strand.
GGTTAACTCGTGCTCTTCAACCATCGCCTTGAACCGCTTTTCTTCCTTCGGGTCAAAAAAAGCACCCGCAAAATGAAAGGTCATTTCCGGGTGGCCCTTTGAAAGACTCGCCGCCTTCAGTACGTCCAGGTAGCCCTTGGATGCAATAAAGTTACTTAAAAACAGCACTTGCTTGCCGTTCATCGTCTCTATTTTTGTCTCCAGCTCCTCCTCGGTGAGCAGTGCTTCCTTTTCCACAAAGTTTTCGCAGATGACAAGCTTTTCATTTGGGATAATCGGCTGAAAGAGCGCTTTTAAGCTCTCGCTCAGCACGACCACGCAGCTCGCTTTGGGAAGCAGCAGTTCGTTCAGCTTTCGCTGCAGCGGATTCATCTCGCCGAGCAGTTGTTTAAAGTAGCCGCCGTGATAGTGAATAATCACCGGGCGCCTTTTCCCCAGCATGATCGCAAGCAGCAGCAGGTCCCGGGCATTGCCGCCCTTCGAATGGGAAATCGTGAAGTAAAAAAAATCGTAATTGGAAGTGGCAAGCTTTCGTATCGTCGAAAAAATACGCTTGTTATTGGTAAGATTGATCTTCTGCATATCGTAATCAGCCTGAAGCTCTTTTGCGTCGGCTATCTTGAAGAGAGCCTTTGACAAACCGTGTACCGGCGGGGGAAACTGGCCGACGAGTGCCGCTTTCGTGCGCATATGCTCTCACCTCCTTGGGGTTTACCAGAAATGGCCGCTTTCGGAGCGGCTTTTCAGCCATAAGCTCGTGAACGAAGAAATACAGGACGGCGGTAATAACCATATAAAACGACATTTTAAACATGGTAATCGGATCATACGCGAGCCAGCGGGGGAATGTGGTGAGAATGATGATGCCAACGAAAATAAACAGCGGGTGTCGGGCATCCGCCAGTCTGTTCAGGATCACTGCGATCACTGCCGCAATCGCGACGATTCCGCCAAAGCCGAAAAAGTAAAAAAAGTAGCTGGCGATAAATCCGCCGCCCCCGGCCGGCGATATCTCCGACAGGTAATTACTCAGCTCTGCCTGTTCAAACGGAATGCGGCTCGTCGGAAGAAAGATCCGCATCACAAACGCTGCAGCTGCGGCCATCCGGTCGCCGGCACCAAGCAGGCCATCCTGCAGCAGTCCCGAAAACAGAGTGGAGTTGTACAGTACTTCGCCGGCATTGCTCGGCATGTAGCTTCCCTCCGAGTAGCTGCTGAGGCCGAAGTTAATGCTTTCCGGATTTTGCAGATAAAACGAAATATCCGCCCGGATGCGGCCGAACACCATAAACACGTAGTAGATTGCCCCGCCCCCAGCAAGCATCATCACGGGCGAAAGCCGTTTTTCCCAGAATAGAATAAACAGCAGCATCCCGACCTGGAGCGCTTCAATCCGGCCGCCAAACAGAATCATTTTTGCGATATACAAAAACGAAAGCCCGAGCAGCAGGACATTCGCGCAAGGTATATTTTTCGAGTAGTAGTAGCCGAGTATTATAAACAGCACCACGTACTCCGAAATCGCGAGACTCCCGAAGGTTGCCTGTGAATTCATCCCGTACCCGCCGGACTCCAGAATGTTTTCACCCGATTTCCCGAGCACAATTATGACCGTAATCGCGGCAAGGCTCACAAGGTACAGGGCCCAGTTGGACTTCCGTTCCAGCCGGTCAGCGATATTGACCGGAGCCACCTGCTTCCGGGTAAACAAATAAAGCACGAGCAGAAACAGCGACATGATCAGAAGCGTTTTATCATAATACATCGGATAAAAGTAATCGTCGTAGTACGTCGTTTTGTACCCGCCGTAGTACACGTAGGCGAAGTTCGTATAGTACGTGCTCATAAATACCACTAAGAGCATGACGGCCTTAAACCTTCGCAGGTGGTAAATAAAATGAACGATGATCAGCAAATTGGACGCCACCGCGAGAGCGGGGCTGCCGTTAATGAGCAGCAGAAGCGCGATAATCTGCACACATACGAGAACATATTTCGTAAACATCGGCGTACCTCACTTATCTGCCATGGGTTTTCTGGTACTCTAAATACTTGACTCCTAGCAGGCCGGCCAGGTTGCCTGCACCCATATACACGTACTGCAGGGCTTTAACCCGCTCGTGCTCCCAGCGGAAAACGGCCGGCACGTACAGAAGAAGTCCCTGGATGATTCGGCCGCTCCCGACGATGGCCCGGCTGGCTTTTGCCCTTCGTGCATTCGCTTTTGCCCCGGTGCAGAGGGCGAGCGTGTTGCCGGAGCGGTAGGCCCGCTGCAGCACCCACTGCCTCGTTGTGCGTGTGGTTGGAATCAGATCGTAGACGACCGCCTCCTCCGAGCAGATCATCGTATACGCCTCCCGCTCCAGCTCGGTGAATAAAAACGTGTCGGAGCCTCCGGTAAGCGCGAGCGCTTCGTTAAACCGGTAATGGTCAAAAATGCTTTTCCGCATCAACAGGTTGTTAGTTGCCGCCCGCCGGATCGGATCCCCGGTACGTTGCTCCAGACCACTAAAAAAGCCGCCACGGATCACCCAATCGGGCGCCTCCTGTTCAAACACACTCACAACTTTTCCCTCGACAACATCTGCATCATACATATGCCGGGAGGTAAGCAGCTGCTCGAGCCAGTCGGACGCCGGGGTTTCATCATCATCAATAAATACGACAAAATCTGTGTCTCCGGCCAGGCGGACCGACGTGTTTCGCGCCGCCGGTATCCCCCTTTTCGGTTCTACCTCGTAGATGAGCGGATACGGGTAGTTGAGTGGAAGCGTTGCAGCTGCGCTGCCTTCGGCGTCGTTATCAACAACGACTACTTTTAATTCGGGGTGGTGCTGGTCCCATTTCTGTGCGGCAATGCCTTCCAAAAGCGCCTGTAATCCTTCCGGACGTTGATACGTAATAATACATACCGCAAGCTTCATTTATTCCTCCCTCTTTTCTGCGACGGGAATGTCTGCTTTCATCTTCAGCACCAGAATAATGCTGAACAGTAGCTCACTAAGCATAAGCCCGACGAGCGCTCCCGCTTCCCCGAACGCCTGCACAGTCACAGCGGTCATGCCCACCGTAATGACGGCAACAGCCATACCTGATTTGGCGAGCATTTTAAAAAACAGTGCCGACTGAAAATAATTGGAGTAGTTGACTCGCACAAGCTGAAACAAAAACACGAGCATCCATAAAAGCACATACTCCTGAATGCCCTGGTACGCTTCCGGAAACGCTCCGGAGGGCACGACGGAAAGAGCGGCCATCAAAACGAGCGTATACACGAGCAGAATAGCGACCGAAGCTCCCATCCCCTGATACATTAGCGTCTCGGCCCGACCCGGCCGTTCGCGCACCATCGCCTTGCTGAGAAGCGGACGCATCACGTTGCTCCAGCTCGAAATAATGAGCACAATCGGCGTCATAAGCAGCTTGGCCGCCGCAATATAGGCGACTTCGGTAACACCCAGCATCAGAAAGAGCAGCAGCAGGTAGGCGTTTCCCTGCAGCCAGCTGCTCGTTGCCCCGAACAGGCTCCACTGCGACAGCTTCCACGTGTCACGGAATTTCTTCCGGATCACCTGCTTCGGCGGCAGATGCACTGTGAACTGATGCATTTTTTTAACTGAAACGAGCAGCGAAGCCGCCCCGGTGATTAAAAACATAAGCGATACGTATACAATATCGGTGTACACAGCCGCGCCGATCGCTACGAGTGCTGCCACAGCATAGACGCTGTCCCGTTTGAGCGCTTTCTGGGGAAGCAGCTGCGCGTACTCTTCGGTGCGGAAATATTCCCGAAGAAGCAGCAGACAGATCGCGAGTGGCAGCACCCAGAGGGATGCTCTGTCGATACCTGTGACTCCGCTGAAAAAGGTGATCACCATCATCGAAAGAAATACGATAACTAAAAACAGCAGCAGCACCGCAAACAGGCTGCGCCGGAGCAGCACGGCGTCCTCCTCTTCAAGCTTCGGAGAAAGCACAATCATCGGTGTATTAATCAGCGCGTTTTGTACGCTTAGAAATAAAAAAAACACACCCATAAACATCGTATAAAATCCGTAACTTTCCGGAGAGCTGAAATACACAAAGGCGAGACCGATCGTAAAGTTCACGCCGCTCAGCGCCGCCTGGTCCAGAACGGTATAGAAGGCTTTGCCGGAAATGTTTCCGGCAAGCACTTTCTTAAGAAGTTTCACGATAGATTGGCCGTACGTTTTGGTGACTTCCATAATGGTTCAAATCGCTCTCCACCATCATTTCCACCAGCTCCCGGAATCCGACCTCAAGTTCCCAGCCGAGCTTTTCCTTCGCCTTCGTGCAATCGCCGAGCAGAAGGTCCACCTCCGCCGGCCGTACAAATTTCGGGTCGGTCACGACGTAGTCGCGCCAGTCGAGGCCGACATACTCGAACGCAATCTCCACCAGCTCCTCCACCGTATGCGTCTCCCCGGTGGATATCACGTAGTCATCGGGTTCATCGCTCTGCAGCATGAGCCACATCGCCTTCACATAGTCGCCGGCATAGCCCCAGTCGCGTTTGGCATCGAGGTTGCCCATCCGCAGCTCGCTCTGCAGCCCGAGCTTGATACGGGCAGCGGCGTCGGTTACCTTCCGGGTGACAAATTCCATGCCGCGCCGCGGCGATTCGTGGTTGAATAAAATACCAGCGCACGCGAACATATCAAAGCTTTCCCGGTAGTTGACGGTAATCCAGTGACCGTACGTTTTGGCGACACCGTACGGGCTCCGCGGCCAGAACGGGGTCGTCTCCGTCTGCGGCGTCTCAAGCACTTTGCCGAACATTTCGGAGCTGGATGCCTGATAAAAACGGGCGTCCGGCTTAGCAATACGTACCGCTTCCAGCATGTTCACTACCCCAACGGCAGTAATCTGACTTGTCGCAATCGGCTGTGGCCAGGATGTTGCCACAAATGACTGGGCCGCCAGGTTGTACACCTCGTCCGGCTGCGCCTGCTGCACGGCGCTGATGAGAGAGGACAAATCGGTCAGGTCGCCGTCGATCCATTCAATTCTGTCTCTTACGTGTTCAATGTTTTCAAAGTTCGGTGTGCTCGTCCGGCGCCGGAGGCCGTAAACCGCGTAGCCTTTGTCCAGCAGAAATTCCGCCAGATATGAGCCGTCCTGGCCGGTCACGCCGGTAATCAGTGCTGATTTTGTCATAGAGAAGCAGCTCCTTTATTTGGTTGTGCCGCCTGACCGGTGTACCAGTCGTACGTTGTTTGCAGCCCTTCGGAAAGCGAAGTTTTTGCCTGCCAGCCGAGGCTGTTCATACGGGTGACATCGGTACGTTTCCGGAAAGTGCCGTTGGGCTTCGTTGTGTTAAACGTAAAACCTCCCTCGAAGCCGGTGACACGCTTGAGCGTTTCGGCAAGCTCCCGGATCGGGATGTCGCGTCCGGTGCCGATATTCACCATGCCGGTGCCGTCGTACTCATTCATCAGAAAGACGCACGCATCAGCGAGGTCGTCCGCGTACAGAAACTCCCGGCGCGGCTCGCCCGTTCCCCAGATTTCAACGGTGGAATCGCCATTGATTTTCGCTTCGTGGCATTTGCGCATCAGTGCCGGCAGCACGTGCGACGTTTCCAGGTCGAAATTGTCGTTTTTCCCGTACAGGTTCGTCGGCATCGCGGCGACAAAGCGGGTACCGTACTGGCGGTTGTAGGACTCGCACATTTTCAGGCCGGCAATTTTAGCGATAGCGTACGGTTCATTCGTCGGCTCAAGCGCGCCGGTCAGGAGAGCGTCCTCTTTAATCGGCTGCTGGGCATGTTTTGGATAAATGCACGTACTGCCTAAAAACAACAGCTTTTTCACGTTGTACTGATAGGCTGCATCGATAACATTCGTCTGAATATACAGGTTATCGCGGATAAAATCCGCCGGATAATCGTTGTTGGCAGTAATGCCGCCAACCTTCGCGGCTGCTAAAAACACGTAATCTATCGAAGAGGACTGAAAAAAAGCGTCTACATCATTTCGGTTTCGCAAGTCAAGCTCGCTGCTCGTCCGGTACACCAGGTTGGTATATCCTTCCTCCTGCAGCTTCCGCACAATTGCAGAGCCTGCCAGCCCCCGGTGCCCGGCTACATATATACACGCATGTTTTTTCACTGGTGATCCTCTTTTCCTGTAAGATTTTGGCGTTTTGTAATACCTGCATCTATTCAAAACAGATGACTGAAGTCGGAATGCCAATGGTTTGTCTTTTCATCTGCAGCAGCGTTGTATGCGCAGCTGCCGCAGTTAATCTGGAGGCATTGAACCTCTCCTCACGCAGCGCTGTTGACGATCAACGTCTAAGGCTTTCAAAAAAGCCCTTAGCACTGCCGAGTGCCTCCATGTGATACCGGTGCAGGAGACATGACCGAATATTTTTGAAAAAAGTTATTTAATAAATTTGGCAGCGGAGCCGTTGTGGGCGCGGAGCACGTCCTCCCATGTGTCATGAATCCGGACTGTGTCTTCATCGCTGATGTCAATGCCGGTCTGGACCTCCACGATTTCAAGATCAATGGTAGCCCGGAGCGCGTGCTTTGTGCCAGCCGGCAGGTGGACGACATCCCCCGCTTTGATGCGGTACATATGATTGTCGACCGCAATCTCCCCTTCTCCGCGCACGACCGTCCATACTTCATCGCGGTTGTGATGGTAGTGAAGCGTCGAATTTTTTCCCGACTCCAGCAGAATTCGCTTTGTAATCATCATCTGGCCGTCCGGGTACTTGGCGTAGTCGAGCACCCGTGACCAGCCCCACAGCCGCTCCTCGTACATCTGCGGGTAGCGGAAGTCCTTGATAAGCTCTTTAATCTGCGAGCTCGACTCCTTGTTGGCGACGATGATGCCGTCGGGACTCGACACAATCACCATGTTGCTCGCATCGATAACCGCGACCGGGATATCGAGCTCGTTGACGAGGTGTGTGTTAACCGAGCTTTTGGAAATAATGCCTTTCCCGGTCTGGTTGGAGGCCATTTCCTCAGTGAGTGTGTTCCAGGTGCCAAGGTCCTTCCAGTCACCTTCGTATTTTAAAACGGTGATCTTTTCCGCCTTCTCCACGACCCGGTAGTCAAAGCTGATCTCAGGGATCGTGTGGTACTGGCTTTTAAGCAGCTCGTACTCAAACGGCAGCTTTTCCTCCTCCAGAATCCGGAGCAGGTACTCCATCGTAAAGCCGAATACGCCGCAGTTCCACAGCGCCTGTCTGTCGATGAGCTGCTTTGCCGTCGCTTCGTCCGGCTTTTCCGTGAAGGCTTTGACGGTAAAGGCTTTGGTGTCTTCGTTCCACCCGTCCGGAACGATATAGCCGTATTTGGTGGATGGATAGATGGGCTGGACTCCCATCAGAGCCATATCGCTCGAGCCTTCATGAATTAGCTGCTCCAAAAGTTCAAAATTTTCAAAAAAAGTAGTGTCTACGAATGCGTCTACCGGCAGCATCACAATTACTTCCTCCGGAAACGCTTTTTCCACAGAAAACAGGTAGCTCGCTGCAAGTGCTACGGCGGCGAATGTATCCCGGCGCTCCGGCTCCATGACGAGCGGAACGTTTTCCCCGAGCTGGCGTTTAATCAGGTCCTTCTGTGATTCTGAAGTGGCAATCACCGCCGAGGAAGCCAGGCCGCATGCTTCCAGCTGTCTCCACACTCTCTGGACCATCGACTCCTTTTCGCCGTCCGGTCCGTCTAGCACCTTTAAAAACTGTTTGGATCTCGTGTCGTTGGACAATGGCCACAGCCGTTTTCCCGAACCTCCGGATAACAGGACTAATCGCATCTGCATTCCTCCTTGTTTCCTGAAATTTTGGACAGAATTTCCTTACATTCGTTTAAAAAAAGCACGCTTCTTGTGCAGTGGCCTGGGCGGGTCGACAAACGCCGGTGAACCGACGAGAAGACGCTTCGTATTTTCCTGCAGCTCCCGGGCCTTTTTCAGGCCAAGAACTGCTGCTGTCTGTTCGTAGGCAGGCTTTAAACGAAAAGGCACACTGTCTGCCTGGGAGGCGATGAAATGAGCCAGGTTTTTCCGCAGGAGCTTCAGGGCGAATCGTTGTCTTTTCCACCCCTGTCTCCCAGCCACCGCCTCGGCGCTTACCTGCGCGAGCGCCCCTTGGGATACAAAATAATAAAGCGGTTCATCCGTTTCTTCGCTGCTCTGCAGCCGCTCCGGATGTGTCATGATCGGAATATAGCCCTCGAGCTGCATCGAGTGAAAGAGCGCTTTGATTTGCATGAAGGTGTCGCTGGTCTGCATTTCCACGAGGACGTAGTTGGTATCCTCGAGCGGCAGCAGCTGCCCGGATAAAAGGTCATCTACCATCTCCTTATACAGTGTAATTTCGTGGCCGCTTTTTACGTGCAGTGGAATACTTTCGGCCCGGAGCTGCATATTAAAATCAAGCACGGCTTCTTTGACCGCCAGGCCGTCATTGTCATAGACGCCCGGCCGGTAGTGCGGGGTCGCAAAGACCGTCTGAATATTGTTAGCGGCCGCTTCTTTGGCAATGGCGGTGCTTTCCTTTACTGTTTTTGGTCCGTGATCAAGGCCGGGCAGAATGTGCGTGTGTATATCGATCATACGGCGTTCCCCCAGGTATTTGTTTCGATTCGTTACTTGCGGGGATCGCCTTTACGCCCGGCCGGCGCGGTCCCTCTCTGTTTCCCATTGATACAGAGCCTGCAGCCCCTTGGCAATCGATACCTCCGGATACCAGCCGTACCGGTTGATTTTTGACGTATCGAGCGTTTTTCTCCGTAACCCCCCGGATCCCGAGCCTGTGAAAAACACAGCCCCCCTGTAGCCGGTAATCCGCTTGATCAGCATAACGAGCTCCTTCGCGCTGACTTCGCGCTCCGTGCCGATATTGACCGGACCCTTTTCGTTGTAATGGTTCATCACAAACACACAGCCGGACGCCAGATCTTCGCCGTAGATAAGCTCCTGGAAGGCGGGTTCCTTTTCCGGAATCTCCACCTTCGCCTGCCACTGGTCCCGGGCCTGGATGCACCGCTGCATCGCATCGGCCACCATGCTGGACCGCCTGTTCATATCCTCCACCGCGTACATCCGCGGAGCCACCGCAATGTGAAAATTCGTGTGGGACGCCCGGTTGTAGGCCCGGCAGAGAGCGATGCCTTCCCTGGTCACTTGTGTCTGTTCAGCGTATACCTCGTCAATGATGCCCCGCTGCAGAAATGTTTCCTTCAGCGGCTGCGGGGTGTATTTCGGGTACACGTGAATATCACCGACGTACAATAGCTTTTTCACGTTGTAGCGGGCGGAGGCTTCAAGAACGTTCGCCTGCTGCCAGCGCCTCGCCTGCAGTCCCACTTTTGTATTTGACTCTGCGTATTCATAGCCGTCAGTCATGAACACATATTCAATATTTTCCTCTGCAAAAAACGTATTGACAGCCCGGATACTCTCCATGCCCATATCGACCCCGCTGCGCACGACCACGTTTTCGTACCCCTGCTTTAATAGGTAGTGATAAATGGCGCTGCCTGCCCGCTCCTGATGATTGGTTACGTAAATCTTCGCCTGTTTATCCAACCCGGCTTCCTCCTTTTATGATACTTTTTCTTTTTGTCTGCCTACGCTGATCAGCACCTGCTCAATATGATTCAGCATTGAAGTCGTCGCGAATGTCACCGTCGTCCCCTCCCCGAGGTAGAACTGCTTGCCCCAGTGCGGAGAGTTTTCCTCCACTTCAATCACATATTCCACCGGGGAGCTCCTTTTCGGATCGGGCGTAATATAGATGGTTTTCCAGTCGATGCCCTTCAGCTGCTCGTGCAGCTCATCCCAGTATAAGTACTGCTTGATGAGCGATTCCATCTGCCCGTGCAGGTAGTAATTTTTATTGATTTTGTAGTAGCGGCGGTTTTTGACCCAGCGGTCGGTAATTAAATTCATGTCATACAGCCGGCGCAGCTCGAGACGGATAGCATTTGTTGACTCCTTGCATTCGCGCACGAGCTCACGCAGATACGTTTCTTCCTCTGTCAGATAAAATTTCATTACGAGTCGCAGTCTTGTTTTGGATGTTACTAATTGGTGCAAAACCATCTCCCCCTTCAGTCCCCTCGTCAATACAGATTATGTGCGTTTCCGGCGGTTTTATAACGTAAGCGCCGGCGGTGTGATCCTCCCCCCGTTCAGCAGCAGGTGCGTATTTTTCTGCATTCGCTCCCACTCTTCCAGCCGCTGCATTCGGACAAACTGCCAGTATGCCTGATCCAGGCAGAACGGCTGGTCATAAGCACTGCACGCGTTCGAGGCCACAAAGTGCACGAGCCGCTTTTTTAAAAAATATTTTGCCCAGCGCCTGTCGCCTCTTCCGTCGCGGCCGAGCAGCGCTCCGGCGCTGATTTGCACGGCTGCTCCTTCATTCACGAGCGTCTCAAGGCCCCCATGCCTTTTCTGAAACATCCGCAGCCGCTCCGGCGATGAAAGAATGGGAATAAACCCGCGATTGTACAGTTTTCTGAGCATCTGCCGGACGTACAAAAAGCTGTGGGTTTCATTCATATGAACGAGTACATAATTGGTATGCTCCAGTGGGAGAATCCTTTTTCTTTCCAAATCGGTTTCCATTCCGTCATACAGGGTAACTTCCTGACCCGAGCGGACGCGGACCGGAATCCGGGCTTTCAGGAGCTGAAAATTCAGAAATTTTACCGCCTCCGTAACGAAAATGGCATCAAAATCGTACGACGGATACCGGTACCTCGGCGTTGCGTAAATAATGCTGACACCGGCCGCTGCTGCCTGCCTGGCCATTTCCAGGCTTTCGTTCATCTTGTTTGGTCCGTGGTCAAAGCCGGGAAGAATATGGGCATGCATCTCAATCATGTACTCACCTCTTTCCTCTCAAGTAAGGCAAATGTCCTATTTGATATTTTTTAGAATATTTTGCCTGTTGCCGTTTCTTTTATATTAATAGTCCAGTATAATTATTAATAGTAATTACCTAGTCATTAATAATCACACAAATGTTAATAGTCATATGACCTTTTCTAGGAAGATGGGACCCCGCGCGGGATTACCCCGGCGAAAGGGAGTGGACCTGAATGAACCGCCGCCAGCGAATCTTCATGTATACGATCCAATTTATAGCCATCATCGCAGCCGGACTGTTCGTATACATGGAGTCGCCGGACGAGCGGTGGCTTGCCGCAGGCCTCTGCTGGGTATTTGGTATTATCCAGGTGACCCGGCTCGTAATTTTATCCATACCGCTTGCCCGCTTTTCTTCGGTAATGGTCATCAGCCTCCAGTTCGTCATTGCCTGGACAGTCCAGGTGATTGCCGGGGGATTTGTGCCGCAGACGCTCTTTTTCGTCCTGATTGCCGAGCTCGGGTACCGGGCGCCGAGGCGCTTCAGCTTTCCGTTTATGCTTTTCTGCTACGCGGGGTTTGTTAGTGCTACAGCCTTTCACGAAGAGTTTCCGGCGACTGCCGGTATTGCCTTTGTGCTTCCACGCTTTATCGAATACGTCCTGTTCTGGGGATTCAGCTATTTGGCCAAACGCTCTACCGAGCAGCGCAATGAGCTGCAGCGGGCCTATGACCGGCTCCGCCTGTATCACCGGGAGATGGAGGACAAATCCATCATGCAGGAGCGGCTGAAGCTCTCCCGGGACATTCATGACAGCGCCGGTCATTATTTAACCACCTCCATGATGGCGCTTGAAACAGCCAAACGGCTGCTCGAAAAAGGCGAAGTCGAAAAAGCCCGTACCCAGCTGCAGACGTCCAAGCACCAGGTGCAGGAAACGATGAAAGAAATCCGGAAAACGGCTCATTCCATGGCGCATACCGACGGCTTCATCGACCTTTCGGCTGCACTTGAGGGGCTTCTCGTTTCCACACGCGATACATCGGATGTACGGGTGGAGTGGCAGTTTGACGAACCGTTGCCCCTGCTCCGGGCGGAGCAGGAAATGCTTTTGTACCGGATGCTCCAGGAGGGGCTCACCAACGGCCTCCGCCACGGCGGATGCACGTTCTTTTCGTATACACTGTCCACGAAGGTGCCCGGCCAGCTGATTGCCCGGCTTGAAGACAACGGACGCACTGTCACGAAAAACGTAAGCTACGGCTTCGGCCTGCGCGGGCTTTCTGCCCGGGCGGAAGAACTCGGCGGCCTTCTGCGCTTCGAAGCAATTGCGGAAGACAGAAACGGCATGGCGCTCGAGCTGCGCCTGCCGGTCAAGGACCGAAGCCCTTACACCCCGTCGTAATACGGAACTGACTATTTATACGCATAAATCTCAGGATAAGTATAAGAAGGAGGATCTGCAGATGGAAACCGTGCGGATAGGGATTGTCGATGATCATGCTATTGTCCGGGACGGACTGGCGATGATCATGGAGCTTGAAGAGGATTTAGAAGTGGTTGGTATTGCGAGAAACGGTGCGGAAGCAGAAATGATGCTTACGAACGAGCTTCCGGACGTAGTGATGCTTGATGTTTACTTAGAAGGCAATAACGGTATCGAATGGCTCCCGGATTTTCAGCTGACATCGCCGCAAACGAAGTTTATTATGCTCAGCTCCTACGTGGACGCTGAAAACGTCATTCAGGCGCTTGCCAACGGGGCGAAGGGATTTCTCCTGAAGGACTGGGAAAGTGAGGAGCTCGTCCGCTGCGTGCGCCAGGTGGCCCACGGCCAGATGGTGCTTCCGACATCGGTATCGGAGACGCTGAGCGACCAGCTCGCTGCCCGCAACCGGAAGGACGGTGCCCCGCATTTTCAGGAAACCGAGCATACAACCGAATTGTCCCTGCAGGACCGGCGGATCATGGATCTGCTGCTCGCCGGCTACTCCAACCAGGAGATCGCGGATACGCTGTTTTTAACGCTTGGCACCGTCAAAAATTACCTAACCGCCATATACAGGAAAATCGGTGTCCGCAACCGCCGCGAAGCTATTGCCTATTTCCAAAAAAGACACAAACAAACCGGCTCCTGAATTTCAGAAGCCGGTTCGAGCTGGGTGGAATATGATGAAAAAGAAATTTTGGGTCATTAATATACTTATGGTTTTTCTCTTTTTACTCACAAATACTATTTTGTATTTATTTTTCGATTTATATCGTTCAGCTTCAAATATTGCCGTTTTAACTATAGTTGCCATCGCTTTAAGCATCCTCAGCCAATGGAACTACCGGAAACACTATAAACATACAACACGTCCATGATTCGTTTAAGATGTCATGAATGCTATAGCCTTTCGTCTTTACTCAGTCAGCCCCACACTTTAACGTAGTTTTCTCCTGGCTTCAGATCATTAATTGGGCCCACTGCTTCTTTTTCATTTTTCTTATTACCATAGTAATCCTCGTTTAATATTAACTCACTGCCATCCGGGTTCTCGAAATCGGCATCAACAATACGGGTTCTATGCAAGGTCTCCGTTGATTGAATGTTCCCAGGCATCTGTTCAAAATCCTCCGGAAGTTCACAGTAAAGATACACCTCGCTGCCTTTTTCAATAATCTCTAATTTCGGGTCAAAATGATCTGCCGTTAATTTCTGCTCCTCTCTTTCAAAGGGCTCTGCTCCATTTAAATAAGCATTGTTATTAATATACACCGGCTGCTCCACGTTATTGAATGCTTTATGATCTGCAGAGAAATCATTTACTGTATCAATATATTCCTCGAGCGACGCCGTATATCCGTTATAATGATTCGTTCCTGCGCCTTTAAATTCTTTATCCCCTATAAATAGATTATTAAAGTAGCGGTCGTCTCCGCCGTAGGTGACAGCAAAACCAGCCATTTCTGTACTATGCGGCACGTGGTATGGAGTCGCGCGATCCAGCATTTTCTTATGCACCATTTCGCCCCGTATCAAATTATTAACGTAAGCCCCGCCCTGAGCGTGGTTGTCCAAAGCGTAATCCGCAGTTAGGATATTGTGATCGACTACATAAGGACCGCTGCTTACCTCCACAAACAAGTCGCGGTTATTCCAGTAAAATAAATTACTGCTGACTCTGGTTCCCTGGGTTTGCCAGTCCAGCCAGATACCGAGGGAACAGTCATGAATACGATTGTGATAAATTTGCACATCAATCGCAGCATGCAGCTTAATTCCTGCAATTTCATGCCCGAAGAACTCACGCTTTATACCTATGTTATAAATATGATTGTTATATATTTCACTGAACACGCACCCCAGGTGCCCCACAACAGCGTTTTGTCCGCAGTCGTAAATTATATTGTGGCGGATAATATGAGAGCCGACTTTTTCTTTCGTCCAACCGGACTGCTGGGCCTGAAAGATTGATTCCACCTGGTACTGATACCCGGATTTATCCTTTCGTGTCGTACTGTAATTCTGTCCGGTGGAAGCCTCTTTTCCTATACTGATCGCACTGCATTTGGAATCATGGATGATATTGTTTTCAATAATCCAGCCTTTGCTCCAGTGCGGTCCCACAAGCCCCGGCTGATCAGCTGTAGGCGGTGTCCACGGGGTAGCCGCCTGAGCCATTTCAAACCCGCTGACGGTAATATAATCAACACCCGTTTCTTCAGGATAAAAGCAGCATTTGCGTACATTTATTTCCACAAGCTCCTGCGCGGGATCCATGTCGTGACAATTAATATATATCGTCGTTGTATGCTGATCCAATTCTGCAAACCATACATACTCCGTCTGCTCCGGGTCTTCGACGGAAACGGTTTGTTCCGTCCAATGATCCACGATCTCCGTTTGCACCGTTGGACTGTGCACTTCCTGAATATCTTCCGCCTCGTAAAGCGACTTTCCGTTTATATACACATCACCCAGGTGCCTGCCGGGATTATATTTCACCCAGTCTCCAAAGATTTTTTCTTTGTAGGGATTATATTTTCCGAAGAAATCGTTTGGCAGTGTCGTTTTCCAGACCGTGCCTTCTACCTGCTCCCAATCTGTTATCTGCTCCGACCCCTTGATGACCACCCTCTCCCCGTCAGCTGCTTTATACGTGATTCTTCTCGATTTGCTTAGTCCTGCATGTTTGGGCTTCACCCATTCCCGGTACTCTCCTTCATGCACAATCACAGTATCACCTGTTGTCGCGACATCAGCTGCCTGGTTAATGGTCAGGAATGGGTTTTCCCTTGTGCCCCTGTTATCATCTGATCCATTTTTCGCCACATGGTATTCATTAGCCATCGTATCTGCTCCTTTTGCACCGTCTCTTTTTTTCTTATACTACTGTAACCCTGTTTTCCGAGAAAAACTGTTCAATTGAAAATGCAGCACAGCCGAGCGCACATGACAGCATACCGTGTTCGGAGAATTTCAATTCAAACGAATCATGGTAATACGGCAGCAGACGCTGCTGAAGCACACGCTGAATCGGATTACGCAGCCATGGTTCTAATACAGCAAACCGGTTTCCGATAATGATTTGCTCCGGGTTAAAAGTATTTACTATATTGGTAAGTACAATGCCAATATATTCACCTATTTGATCGAAGGCATTCAGCACCCCGGGGTGATTTTCCATAGCCATTTCAATAAGCCTCTCCAGGCTGATTCTGGTGTCGGGCGGGAAAATGGGTCTTACTTTATTCATTAACGCTGCCTCGGAGCTGTACATTTCCCAGCACCCCCTGTTCCCGCAGGAGCATTTCTTTCCATGAGAATCAATCGAAACATGCCCTATTTCCCCGGAAATACCTGTCGATCCTTTGTGCAGCTTATCGTTAATAATAAGGCCTGCTCCAATCCCCACGCCTATGCTTAAATAAATCAAATGAGACATGTTCTGCCCTGCACCGTATATTTTTTCCCCATGAGCCCCGGCCTTTGCTTCATTTTCAATCGTCACAGGGAGCCGGAATTCTTTTTCCAGATAATCTTTTAAATCAACCCTGTGCCAATTAAGATTCGGGGCAAATAAAATCAAACCCTGGTTATCAATCATGCCTGGCACCCCGAGACCAATACCGATGATACCGTACGGGCTCTCGGGTGCTTTCTGTTGCAGCGCCCTGATCAGATTTTTTACTTTCGGGAAAATAATTTCAGGTTCGGTCTCCTCAATTTCAATTTTTTGTTTATTGATAATATTGCCCTGCAGATCTGTTATAACGGCAAGAATGTAATTAACGCCAAGGTCCACCCCGATGGAATAGCCTGCACTCTTATTAAAGAACAGCATTGTCGGCCTGCGTCCACCGCTTGAAAGGCCCACGCCTATTTCCCCGGCAAAATGCTCTTCCATCAGTTCACTCACCAGACTGGAAACAGTAGCTTTGTTTAAGCCGGTAATTTTTGAAATTTGAGCCCGGGAGACCGGACTTTCTGTCTGAATTTTATTTAATACGATGGACTTATTAATTTTTCTTACAAGACCTTGATCACCAGTTTTCATATATGAGTCTCCATGTTTATTTATTTTTACATAAAGGGAGATCCGTTTTATTCATAAAGTTATCCCTTCACAGAGCCCGCCGCGAGTCCTTTGATGATTTTCTCCTGGGCTACGAAGTATACGAGCAGCAGCGGGACGCTTGCCAGGGTTAAGGCAGCCATCAGTCCTGGAATGTTTATCGAAAATTCTCCGTAAAATTCCCGCAGCCCGATGGGAAGCGTCGCTGCTTCGTCGGAGTTCGTTAACACGAGAGCAAAAATAAACTCGTTCCATATATGGATAAAGTTATAAATGGCTACCGTGGCGGTCGCTGGAATTAATAGAGGGAATAAAATTCTCCAGAATAACTGCAAATGCCCGCAGCCATCAATTTTTGCCGATTCGATTAATTCCTTCGGCAAATCAGACATAAATTGAGTGTAAATCACTACCGATATTGGGAGAGCAAAGGCCACGTAAGGACCAATAAGGCCCCAAAGAGTGTTGTACAGCCCCATGTTCTGGGTAAGCAGGAAAATAGGAATCAGCGTCGTGTGAATAGGAATCATCATCCCTACCATAAACAGCAGCAGGATCGGTCTGTTTAATTTGAATTTCATGCGCGACAGCGGATAGCTTGCCATCGCAGAAAATATGATCGTTAAGATAACCGAGATCACTGTTACAAATAAGCTGTTGCCAAAGAACTGAAAAAAGTTCGTTTCAAACAGAAAGGCATAATTCTGAAAGGATAAAGCCTCCGGCAGCGCCCAGGGTGCTGAAGAAAATTCCGCCTGCCCTTTAAAGGAGGTATTAATCATGACGAAGAAAGGAAGACCGGTAAATAAAAGAAGAGCAATGGCTACGATATACAGCGGGGTTTGTCTTAATTTATTTATCATCTAGAAATCCGCCTTTCTTTTGTTATCTACGGTAATAATGCAAAGTGTCACTATAAATGCAATGATGAACATCATTGAGGATATAGTACTGCCGTACCCCATGCTGAAGTTTGTGAACGTCTGGTCATACATATACGTAGCCATTAATTCCGTAGAGTTGTTTGGACCGCCGCCAGTCATTACATAAATTAAATCGAAATACTTTAAAGCACCAATGATGGAAAGAATGGCAGAGGTGATAATGATAGGACGAAGTAACGGCAGTGTAATTCCCGAAAACTTCCTCCAGGCTGAAGCGCCGTCAATATCAGCGGCTTCATATAAGTCCTCCGGAATCCCAACGATAGCGGCCCGGAATAAAATCATATAAAACGGGGCAAACTGCCAGCAAATTGTGACAATAACGGCCCAGATGGCGGTATCTTCACTGCCAAGCCACCCACGCTGTAACGATTCGAGACCAACAGCGCCAAGGAATTGGTTTACGAGTCCGTAATTGGCATCAAAGATATAGATGAACAAAATCCCGATAGCCACCGTCGACATTAAGAAGGGCATAAAATAAACGGTACGGAACAGCCGCATCCCTTTGATCGGACTGAACAGCAGCAGAGCCATAATTAAGCCGAGAGGCAGCTGCGTTAACAATGAAGCCCCAATCAGCAGGGCGTTGTTTCCTGAAGCCTGCCAGAACACACCATCCCGGATGACTTCAAAGTAATTCTGCAGTCCAATAAAAACCATATTGGAATCGATGCCGTTCCAGTCAAACAGACTGTAATAAAATGTCATCCCAATCGCATAAACCACATACACGCCGTAGAAAATTAGCGCTGGAGCCATAAATCCTAATATGACCAGCCAATTCTTGGCATTCTTTTTCCTGGAAGCACCCCGGGATTTTGTGTTCACTTTATTTTCGACGTTGGTAGCCAACAACATTCACCTCAATTTTTAACTATATCAAGCCGGCAGGACCGGCTTGACATAGAAGTTAATTATTCCAGCTCTTCCTGGGCAGCCTGTTCCATTTCTTCTGCCGCTTCCTCTGGTGTGATTGACCCGCCAAATAAGGCCTGTGTCGTGTCCAAATGGACTTCTGCAAGCGCTGGAGGGAGGGTCTGATCATAGTACGTTTGGACAAAATCAGCTTCATCCAGAGTTTCACTTAAACGCTTGATATATTCATCTTCATATTCCGCCCCCTCTACTGGAGACACAGCGCCGCTTTCATTAGCAAAGTCGGTGGCTGTTTCCTGATCGGAAATGAAGTTTAGGAAATCAATAGCGGCTTCTTTGTTATCACTTTGCTCCGAGACGGAAAATGCCGGGCTTACCCCGCCCACAAGGTGGTTTTGTGCGCCTTCCCCGCCCTCAATTTCAGGGAACATAAAGTAATCGAGGTTTTCTTTAAATTCAGGCATTTCATCATCCACGTTTTTAAGCATTGCCCCGCTGGTCATAATTTCCATTGCAGCGTCACCTGAATACATTAATTGACGGGACTGACCGTTGTCATAGTCGCTGCCGTTAATGCCGTCCGGGAATGCGTTTTTATCTACCAACTCCTGGATCTTTTCCCCTGCTTCGATATATGCTTCATCATCAAAGCTTCCTTCGCGGCTAAAGGCGTCAGCGAATAAATCTTCCCCTCCGGCCCTTTCAGCAAGGTACATCAGATAGAAGGCACCTGGCCATTGTGTCTGGTTGGCGAGGGCAAATGGAATAACATCATTTTCATTTAATGTATCTACAATGTCTAACAGTTCATCATATGTTTCGGGTTCTTCGAGACCATATTCATCGAAGATTTCTTTGTTATACCATACAGGCACTAAATCAAGACCCATAGGCACGCCGTAAATTTCATCATCAAAGGTAACTGTGTCTAATCCCGCTTCCAGAAACCTGTCTGACTCAACTTCGTCAGTAATATTTACCACCTGATCAGCATCCACGAAATTTTCCAGCCAGCCGCCGCCCCAGGAATGAAAAATATCGGGAGCTGCATTACCACCCATGGCCGTACTAATCTGCTGTTTGTATGGATCGTTTTGGTAATATTTTAAATTTACTGTGACTCCTTCTTCCTCTTCAAAACGCTCTGCCGCATCCTGAAGTACTTCTTCTCCTGCTCCTGTTTCAATATGCCAAACTTCAATGGCGTTATCTCCGCCGCCGTTTTCACCTGAAGAAGCCTCTTCCCCGTCCGGGCTTTCCGGGTTTGCAGGCTGGCACCCTGCCGCAAAGATTAAAAAAGCTGGTAAAATTGCTGCCATAGAAACTTTGTAATTCACGTTCAATCAACTCCTCTTTTTAATTGATAACGCTTACATTAAGTGGAAATAAAAACTGAATATTAAGAAAAACGATGATGAATATTTAGTATATGAATCAGCTCCTTTCATGTTTATCCAGCCGCCTATGTTTGTCGGCTGGATAAACTAATAAAAGCCTGAGTTTTTAGAAGATCTTTATTAGAAGCGGTTCAGCCACCTTTTGGAGTCTGGCAGTTCCCCATCCTCTCAAAGAAATTAATAATGTGGGAATGGTCCCTTTTCCCGTTTCCGTTCGCAATTTCAGAGTGAAAAATTTCTTTCACCAGGTTCGTGACGGGAAGCGGCACCCCAATCGCGTTCGCTGAGGACTGGATGTTCTTTAAATCTTTGTAATTCGTTTCAATGCGGCCGCCCGGCTCAAAGTTCCGGTCGATGATCTGCGGCATTTTCGCCTCCATGACAGCACTGCCTGCCAGGCCGCCATGTATGGCTTCAAACAGTTTATTTAAATCAATGCCTGCCTGGCTCGCATACACGCAGGCTTCCGATAAAGCGGCGAGATTTCCGCTGACAATAATCTGATTTGCCAGCTTTGCTGCAGAACCGGTGCCATTCGCCCCGCAATGGACAATATTCTCTCCCATTGCTTCCAATACGGGCAGTACCTTATTAAAGTGGTCTTCGTTCCCGCCAGCCATAATGGAAAGCCTGCCTTCAACAGCCATCGGCTCTCCGCCGCTGACAGGAGCGTCGATAAAATGAATATTCATTGCTTCCAATTTACTGGAAAACAGTCTCGATTCCTCTGTGGATACCGAGCTCATATCAACGATAATGGTGCCTGGCTTACTTGCTGCAGCCAGCCCTGTTTCTGCAAATAACACCTCGGACACGTGTTTTCCTTCCGGGAGCATCGTGATGATGACATCGCTGTTTTCCGCTGCCTCCTGGCCTGTTTTACACGCCTGGCCGCCTAAAGCTGCCAGTTCGTTGACCGCCTCCGTGTTTAAATCAAAAAGGTACGTCTCAAATCCCTTACTGATAAGATGTCCGGCCATCGGTTTGCCCATAATGCCTAAGCCAATAAATCCAACCTTCATACGACACGCCTCCATGCAACAGTATTTGAATAAATTCCGGTAATACTAAATGCTCTCAGCTTCCCTGAATGATCGGGTGGAGGTGTTTGTTGACGTAGCTGCCAAGCTCTTTAATAACATTACCTGTATCCGGTTCTGCTGCCCCGGTTTCCTCTTCGAGCATCACCCAGCCGTCGTAGCCGCCGTCCTTCAGCACCTGCATGCACCCAACAAAATCAATGTCACCTTCGCCCATTTTCTTCCATTCATGATTTTTGGAAGCTTCTTTAAAGTGCACGTGTTTAATTAACGGCAACGCTTCCCGGAAAATGTCCACCGGATCCATATCGCCGAACATGATATGACCGGCATCCGGCGTATAGCCCATGTATCTTTCATCGAGGCCATCGAAAAGGACTTCATAATCCTCCCGGAATTTCCAGTAGGAGGTTTTATAGGAAATGGGATGAAGCGATGTTATAATGCCGTGCTCCTCCCGTGCACGCTTTCCCAGTTCATTAGCACCCCTGATAATCTCCTGCTGCCTTTGCCGTACATTGTCCCGGCTGGCCCCGACTCTGGACGGTACGTTCATCACAGCTTCCGGAAAGTGCTTTAAGTATTCAAAATAGTAATTTTCTAATTCTTTTTCCTGCTCTGAAGGTTCTCCCCCTTCAAACGCATGCGGGATTGTCAGTGCAGCCAATTGAAGTCCTCTTTTATCAAGCTCTTCCTTGAAGCGCTCCGGCTTATCCCTATACTTTCCAAGCAAAGAAATCTGCATATCCAGGCCTGTCAGCCCGCCATTTTTTACATCATCCATGATCTGGTCCATCATGTCTGCCTCTACATCATAATCCAGCACCCATGTGGAACCCTGGCACCCAAATTTCATGACCATTTTAATGCTCCCCTTCAGTAATTTTTAAATTTAAGGCTTCTGTAATAAAAGTAGAGAATAGAAGCTGCATCGAGGTCGCCCCCGGGTCCTGGTGTCCTATGGAGCGCTCGCCCAGCCGGCTCGATCTGCCTTTTTTAGAGCTCATCTCTTTGGTGGCCTCCATTCCATTTTTCGCTGCCACTGCTGCTTGTTCAAATTTTTGTTCCACCGTTCCCTCTTCACTCTCGAGGACTGCCTGAACAGGATATAAAACATCCATCATCGTTTTATCTCCCGGCTCCGCCTGGCTTCTTTCCTGCACGCCACGGATAAATTCAATCCAAAACTGCCTCATATCTTCCATGGAAAGCTCGGTTTTATTTTTAATTGCCTTCGCCCCGGCCATAAAGCCGGAAGCATAGAGCGGTCCTACTGATGATCCCACCGCGCTTAAAAAGGAGCGTCCTGCTGTCATAGCGATTTTGCCGCAATCTGTTTCATCTGCCAGCTTTGAATGAATGGCCTCCTGTACGGCTTTCCAGCCGAGACTCATCGTGATACCGTGATCGCCGTCTCCAAGCGCCCGGTCCAGTTCACATAAATAGGTTTTGTTTTCTTCCATTACGCTGTGAGCGCTCTCAAAATAATTTTTCCAGTCCTCTGTCCTCATACCGTCATCTCCTCCTGCTTAACTCTGTGTATACATCGGGCACTCGGCCGGAGCATCAATGAATGGTTTTAATTCCTCATCCATTTTTAGAAGCGTGATGGAGCACCCTCCCATTTCCAGGGACGTACAGTAATCTCCTACGTAGGACGTATAAATGTTTATTCCTTTTTCATGAAGAAGGCTTTCCACCCTGTCATACATGATGTAAAGCTCCATCCTGGTCGTGGACCCGAGACCGTTAATAAGTACAGATACTTCATCCGTGGATTCAATATCCATTTCATCAATAATGTTGTTTAAGATCCGTTCGGTGACCACGTTTGAAGTAGCCAGCTTGCTTTTTTCCACGCCCGGCTCCCCGTGGTGGCCAAGGCCGATTTCCATCTCATCCTCTTCGAGATTAAAGCTTGGCTGTCCGGTTTGCGGAAGTGAGCACGGAGAGAGGCCGACGCCCATGGAGCCTACATTCTGGTTCGCCTTTTCGGTTATTCGGTACACCTCGTCGAGCGAAAGACCTTCCTCCGCTGCCGCCCCGGCTACCTTCGTCACAAAGAATTCCCCGGCGATGCCCCTTCGTTTTTCCGCTTCTTCCCTTGGCGCTGAAGCTATATCATCCTTTACGATGACCTGCTTTACTTCTATGTTTTCCTCCATGTCTGCAATATCCGCTGCCATTCCAAAGTTCATAATATCTCCCTGATAGTTCCCGTATAAAAGCAGGGCGCCCTGGTTGGTGTTCGTTGCTTTTATTGCCTCTACGATTGGATCCGGAGGCGGAGAGGAAAAGATATTGCCCACCGCGACGCCGTCAGCCATTCCTTTCCCTACATAACCCATAAAAGCTGGTTCATGGCCGGAGCCTCCTCCAATAATTAAACTGACCTTCTCCTTCAGCCCGGCTTCCGTGCGGACAATCGTTCTCGGATGGGCCTCTACCCCCTTCACATGTTGAGAATGCGCTTTCAAATAACCGTTCAGCATTTCTTCGACGACGACGTCCGGATCATTAATTAACTTTTTCACCGTTAAGCCTCCCTATTTATCATTTTTTCATAAATTCTTTTTCTTTTTCCGAAATCTTATTAACCTTCCGCTCTGAATTGCCTCCCTGAAATTCTACGCTTAAATACGTCTCCACAATTTTTTTAGCGTGCTCTGCACCGATGACCTGGGCGCCCATCGTAATAATCTGGGCATTGTTACTTAATTGGGCCCGTTCAGCAGAATAGGCGTCATGACATTGCGCAGCTCGAATGCCCGGAACTTTGTTAGCTGAGATAGCTACGCCGATACCGGTGCCGCAGATCAAAATACCCCGGTCAGCTTTATTATCGTTAATATCCTCCGCTACTTCAAATGCAACATCCGGATAATCCACTTCTGTACAGTTATAGCACCCATAATCTATGACCTCGTGATTCAGTTCTTCCACGTGTTTTTTTATCGTTTCTTTCAAGTCGTAAGCGACATGGTCGCTTCCAATAGCTATTTTCACTATTTCCACTCCTCGTTTCTGTTAATATTTGATTAAATTTTCGCACTTTTATTTTTGTTTGTCAATTTTTATTTTTATTTACTTTCGATAATTATCGTTTATACTGAATTAAATAAATCATATTAGACATAACAAAATAAAACGAAATGTTATAAAGAGATTTAAATTAAATATTTTGCTAAAAGTGAATTTTTCTTCTACTATGAGGAAGAGAATATGACTCGAAGGGTGAAATGATGACTAAATTATTTGTAGCGGAACGCCGGCAGAAAATCCTCGAATACTTAAATGTTGACCGCCGCGTTACTGTCCGCGGCCTGGCAGAGAAAATGAACGTATCAGAAGTGACACTCCGCTCCGATTTGAAGGACATGGAAAACGAAGGGCTGCTTCGCAGAACTCATGGCGGGGCTGTTTTACCTGAAACAGAAGAAAACGAAATTAATTTTTCATCAAGAGAAAAGAAAAATAAAACAGAAAAAATAACGATCGCCCATATGGCAGTATCGTTAATTGAAGATGGCCAATGTATTCTTCTGGATGCCAGTTCCACAGCGCTTGAGTTTGCCCGGCTGCTGAAGGAAAGCCAGATGCGCCTTACCGTCGTTACCAGCGGTATTTACACTGCCCTGGAATTAAGGGAAAATCCTAATTTAACAGTCATTCTTTTAGGAGGAGTCGTCCGGCATGGGTCCAGCTCGTTGGAGGGGGTTCTGGGGGCTGATATGTTAAATAAAATCCATGTTGATTTTATGCTTACTTCCGCCAGCGGTTTTACCGTTAACACAGGACTTACGGACTTTAATGTATATGAAGTCGATTTAAAAAAACATATGGTAGCCAAAGCCAGTAAAGTCGTTGCCCTTATCGATCATTCAAAAATTAACAAAAGCTCTATTTCTTCCTTTGCCTCTCTCAATGAAATTGATTATTTTATTTCAGACGAGCCGGTTTCCGAGGATATCCTTACGGAGCTTGAGAAGCATAATATTCAAACTCTTTTTTCTCTTGTAGACTACAGCTGATTTTCTTTGCCCTAAAAACTAATCTCCCGGAACACAAACGAACCGGCTCCTGCAATCCAGGGGCCGGTTCGTTGTATTTATTGACCGTAATAATAGTAATAGCTTTGATCCATGCCTTTTTTCTGGTTAAGAATACAGCCGAGGATCGGCACGCCGCTCACTTCTAACAGTTCTTTAGCCTTTCGGGCGGCGTCATTTTCGGTTTCACCGGCTTTGACGACGAGAATGCTTCCGTCGCAGTGACGGGAGATAACCTGAACGTCCGTCACCGCGAGCACTGGCGGTGCGTCAAATAAAATTACATCGTACTGCTCGCGGGCAAGTTCTACCAAATGCGCCATTGAACGGCTCCCGAGAATCTCGGACGGGTTCGGCGGGATCGGCCCGCTCGGCAGAATATCGAGATTGGGCACTTCGGTTTCCTGAACGTACGCTGCATATTCCCCGTGATTTGTTAAAGCATTAATCATTCCGTGGGTGTTCATCCGGCGGAACGTATAGTGCACAGTCGGCTTACGCAGGTCAGCATCGATAAGGAGCACTTTCTTTTCCTGCTGAGCCATCGTTACCGCCAGGTTTGCCACCGTGGTGGACTTCCCTTCCCCCGGGCCTGCCGACGTAACTACTATTGCCTGCATTTCTTTATCTACAGAGGAATATTGAATATTCGTACGAATCGTACGGTACTGCTCGGATACCGGGGATTTACTGTTCAGCCAGGTGATGAGCTTCCGCTGATTCGTGTTCGTCTCTTGCTTTCTTTTTCGTGCCAAACGCGCACACTCCTTTTGATTTCTGTTCATCACTCATTATATCGGCCGGGTGCTTATTCATTATAGGCGTAGTATAGCATATTCAGGCAGACCCGGGTCCATTTTTCCAAAAAGCGGGACCTTTTTATGACCCGTTCTCCGTCCACTGCTGCCAGATACCGTCCGTCCAGGCCGCGTGTCCCTGTTCGGTCGGCACCGGTGTATCCTCGCCAACATAATCGATTAGTTCTTCATCATCCACCGCCGGCCAAGCACTCCAGTGGTTCAGGTAAGTAACCCCGGCCTCCTCGGCATATCCTTCAATAGCATCGAGCTGTTCTAAGTAATACTGCGCTTCGTACCACGGCTGTGGCGCACTGATATAGTACGCGCTGTCGTTTTCCTGCACCGCTTCCGTCACTTCACGGGTGGCGTAAATCGTATCGTCACTGCTGACCGTTCCATTATCACTCACCGCAAACGGCACAAAGATAAACAAATCAGCATCGGCTCCGGCCATTTCCTCCGGCCCGCCTTCGTTCAGCACTTCAAGCGACGTGCTGTCATCATATGTAATCGTTTCTACTTCCGTGTTAATTCCGCTCCAGTTCTCCTCGATCCGATCGCCCAGCTGCTGCGGAAAGCTATTATCGCCTGCTGACGTCACCGCGTCGGAGCCTGCTACTACAATACGTAGTGCCTCCCCGGACTGTTCAGCTTCTTCAAGCTGGTTCTGCAGACCGGCATCGATACCGCCCTTGGAGGAGGCTTCGCTGCCACCGTTCTGCTGACCGCTGCCACTCTCTGCTCCCCCAGCGTTATCGATGCGGTCCTGGTAGTACAGCCAGCCTGCAATCAGCACTACAGCAGTGATCAGGACGAGGATAAATAATCCAATTGATCGTTTCATCAGATCTCCCCCCGCTCATTATTCCATTCTTAAGTATTACGAAAATACTCTAAATTGTAAAGACGAAATCCGAAAATTTCCATAAAAGAGAACTGGATCCGCACCGTTTCCTGTTCTTTGTTCCTCCTACTCATTTTCACTTGTTCGTGTTCACGCCGTATTCCCGATTCAGCTGTCCGTTCATTGGACGAAAATGCTCTTGCAGATAGACTCCGGTCTTCTTCGCTCAATTTCTCTACCAACTCTTTGCTCACAATGAGTGTTTTTTAGCGCTCCCGCGAATTCTAAGGTCTCCATTTGCCATTGGTGAAAAGGCATTTACGGAGCAGTCCATTCAATTTGGCTCCGCATCCTGTCTTGTTGTGGCTTTTGTTCATATATACGTTTTTACTTATCTCAACATCGTTGCCGAGTCCCAAAACCTCCAAGCACTCTCGAACAGTCGCTTTCAGTTCTTCATCCAAGTTTTTAAACAACAACAAAAGCAGCTATTCTCTTGGAAACACCTCTAGCGAGCGGCTGCTCTAGGTATATTAATCACTCGTATAAATGTGATATAACTCCTTCTTATGAAATAGGCACTGAAGCTCTGGATTTTTCTACCGTACCGTTTGTTGTGCAGATAGAGGAAAACTCATAGTGTACGCCTTCTTGGAGGTATTCCATACTTGCGTTAGCTGAACGTTCTTAACCGATCGAGCTCTTTTTTTTGTGAAAAGGCAACCTTTTCGTCGTAGTTCGGGTAACCGAAAGCGATAAACATAATTACCCGCTCAGAATCCTTCAAATTAAATTGTTTCTTTACTTCTTCTTCTTTAATAGCCACATCCGGCCAGTTCAATACGCACGAGCTTACCTGTTGGCTTTCAAGCGCAAAGAGAAAGGACATGACAGCAAGAGAGGAATCAATATAAATTAGGTGCCTGTCTCTTTCAAATGGATACGCAGACAAATCCCCGATGACAATGGCCAGGTTATTGATATTATGGCTAAATCCCTTCGTTCCCATCGGGATATCCACTGCTTTCTTCAACAGTTCTTCGTTCTGAATAATTTTAAAGTAATACGGCTGGCGGTTACATGCGGTAGGCGCCTGGGCAGCCACCTGCATCGCCTTATCGATTTTTTCCTGTTCCACTTTGCCCGGCTGAAACCATCGGACCGAGCGGCGGTGTTGGGCAAGCACCTGCAGGTTTTCAATCGATGTTTGGAGTTCAATTTCCCCGTTTCGTTGATACGGCTTTTTATTGGTAGCCCTTTCTTCAAGCGGCTGAAAAAGCCGTTCTGCTTTGTCGCGATCCTTTTGGGACACCGTTACTGCAAAATATTCTGTTAATACATCATTGGCCCAAGTAATCTGTTCGTCTTTTGGATACAAATCCTTTAAGTAATTAAAACATTTAACGGTCTCCAGAATAAAAGACGCACCAAAAATGTCTCTCCGCGGACTCATCAAAAGCCCCTTCTCCAGGCGGTGAATATTTCGCCGGAGTAGATAATAATTCGATGTTTCCGCCTGAAAGCTTTTAAGATGCTCGAGCTTTCCTTTCATCACACTGTGCGTTTCGCGGCGGAATTCCGGATTGAATATGTAATAGACACTGCTTAAAAACTTCGTGCGCGAAAACAATTCAACCACTTTAATGGAAAAGCTTAATTTCGCCTGGGGAATCTTTCTCGTAATTATTCGTACGGCTTTTGCCGGCATTATTTTTTTAACTACATTTTTCATACATCTTCTCCTTATTTATATAATTAAACTAAAATTTATTATACAGGCTTTTTATTGACTCATACAACAAATTCAGGTAAACAGACAAATTAAATGGAATAATATGGTTTTTAATTCTTTAATAAAAACCACAATACTGGAAGGGGAGTAATTTCTACTTTCCTTTTAGTCCCTACTTTTATTTTAAGAGGTTAAATCTTTATTCATCACAGGACATGAACTTACTGATGCTAAATATTATTACTGAGCCCCTCTGTATAACAAAGTCTTGGAATAAATGGTCTGTACGGTCCCAAGTGAACTGAAAACAAGCATTGCGGCTATTACATTCTTCTTTTGACCAACATTGAACACGACGAAAAGAACGTCCGCGATTTTCCCTACAAGTTAATTACGCTCTCTTTCTGCAACTCTTGTGCTTTATTTTTACTTAAAGCACGAGGGGTATGACATCAGCGATCTCGGTCTTTCCAATCAGTTTACATTGCCTCATCCGGGGGGAGGTATTTACTAAACCTTTTGCTTGCCAA
The DNA here is from genome assembly GCF_056034365.1 of Marinococcus sp. LNHM5E3-2.1. Lineage (NCBI taxonomy): Bacteria > Bacillati > Bacillota > Bacilli > Caryophanales > Bacillaceae > Marinococcus > Marinococcus sp. LNHM5E3-2.1. The sequence continues at coordinate 154,497 of NZ_JBQLIB010000002.1, forward strand.
AAAGTATAAATTGAGCAATACGTTTCTACCGTAGTCATCCGACCCGTTGATCTATTTCCAAACGCTAAAACCCCGCATGCATTATCTGCTTCAAAAAGGACTCTCCTATACGGAAAAAGTGTTTGCAAGAGAAAGTGAAAGCTGGAAGCATATTTCAACTTTTTGTCCAGATGACGTCATGCGGTCATGGATCTGGTCTCACCAATAAAGCGCCGTAAACCGAATACGAAAGTGACCCGGGAAACGGTCGCCTTCTTTCCAAAAAAGAAGCTGCTCAATTACTAGCCGAAAGAGAAAGTAATTGCTTACTTTTTTAACCTTACCGACTTTCTCAAAAACAAGCAAAAAAATATTTCTCTTCCATACTATTCCCGAAAAGACAAAGAACTGGGCGAGGCAATTCTCAAGTCTCTTTCCAACTAGAGGGGGGGATTTGAAGAAAGGCCGGCTTTGGAGGTCGTTACGTACGAAAACGTCGAGGAAAAGTTGCACAATTAGAAATTTATTGTCGCCTACCGCCCCTTTAACCCGGAGCTTTTGATCGACTGGGTAGCCATATACAAGGAGCTGTTGGGATACTTTAACCAGGGACTTTACCACGTAAACACCCAGCCTAATGGTAGAAAAGGCCATGTCAATAACTGGACTTCTTGTACCATCAGTGGGAGTAAGAATCTACCTCGATTAAAAAAACTAAAAACCCTCGCTCAGCAGTATTACCTGTTCTAGAAACTAAAAGGTTCCAGGGCCGTAAACTCCGGAACCTTTCATAGGTTTAAAAATAAAACATATGCACAATTCCGACAGTCATCACCATTGATATGACAGTGAGTGGCATGCCAACTTTAATATAATCGGAGAATTTGTAGCCACCAGGACCGTACACAATAAGGTTCGTCTGGTACCCGATCGGAGTTACAAAGCTCGCCGAAGCGGCGATCGCAATTGTTACGGCAAACCCCATCGGATTGGCATTCAGGCTTTCGGCAATACTGATCCCGATCGGAATCATCAGCACAGCCGCCGCACTGTTTGTGATCAGCTCAGTGAACAGGTTGGTCAGGGCATAAATGAAAAACAGAATGCCAATGATGCCAAGCGGCTCCCCGAAGGCAAGCAGCCCCTTTGCTATCCAGGCAGCGAGTCCTGTTTCAGTCATTGCCTGCCCCACCCCAAAGGCACTCGCAATCAAAAGAAGCACCTGAAACTGCACATAGCGCTTCGCTTCCTCTGGTGTAATAATACGCGCTACCAAGAAAATGAGTACCGCAAGCGCCATTGCCTGAAACATGCTGAGCCATCCGATCGTCACAATCGCAATCATCGATAGCAGTATCCCGAGCGAGAACCAGCCCTTCGCTGGCTTCTCCCTGATCGAACCCGGGGTCTCCAGAGCAGAAACGACATAAAAATCGTTCGAGCGCTTGTATTTCTGCAGAAAATCCGATCCGGCGAGCAGCAGAAGCGAATCCCCGGGGCGAAGGCGAATATCTCCGATTTTACTCTGTATTCGTTCGTTGTTACGGTGCACTGCGACTACACCTGCATCGTAGGACGAACGAAACTGCGCCTGTTTAATTGTTTTGGCCTGAAGCGAGGATTGATGGGAGACCACGGCCTCCACCAGTTGGTTCGAACCATTCTGCAGGTCATCCAGTGTCAACTCAGTGCCCGTTTTCAGCGTAAGGCCCGCTGTCCGCTGCAGGTCGGCCATTTTCTCAAGTACTCCGGTGAAAATCAGACGGTCACCCGCCTGCACAATTGTATTGGAGCTTACCGGCGATATGCGCTCATCCCGGCGGATAATTTCGATCAAAAACATTCCCTGCAGGTCCCGGAGCCCTGCTTCCTGAACTGTTTTCCGTACGTATGGAAACGTCGGCTCAACCTTCATCTCACACAAATATTCCTTCGCCTCATCCTCCATCCGCTTCTGCGTTCCTTCATAGGCCGGCAGTATCCGATAGCCGACCGTAAACAGATAAATCAGACCAACAATCGTCAGCGGCAGACCAACGAGTGCCAGCTGAAACATGCCAAATCCCGCCATATCGTAATCCAGAAGCATGCCGTGCACCACCAGATTGGTCGACGTACCGATCAGCGTAATTGTTCCACCCATAATCGTGGCGTACGACAGCGGGATTAAAAATTTGGAAGGCGCATAACCGCGGTCTTCGCACCATTTTTTTATAATCGGGGTGAAGGCCACCACAATCGGGGTGTTATTTAAAAACGCCGACATTCCGGATATTGGCACAAAGGTGCGTACCATCGATGAAACCGGACCACGGCTCTTTTGCAGCCAGCTGGTCATAAACCGCTCCACAAGCCCGCTCTTCTGCACTGCTCCGGCGACGATGAATAAAAGCGCGACCGTTAGCATTCCTTCGTTAGAAAAACCGACCAGGGCCTGTTCCGTAGTGAGGATACCGCTGATCAAAAGAATGACCAAAACGGTAAAAATGATCATATCCGGCCGTGCGATTTCAAAAAACAGCGCTAATAGCATCCCCACGATTAATATTAATACAACACCCATTTCGATGGTCATATGTACCCCTCTATTTCCTACTATTCTTATAGGAATGATTATACAGCAAAAGAGACCCGCTGCGGGAGTCTCTTTTTAGTTCTAGCTTTTTAAATTCCGTACAATGGATCTTACCCGGAAAGGGGCAGTAAACGATTTGGTCATGATAAAAGCAATCGGCCGGGTTTTTTTCGTAAAAAAGCAGACAAGATACGTTGAAACAAAAAACGCGCTGATCGTCGCTATAGCCGCTCCAATTCCTTCATACATCGGAATAAGCATAAAATTCAGCCCCACGTTCATGATTGCTCCGCCTCCCTGGCTGTATAAGGAAAAACGCAGGTAATCCTCATTAATCAGCCACCTGCTCAGCCCCTGACGCATAAAGGCAAAAATGCCCGCCCATATATGAATGGCCAGTATGGCGGCAGATGCCCTGTATTCTTCACCGAAGGCTATATTGACGAACGGTTCACTAATAAACGTAACTAAGACTGCTAAACAGAAAGCGAGAAGAAATAAAATATCGAACACAGCCTGCAGACGACGATAATATCTAAATGTATCTTTATCCTTAAGTTTTATCATTGCCGGAAATACAGAAGTAATAATCGCTATTGGAATGAAATACCATATTTCGGACATGCGAGCTGCCACTGCGTAAACACCCACCGCGGCGTCACCGACCATAAACCGAAGCATAATTTGGTCAACTTTCATATAAATAGCAGCCGCCATGCTTGAAAAAATGAGAGGCAGAGACCGGTACAAAAGTGGCTTGACCAGAGTAGACTTGAACTGCCAATTGAATAGGGACATTTCGTTTTTACGCAGGAAAATCACTTTTGCAAAACTATTCATTGCTATTTCCGTGGCGTAAACAATTACAAAGTAAAGCAAATCTGCTTGTAAGAGTACAAATATTACTTTCAGCACAGAAAAGACAATAAGTACCATACTTTCAGACAAAGCAACATACTTGGATCTTACAATCGATTCATAGTAAAGTTTAATATTTTCAAAAGGTTTAAATAAAAGTGAGAATGAAAATACAACCGTAAACCATACAAGCATTGGATCTGTTTCATAAAAAAGCGCAAATATGACGAGCCCAATACTACTGATAAAGGCTGCCAGAAACTTCAATACAAAACTCGTGCCTAGCAGTTCATTCTGCTGGTCCGGGTTGCGTACCAAATCTCGGACAAGCACCCCGGCCATTCCTAGAGCGGTAATCGGGCCCAGAATTTGAATTATCGCCATTAAGTAATTAATTACTCCAAACTGATCAGGTCCTAAAAAACGGGCGACCATAATAACTACTAAAAAATTTGCAAATATACGAAATAACTTTTCGATCATAATCCAACTGGCGTTAAAAAACATATCTTTAAAACGTGATAAACTACCAAGCAATGTCATACACTCATTTCCACTCTACTTTAAAAAATTTTAAAACGATTTTACGATAAACCAGCCGTTGGTCTGATCTTTTCTATTATAATAGAATCTTTCATTGTCTTCGTATCTTACTACCGTCCCTCCGGCCGCTTCAACGATTGCCTGGCCGGCGCCGGTATCCCACTCCATCGTTGGAGCGTAGCGCGGATAAAAATCAGCCTTCCCTTCTGCGATCAGACAGAATTTCAATGAACTGCCAGCGGACACTACATCCACATTGCTGTAAGTCTCTTTCAATTCATTAATGAACGCTTCTGTCTCTGCTGACATGTGCGAGCGGCTCGCTACAACGTTCACCTCTCCTTCAGGTTTGGAAGATGAAAGCTTCTCGCCATGCTGCTGGAGCAGCTCTTCGCTGAGGGGCAGTTTGGAGGTAACATCGTTAATCTTGTAGGCTCCAAATGATCTTCCGCCGATATAAAGTACGTCCTGCGCAGGAACGTAAATGACACCCATGACTGGATATTTGTTTTCTATTTTTGCGATATTAACCGTGAATTCATCATTCTTTTTCACAAATTCCTTGGTGCCGTCCAGCGGGTCCACGAGCCAAAACGCTTCCCAGTCTTTACGCTTTTCATAATCCACGGTGTTTCCTTCTTCACTGATGACCGGAGTTTCCGGGTCTGCTTCGTGAAGTCCTTTAGCAATTACGTTATGTGCACGCTTGTCTGCTTCTGTCAGCGGGGAATCGTCTTCTTTATGTTCGACGGTAAAATCCCGCTTATACACATCCATAATTTCCTGTCCTGCTTCTACTGCAATTGAAATAATTGCGCTTGTAATTATAGTCGGCATTGTCTTCCCCTTTTAATTCGAGTTCCTACACAAACAGCCCGGCTTTTTTAGTATTCTCTTAGTTCATTTAAAATAGTCCGAGAAATTTTTTCTTATTTCTGATCTTTAACGGTTCGTCGAGCAGCGGGTCTTTATTTTCAATAATACGCTCGGCGTTTTCCAAAAAGGTATCCACGTATTCCCCACCCAGATGTTGATCAATGTAATCATAAGCCTCACGCAGGTCAAACGGGCGCATATCAATGTTGTGGGCGTCTGTCGACACCACGTGCGTGAGGTTGTGGGTTATTATATTTTCAGCAAACTGCTTAATGCTTTTATCCATCTTCCCGGTAAAGCAGTGGGCAGTAACCTGTGTAAGCGCGCCGTTTTTCACAAATTCATGCAAAAGGTCCGGCTGCTCGCGGAATGCCTTCGTCCGCTCAGGGTGTACGATGACCGGCACATAGCCCTCTACCTGCAGCTCAAACATCAGCTGCTTGGCGTACCTTGGCACCTGGGCGCTCGAGAACTCGACAAACACATAGCGGCTGTGATTTAAACCGATTGAGATCCCTTTTTTCAAATCATCGACCAGTTCACCGTTAATCCGGTTCTCCTGACCCGGCAGAACCTTCACTTCAATACGGGCGCTTTTTAGTGATTCGTTTACGTAATCCACCAGGTGCGGAATGTCCTGGCCGCTGTTGTCCCAGGCCCCGTTTTTATGGTGCGGTGTAGCAACAACAGTATGTATGCCGTTTAACTGCGCGGCTCTTGCCATTTCGATGCTGTCCTGAATCGTTCCAGCCCCGTCGTCAATACCAGGGAGTATATGTGAATGCAAATCAATCATAATCATTTGCTCCTTTACGTTTATTCCATATCAACAGCTTATCATATTTTTGTAATTTTATGCAGAAGACCTGCGGGCGATTAGACACAAAAAAGCCCGGAAGACCTCGTTAACCGAAGTCTTCCGGGCTGTGATTTTTTGCTGATCAAACAGTAAGCTTAATCGTTTTGATTTCATATGGTTTAAAATCGAGCGTCAGGCTGGAACCGGCGGCGAGCTTTTTTTCCGGTTCTTCGAGCAGACTGCATTCCGTGCAGGAGGAAAAATCATGGGCGCTTGTAAACGTCACTTCCCCTCGCATACCTCCATGCTCATGCAGACGAACGATAATTCCGTCATCATCCTCCGCCTGCTTGACGGCATCCACAGTAATATTGGCCGAATCCGGCTGCAGAAAACTGTATTCCTCCAGTTCCATGCTCCCGGGAGCAGTGTCTGCCGGTACATTCAGCTCCGTGGCTTCCTGAACAGTGCCTCCTTCAAACCAGTCTCCTCGGTGCGGAAACAGGCTGTACGTAAAAATGTGCTCGCCCTGGTCCTGGGTCGGATCCGGTTCTATCGCTGATTTTAACAGCGTCAGCTTCATAACGTTATCTTTAATATCGTAGCCGTACTTGCAGTCATTGAGGAGGCTTACACCGTAATCCCGCTCCGAAAGGTCCGCCCATTGATGTCCCACCGTCTCAAACATCGCCATGTCCCAGCTTGTATTCCAATGGTTCGGACGCTTCACATTGCCGTACTGAATGTCGTAGGTCGCTTCGGTGGCACGGATCTGGACCGGAAACGCTGCTTTAAGCAGCTGCTGATGCTCGTGCCAGTCGACCGTCGTTTCAAAGTCAATTCTCCGCGAATGGCTGTACACGATGACCTTCTGATAGACCATAGAAGACTGATAGCTCCATTCCAGGGCTATTATTGCACGAAGCGGACCGTTTTCTACCAGCTCGGCTTTTTTCAGCTCAGAAACGGTGTACTGTTTTTCCTTATAAAAGATATCAATATCCCAGGCATCAAATGCAAGCGGTTTGTCCTCAAACACTTCAAGTACATTCGCCGGCCCGGCAAGCGTTTCCCTTCCGGCTTCCCTGTCATACACGCTCACCAACTGCCCGTGTTCATTAAAATCAATCGTATAAAAGGGTGTCTCCAGCCGTTGGTTGTCGTATTGGAACGGCGTATCCTGCTTCTGCTGGGCAGTTCCATTGGCATAGATGACCTTATATCCCAGTGCTGGCAGGTCCGGTACATGGACGAGCATCTCTCCGGATTCTTCTGTCTGCACCTGCAGCTGGTTTCCTGTATGGTCGGTCCAGCTGTGCTCTGCGTCTGGCACCTGAATTACTGCCCCGCGTGAGTGGGAGGCTGGATTAAATACCGTTAATTTCTCGCCGGCGGGTTCAATTTTCAGAAGCTCCGCCTTTGTTTCCCGTTCATTTTTGGTCGCGAGTTCCAGCGCTTCCGCGTATTCTTTCGTACTGTCCTCGTACACTTCTCTAATGGAGGAGCCGGGGATAATGTCATGAAACTGATTGCGCAGTATGATTTTCCATCCCTCCCGGAGCCTTTCCTGTCGCTCTTTGCTCCATGAGCCGTTCTGAAGATAGGCAAGCGTATCAAGCCATTCTGCCCGGCGGTAACGCTGTTCGGCGGTACGGTTCATTTTTTTATTGTAAGCCTGGCTTGTGTACGTACCCCGGTGGTACTCCAGATACAGCTCCCCGTCCCATGTGTGGACGTACTGATCGGTTTGTTCCATCCGTTCATGAAGCCCCTTAAGATACTCATCCACCCTGCCTGTTTTTACATTCGGAAGCCCGGGCATTTCATCAAACCGGCGGATTTTTTCCAACATGTCCCGGTTCACTCCTCCGCCTCCATCCCCGTATCCGTAGGAGAGAAGCAGTTCATTATTAAAGGGGCGGTCCCGGTACTGATCCCAGATGCCCTGAATGCTTTCGGCTTCAATTTCACCGTTGTAGGTATATTTATTCGACCCGTCCGGCGTCGTAATGAAATGCGCAGCAATCTCCGTCCCGTCGATCCCGCGCCAGGTAAAGGTGTCATGCGGCATCCGGTTGTACTGATTCCAGCTGATTTTGGTTGTAATAAATGTATCAATGCCTGCCTGCTTCAATATCTGCGGCAGCGCCCATGAATAGCCGAACACGTCCGGAAGCCACAAATAACGGCACCGCTTCACTCCCAGTTCCTGTTCGAGAAAACGCTGGCCGTACAGCAGCTGCCGGCTCAGGGATTCACCTGAGGGAATATTACAGTCGGCTTCGAGCCACATCGCCCCGCCGGCTTCCCAGCGGCCCTCGGCTATCCGCTGCTTAATCTGTTCGTAAATTTCCGGATAATCGTTTTTTATATACTCATACAGTTGGGGCTGGGTCTGCAGAAATTGGTATTCCGGATACTGGTCCATTAATTTCAGCACGGTGGAAAAGGAGCGTCCCGCTTTTTCCCTTGTGTGTTTCAAGCGCCAGAGCCAGGCAACATCAATATGTGTATGGCCGACGGCCCTTACCGTCAGCGGGTGTTCCTCCTGCAGGGAACCCATCTCCTCGTGCATCTGTTCGTTTGCTCGTCTCACGGAGGAATAAAACTCACTGCTTCCCGGGGTACGCCAGTCGATCTGCTTAAACGACCGGTCAAGCGCCTGCAGCAGCAGCGCCCGTTTAGCATCCCGTCCGTCGAGCACAGCCGTCGTTTCCAGAGCCGCTTCCGCTGTGTAATATAGGTCGTCCGCCGGTTCATTCAGGCAGGAGATAAAGGCGATCTGCAGCCGGTGCTCCTGGATTTCCTGGTTTCCTTTAATTCCTTCAAGGCCTGACCAGAGCCGGAATTCCAGCGTGATTTTTTGTCCGGCAAGCCGGTTAGGGAAAAATACCTCCTTGTGATTTCCGTCCACTGCCTGCATCGGCTCCCCATTAACATACAGCAGGGATTCAAACCCAGAGTTATGACCACCGCCTGTTTTTCCGAAGTCAAATACGCCGACGATTTTTTCCTGTTCCCATTCCCCCGGGATATCCACTTCTGCTTTCAGCCACAGGTAGCGGTCTCTTCCTTCCCAGCGGTCGCCTATAGTCATTTCTTTTGGCTCCTGCTTAGGCATGGAGTGAATAATTTCTTCTCCCGTTTCCTCCTCCACCGTCTCGAAGCGTTCGATGGGCTGCTTTCCTGTATACCGGTACTGCTTTAATTCGCTTATCCGCTGTGCTAATTTTTCTTCTGTCCAAAACATGCTTCTCATCCTCTCTGAAATAAATCCCTGCTATCCTTTAACAGCTCCGCTTGTCAGTGCTCCGACAATGTAGCGCTGCAGCAGGACGAATAAAATGACTACTGGAATAATGGACATAATACTTCCTGCAGCAAGCAGGTGGGTCGTAATCTGTGTCTGGGTGGACTGAAGATTTACGACGCCGACCGAGACCGGGTACAGCGACGCATCATCGATCAAAATGAATGGAATGACAAACTGCGACCAGCTCTGCACAGCGACAATAATAACCACCGACACAATCCCTGGCAGGCTGACCGGAAACAGAACCCGGCTAAGCATCTGCCATTTATTGCATCCATCGATAATGGCTGCTTCATCCATATCAACCGGCACGGTATCGATATAATTTTTCAAAAACCAGGTGGTAAATGGAAGCACCACAGCAACGTACACGAGAACGACCAGCCACAGCTGGTTCAGCAGCCCCCAGCTTGCAAACAGCCGGTAAATAGGTATTGTGATCACGACCGCAGAGATCATTTGTGTCATTAAAATGGCTATCATAAGATGGTTTTTAAATTTCATCCGGTATCTTGATAAGGCAAACGCCGCCGGCACTGCGATGAGTAGTGTTAATATGACTGTGGAAGCGACAATCCGGAATGAATTCCACAAATACTGAAGCACCGGAGCTGTATCAAGCACCTCCCGGTAATTCCCGATCGCAAAGCTTGTCGGGATAATGCTTGGAGGCACCTGAAGCACCTCAAACCTCGTCTGCAGGGACAGGGAGAACACCCAGAGAAGCGGAAATAAAAAGCTGAGTACGACAAGCACATAGCTTGTATACAGCCCAATCCTTATCCAACGCTGTTTTTTCGCACCTACCATCATTTATTCTTCCCCCCTTCGGCCGAGTACCTTTAAGTACACAAGCGTCATCACTACGTTCACAACCAACAGCACTACTGCGGTCGCGGCCCCTTCTCCAAGGTTAAACTCCCTGAAAATAGCGGTGTAAATACTTAAAGCGATAACCTCTGTACTATTACCCGGCCCGCCGCCTGTAAGCGCCATCACCATATCAAACGTATTGAAGGTATCGATCGAAATAATGATGAGATTGACCAGAATAATAGGAGCGATCGCAGGGAGAATAACACTTTTCATCCGCTGCAGGGCATTTGCCCCGTCGATGACCGCCGCTTCGAGCACATCCTTCGAAACCGTTTTCAAACCTGCATACATTAAGATCATGCTGAACGCTGTCCCCCGCCATATATTCGCAAGCGTCACGGACAAAAGTGCCATGGTGGGGTCGGAAAGAAAGGAAACGGGTCCGAGGCCAACGGTACTCAAAGCATAATTGATAATGCCTGCGTCTGTTTCGTTATACAGCATACCCCAGATAACCCCGATGACGACACCTGGAATTGCCCAGGCTACCAGCACGGACGTACGCACGACCACCGTCCCTCTCAAATTCATTTTCTCCCCCTGGACAATGAGAAGCGCGACGATAAATCCGGCAAATAGTTGAAAAACCACACTGAAAAATACAAAGAACGCCGTCGTGCCGATCATTGGCAGAAAACCTGGAAGCGTGAACATTCGAAGGTATGATTCCAGCGTATAGTCGTACCCCACCTGAATCATATTTGCATCAGTGAAGCTCAGCCGCACTATTTGGAGAATCGGATAAAGAAACACTGCAGCCAGCACTAACAAGAAAGGGAGTAGCCAAGGGTACGGTGTATCCCACATGGTCCTTCTCGGCCTCCGCTTTTTTTCCGTGTTTTGAGGGGGAATCGCTTTGTCGTATGTGCTCATTCACTCTCACCGCCTTCTCCAAAGGTAACAATCTCCCATGCATCATCGACCGCCTGCTCCGGCTCCTTACTTCCGGATATTACCTGGGAAATAGCCGTTTGCAGCTGTACCGAAATTTCATTGTATTTTGAAGATCCTGGACGGGCTTCAGCTTCTGTTTCCAGAGATGTCAGAAACTCGTCATTGAAAGCGCCAGGATTGTAGGAATCGGCTTCATAGACCGACTGCCGGGCCGGAAGCGACCCTTGAATCGAGGTGAATTCGCCCATTCCTTCTTCGCTGATAAAGGAATCCATAAGAAAATCAAAGGCGGCTTCCTTCTTTTCGGGGTCTTCTGTAAAGATCCCCCACGCCCAGCCGCCGGCGCTTGAGACGGTCGGATCATCTTCTTCAATTGTCGGGAGTGAAGCTACTTCCCAGTTCTCAAAGTCGTCACCAAGTATCTCTTCTATCGTAGCCGCCTGCCAGCTTCCGCCAAGGAACATGGCCGTATCGCCGGCAGCAACCTCGCCGTTTGCATCATTTTCCTGTCCCGAGCTTGCCATGCGTTTGGAAACCGCTCCTTCTTCCTGGGCACGGTCGAGCGTCTCAAACGTACGGATCATTGCTTCTCGGTTCTTACCTTCGCCAAACGTCGGGTTCCCTTCCTCGTCCACCAGTTCGCCGCCCTGCGACCAGAATAACGGCCATAATGACGTCACCGACGTGCCTTCCCCGATTCCCAGCGGAAGAACAAGCCCTTCATAGCCTTCTTTTTGTACTTCATTGGAGACTTCAATTACTTCATCCCATGTCGACGGTGGCTCCTCAATTACTTCTTTGTTATAGTAAAGCATTCTCGTATCCGTGCTCATATACAAGCCATAAATCTTCCCGTCATCGCCCCGTAACACCTTTTCCGCAAATGGAAGGTAGTCATCCGGATCGATGCCGCGCTCCTCCATTAGTTCATCCAAAGGCTGCAGATACTCCTTATAACGGTCCAGCATATAACCGTCAATCGCAGCCATGTCCGGGGCCCGGCCGGTGTTTGCCTGTTCAAGCAGCCTGGCCATCGCTTCATCAATATTGCTCGATTGAAGACTTATTTGTATATCCATATCCGGATGCTCTTTTTCAAACGACTGTACGTTTCCTGAAATATAATCTGAAGTTGCGGCTGATGGGGCTTCAGGTGAATAACCTGCTGTCGTGTACCAGGTGAGCGTCTTTTTTTCTTCGGCGCTCGGGTTTTCTCCACTGCATCCTGCCAGCCCTGCTATTACCAGCATAGATATTCCAATAGATATTGATTTTTTCATGAGGCACCGCCTCCGATCTGCAATATTTTATAACCCTTTACTTTTTAAAATGATTTTAATAAGTAAGTAAAAGCTAAAGGCTGCAACACTAATGCAGCATTTGCTTTAAGATCAGCGAAGCGGCGCCCATAGCTTCCGCTTCCCAGCCAAATGTTGAGGATATGAATTTCATCGCATTTGCCGTTTCAGGGTAAACGCATTCCTTCACTACCTTTTCCGCTTCTTTGGCAAAGTCCGGTACAGCCGTGATCAACCTGCCGCCAATCACAACCAGCTCCGGGTTCAGAAAATTGACTTTGTCTGCAATGGCACAGCCGACGTCCTCCATGCTTTCCTGGATAATTTCCCGGGCCAGCGGGTCTTCTTTTGCGTAGCAGTCAATGAATTGGTCTATGGAATTTAAATTATTGGGCAGCGATGTTGATTCGCCTTGATGTATTCGCTCTCTGGCTTCTTTCATAATAGGAAGAATAGAGTATAAAGATTTACCAGTCGCGTTATTTTTCGGACGAAGCCGGCTGCTGTCAAAGCCTACCTCTCCTGCCAGGTGGCTAGCTCCTCGAAAGAGCTGGCCGTTTATAATATAGCTGCTTCCTATCCCAAAATCGATCATAAAATAAAGAACATTTTCTGCTTCCCGCGCCCGGCCGTAATGCCATTCGCCGAGCAGCATACAGTTTGCATCTTTTTCCAGGATGACATCTGTTTCAAACGCTGTTTCAAATAAAGAAACAATCTGGACGTTTCTCCATAAAGGCAAATGAGGCGGCGATAAGATAATTCCTTCTGACGCGTTGATAGGCCCTGGCGAACTGATTCCTATGCCCGCCATTTCCTTCAACTGAAATTCCGGGGCAGCTGTAATTTTTTTCAGCTCATTTATCACTCTCCCGAGTACGGCTTCAGGGTCTTCCTCTAACGAAAAAGAATTTGTTTTCCGGTAAACTATCTCCCCCTTTAAAGTAGTTATCACAAGCGTGACCTCTTCAACGGAAATGCTTACACCAACCAGATAGTGCCATTCAGCATCCAGGGTATATAATGTCGGTTTTCTTCCGCCGTTGGACAGCGCCTGCCCCGCTTCCTGCAGCAGTCGTGCTTTTTCCAAATCAACTAAAATATTACCGACGGAAGCTACGGTTAAGCCTGTCGTTTTGGCCATTTCCTGCTGTGTCATCGGCATTTCACTGCGATGAAGCAATTCAAATATACGCCTGCGATTTGCTGTTTTTAACATATTTGCGTTTGTTACTGTCATGATAGCCACCTATACTTTTTAAAATTGTTTTAATAAGTAATTAAATGTTAACGCTTTCATTTTGGAAAGTCAACATTTCTTTTTCGACATGACTCTATTACAATAAAATCATCTGAATCATTGGAGTGATCGCATGGACTACCGCCAGCTCGTTTATTTTATGGAATCTGCCCGGCTCGAAAGCATAACGCGCGCCGCTGAACACCTGTACGTCACCCAACCGACAATCAGCAAGATGCTGCGGCAGCTCGAGGAGGAATGGGGAGTAACGCTGTTCGACCGTTCGCGTAAAAAACTGACTCTTACCGATGCCGGCGCTGTCATGCTCGAGCAGGCCAAAAAAATACGTCACGCCTATCAAGGTCTTGAGCACGAGCTCGATGCCCTCCGCGGCTTGAAGCGCGGGCAGCTCCGCATCGGCCTGCCGCCGATCTTAAGCTCCTCCTTTTTCACCCGGGTGATCGCTCCATTTCACGAAAAGTATCCGGAGATCACCCTGCATCTTGAAGAAAACGGCTCAAAAAAAATTGAAGAGGCTCTGTTGCACGGCGATCTCGATGTCGGCGCCGTAGTCCTGCCTACCGAGGAATCGCTTTTTCATACGCACCCGTTCGTCGACGAACCGCTCCAGGTCGTGCTTCCTGCCCGTCACGCGCTTGCGGCTCAGGCATCTGTCGGACTTGCCGAGCTTAGCAAAGAGCGTTTTTTGCTGTTTAACCAGGATTTCTCTTTGCGCCAGCAGATTATTACTGCCTGCCGGGACATTGGATTTATGCCTGATATTCTTTCGGAAAGTTCGCAGTGGGATTTTATCGAGAAAATGGTCGTGAGCGGCCTCGGCATCACTCTCCTGCCTGAAAGTATCTGCCGGGAGCTTGGCGGCGAGGTTGTTATCCGGCCGCTTGCCGGGGAGGCGCTCCGCTGGAAGCTCGGCCTCATCTGGCACCGCGAGCATTACCTTTCGTTTATCGCTAAGGAGTGGCTCGATTTTTCCATTCCGGTGCTTTCCAAAATGAAGCAGGAGGATTAATGCATATACCATAGATGAAAGTTATGATAATCATATTAATCATTCATTTTTATTATGGTCATATGTGGAGTATCCTTATAAATGAAAGGAGACTTCACTATGCAGTCACGGAAAATGCGTGAAAGCCGTATCGTCAACACGGACCAGGTACTGCTGAACGATTTAAATAACTACAATTCCCTTTTTGGCGGTGTTCTGATGAAAAAACTCGACAGCTGCGCCACGCTGTCGGCCCGCCGGCATTCCCGCGCGAAGGAATGCGTTACCGCTTCGACCGATTCCATCGATTTTCTTTGCTCGATTTTCCAGACGGATTCGGTTTGCATTGAATCATTCGTTTCCTATACCGGCACAAGCTCAATGGAAATCTTCTGCAAGGTCATCGCTGAAGATATGATGAGCGGGGAACGCCGGATTGCAGCTACTGCCTTTTTAACCTTTGTCGCTCTTGGCGACCACGGTAAACCAGTGCCGGTCCCGGATATTATTCCGGAAACTGAGGAAGAAAAAACGCTGTTTGAAACCGGCCAGGACCGCGAGATTGACCGGAAGCAACACCGGCAGAAAAGCAAGGAACTCGCGAAGTTCATTACCCTGGAAAAACCATGGGATGAACACGAGGAGGGCATGCAGTATGATCACGTTAACTAGTATCCAGACGCTCCGGAGCGTCGATGAAGAACGCTGCGCATTGAAGCAAAGCAACGAAGAGCTGTATACGCTGTGGACCCATGCGGTTCAGCTGACCCGGAAGCTTCAGCTCCGCTATCAAAGTCTCTGTGCGCTGCTTCAGCCGGCAGAAGAACTGCCGCCAGACGTCCAGGCGCTGCCGAATTCTGTGCGCAGTCTTTATATAGAAGAAGTGCAGAAAATTCGCAGACAGGCGAACGATGAACAGCTGCAGCAGTTTATCCAGACGCTTTCCTTTGAAGAGCAGGAAGCCTTCTGTGCGCTGACCGCCGGGGCTACGCCGGAATCCATTAAGGGATTGAACAAATAACGAAACGAATCCAGACAATTATATTGTCTGGATTTTTTTGTAACTTCCTGGCATTTAAGGCGACTATTATTTGTGGCAAATATCATATAATTACAGCCTATTGAACTATTGCTGAATTAACTATAAAATAAAGCAATACTACATAACCAGGCAGACAGGAGAAATGAACACATATGAAAAAAGCATTACTTATTATTGGCGGGCTGTTTCTCGCGCTCCTTATCGCAGTTGGCATTTACGCCTGGTATCTCTACGATTCCGTGGCAGATACCGCAGAAAATATTAACGAAGGCGATGACCGCCAAAGTGACCTTCGCGACGCGGATGTGGATATGGATACGAGCGAGCCGATTTCCATTCTGCTCATGGGCGTCGACGCCCGAAACGGAAGTACTTCCGGACGTACGGATACAATGATTGTGGCGACCGTGAATCCTGAAACTGAATCGACTAAAATGGTCAGCATACCTCGTGACACGTACACGGAAATGGTTGGGCGCGGCACAAAAGATAAAATTACGCATGCGTACGCGTTTGGCGGTGCCGATATGGCCATGAATACAGTAGAAAACTTTTTGAATGTGCCGATTGACTACTATGCGACCATCAATTTCGAAGGATTTGAGGATATGGTGGATGCGGTCGGCGGCGTTACGGTAGAAAACGATTTTGAATTCAGCGACGATGGATACGACTTCCCCGAAGGTGAAATCGAAATGGACGGGGAAAAGGCACTCACTTACGTGCGCATGAGAAAAGAAGATCCACGCGGTGACCTCGGGCGCAACGAACGCCAGCGCCAGGTGATTGAAGCTATTGCGAACAAGGGGCAGAGTGTTACGTCTATTACACGTATCGGCGACTATCTTGATGTCGTGGAAGAAAATGTGCGCACGAACATGACCTTCGATGATATGAAGGATCTGCGCTCGAATTACTTCAGCGCACGGAACGATATTGAAAATATCAATTTTGAAAATGGACAGGACCGGACCATTGACGGTATTTACTACATGGAACAGGACCCGGCCGAAGTACAGGAAATCTCGAACATGCTGCGGGATCATCTCGAGCTTGAAGACGGCGAAGAAGCTCCCGCAGAATAACGAAAACGGTGCCCTCCACAGAGGACACCGTTTTTTATTTGGCTTTGGAGCGGTTTGGCATGAACCATCTCCGCTTTTCTTTTAAGGAAAACGGCTCTTCCGTACTGACATAACGGTTATCCAGCACGCAGGTCCCGTTGTCTTTGATCATTTCAGCGTAATCCCTTCCAGCGAGCTTTTCAATACTGTCGAAAGCGGCTTCCATGGAGAGGCCTCCATCAAAGGAATCGATGGTTACATTCGCCACAATATTTATCCACCGGTACTGGATCATTTTCTCTGCCAGCTGTCTCTCCGGCTTCGGCGCCGATTTGCTGAAGCTCTCCGCGTTCACCTGTGCAAGTGATCCATTTTTAATCAATCGGTACAGCTCTTCGGGGTGCTCCTGGAATCCCGGTTCTTTTTCCGGTTCTGCCAGGATCGGCATGTAACCTTCCATACGCAATTCATGTAAATGCGCGTGCATTTCGTGGTAGGAAAGTTCTTCGCTCCAGTCTACAAGCACGTACCGGCTGCCGTTTAGCGTTAATGCTTCTTCCGTTTTTAATTCATTTACCAGTGTATTAGTCAGTCGTACGCACTGACCTGGATGAATACGGAGAACTCCCAACTCACCGCGCCACTGCTTTTGAAACTGTTCAATTAAAAATGGAATCGTGTCTCCCGGGCGTTTTTCGTTACCATGCCATTGTTTCGGAGCAACAATAATATCTTTCATTCCTGCCTGGTTGTACTCTTCGAGTAATTGCCTGACATTATGTTCTTTCTCCGCCGTTTCGTCTTCATCATTTAAGATGTAGCTGTTAATGTCAATCAATTCTTCCACTCCTTTGGTTTGTTACCCGTATTATTTCTTCGGCATGGAAAACGACTAAGTTATCTAAGTATAGCACACAACCTCTCAAACAAAGTAAAAATATCTTAGTCTTACACCCTGCGCCAACTGCTACTTTTATCACAAAAAAGAGGCTGAAAGCAATTACTCTGCTTTTCAGCCTCACGGTTATTTATGTTGTTTAAAAGCGGCCCGCTCCAATATAACGGGATTTCCAGTAGGAGCTGTTCATATCGGAAATAGTAACGCCGGTCGAAGCACCGGCATGGAGAAACTTGCCGTTTCCAACGTAGAAGCCCATGTGCGACGGACCGGTTCTTGTTTCGTAAAATACTGCATCACCTACGCTTGGATTCGACACCCTCGATACCTGCGTCCACATCTGTGCGACTGTCCGTTTCGTTGTGACGCCGTGCTGCTTCATGACGTACTGCACGAAACCGCTGCAGTCAAAGCCGCTCGTAGAGGTGCCGCCCCACACGTACGGGGTGCCAATATACTGTTTGCCTGTTTCCACTACTGCGGAGGAAGATCCTGTTGATACTCCGGCTACCGTACTGCTTGAACTGGAGGAAGAACTCGAACTGCCGGAAGAAGCTGTTACATTACTTTTTAATGCCTTCTGTGTAACTGGTCCGACAACTCCATCCATGCCAATACCCGCTGTGCGCTGGAAGTCTTTAACGGCAGCTGCCGTCACTGGACCGAATACCCCGTCCACAGAGCTGTTATAAAACCCTTTGCTTTTGAGCGTACTTTGCAGGCTTCTTACTTCACTGCCGCGGTCGCCCTGACGGAGTCTTGAAGAAACGCTTGAGCTGGTGGAACCCGAAGAATTCGAAGATACTTTGGAGGAAGAGCTGCTGCCGCCAAGGTTCATTTTACTGAACGTAATTGGCCCGGCCACGCCGTCCACGCCAATGCTCTTGGAACGCTGGAATGATTTTAGCGAGCCTGCTGTTACTGGTCCGAACACCCCGTCAATTGCTCCGGTGTGGAAGCCTTCGCTTTTAAGGTACTCCTGCAGTTCTTTTACATCTGAATTCCGGTGGCCTACTTTTAACGTCTGGTCTCCAAGCGCCGCATCCGCGACAGTTGGTGTTGCAAGAAGTCCTGCTGCCAGAGCAGCGCTGAATAAGAATTTTTTCATTATGTTTTCGCCTGTAAAGTCTCTTAATATCCGGAATGTGTATGTTGTGGTTCTAAAGTTTCAGAATGAAATATCTGATAGAAATATATGTAATAAAAGGGATATTTTTTATTATTAAGAGTTTAAGACGATCACACCTCCTGTTATTTTATTTTTAAATTATTTAATATGTTTTTCCCGTTTTACAAGCTATTCGTATTATATGTTGGGGGTTTAACTAATTCAATAGAACGATCACTTTTGTTACACAACTGTAATTTTGCACACAAATCCGTAACTTTATTGATGATTTTAGACCTACGTAAAACTTTATGCCCGTTATAATAGACTTAGTAAAATAAAAAAGCTTCTTCCGCCTGAAATCCAGCGGAGGAAGCTTTTCTTTAACTTTATATTACATTTGTAGTATTCTATGTTCTTTAATATAGTCGATGATCTCTTCAACGCTGATATCGTCTGCCAGAATGTATCTGCTGCGCTGATGCACTTCCGGTTTTTCAAGAATATCAAGCTTTACGCAATAGCGGAAAAGAAGTGTTATGAACTGGCGCAGCGTGGAGGCCTGATAGGTGGACTTTTCTTTCAGTGAATCCCCGAAGGCTTCAAAGTAATCCTTGGAGGAAAAAGGAGATTTATTTTCCCAGGAGACCAGGTTCTGCAAAAATGTCCGGAAAAAATCAACGCTTACGGCATACGTCTGCGGTGCTTTTTTGAATTTCAGCAGCCCTTCTTCTTCAATATAGTATAAAAGGAGCGTCTCCCGGCCCCGTCCTGCAGAAATATTGTTTCCGTTCATCCGGGGCTGCTCCCTAAAGGAGACTGTGGGAGCGGACAAGTCGACCAATCCGTTTTCCCCGGAAGCTGCAGCCTCTGCGCTGCTTCGTTCCGGATAAGTGACGTCCTCTCCTGCGATAAAGGCCTCCATCCGCTCGAGGTTGCGCATATGGTTTACGGCCTGCTCGGCGCGATCGTAGTTATGCTCCTGAATCGCCTCGTACAGAATTTCCTGTAACTGTTCTTCATACTTTGCTGGCATTAAGGGTAAATCTCCTTTCTTCAGTGACGGGCTCCGTAATATTAATCGTTTTTGCCTCTGTATAGAAATTGATTCATTTAGCTGTACAGGTGCAAAAATAACTAAACATTTGAATTATACTTAATACATTTTTTCATATTGGCGTCCCGGCGTCTATACTTTCCTACTGTATAATTATAAATTACACACGAAACCTCTTCTATCGTACGTTATTCTTCTACTACTTTCATCGGTCTTCATTCTCGATATTTACAGCGGTCTTTATTAATATCGCTACATTAACGTAAAAAAGCCGGAAAAAAGCGCACATTCACTCTTCTCCAGCTTACATATATAAATTTATATAGCTTACAGATTCACGTCCACCGGGCGGCGCTTCCGAAAAAACCTCCAGGACCGGTAGCCGATCTGCTTCAGACGATGCCGCACTTCTTCCAAATCGTCCCCGATTCTCTCCGGCACGTGCGCATCGGAGCCGAACGTAACCGGAACGTTGTAATACAGGGCGCGTTCGAGCATTTCATCCGATGGATACCAGCCTCCGCAGTATTTAGTTTTGCCGGAGGTGTTAATTTCAATGGCTGTGCCTTTCTCCCCGATTATCTGGAGCGTCTTCTCCACTTCCGGAGTATCGATCTCTGCCGCATAGGGAAAATAACCCTTTAAGGCATCGATATGGCCCAGAATATCAAACATGCCGCTTTTGGCGGAAAGCGCAATCTGGCGGTAATATTCTTCCTTTACCTGCCGGATATCCGCATCGTCCATACCTTCCCACCTTGAGGTATCGAAAATATTGACGCCGTTTACAAAATGGACCGATCCGATCACATAATCCATTGGATACCTTTCATACTGCTTCCGGTAAGGTGCTTCTTGGTCCGGGAAATAGTCCGATTCCACGCCGATAAGCACTTCAATGTCGTTTATGTATTTTTCCTTCAGCTGCCGGATTTCCTCAATATACGCAGGGAATTCTCCTTTGGCCATCGTAATGCGTGGATACGGCTGCTCCTCTGTACTAGCAAAAAATGGGGAATGGTCGGAAATACCGATTACGTCGAGCTTTTTCCGGATCGCTGCCTGAATGTAATCCTCGATTGTGCCTTCTGCATGCCCACAGCGGTCGTGATGGTTATGAAGGTCAAATTTCACTTTTATCACCTTTTCTTTTTCTTTTTATCGTATCATGCCTGAGTTAAAAATCTATTGAGAAAATGGTATAGACATCTATATATAATGTGTTACTATGTTTGTAAGCGTTACCTTATAGATGTCGTCAGATTCTTTAACAGAGTTTTTAAATTTTTAAGAAAATTGGTATAGACATCTATAACTAAAATAAGGTACATTTTCATCATACATTATATTAAAGGGGGATCTACTTATGCTTGGAAACATTCAAATCATGGGCAAGTTCCAGAAGCTCGGGCGCTCGCTGATGCTTCCGATCGCAGCCCTTCCGGCTGCAGCTCTTATTCTTCGTTTTGGCCAGGATGACCTGCTCGGCATAGCCTTTGTCGCAAGCGCCGGCCAGTTCATTTTCGACAACCTGGCACTACTGTTTGCAGTCGGCCTGGCAATTGGTTTTTCCAGGGACGGAAGCGGCGCTGCCGCACTTGCAGGCGTGGTTGGCTATCTGATTCTGGACGGTGGCCTTACAGGCATTGACGAAAATATCGATATGGGGGTGCTTGGCGGCATTATCGCAGGGATTACGGCCGGACTTTTATATAACCGCTTTTATAACATACAGCTGCCACAGTTCCTCGGCTTCTTTGGAGGCAGGCGGTTCGTACCTATTATCACCGCTGTTACGATGCTTTTATTTGCGTTTATCTTTGGCTATGTATGGCCGCCGGTGCAAAGCGGCATTGACCAGGTTACCGGCGTAATGACGGATACGGGAGCCGCCGGAGCCGGGATTTATGGATTCTTGAACCGTCTCCTGATTCCAACTGGGCTCCACCATATTATCAATACATTTATCTGGTTCGATTTTGGTTCCTTCCAAGGCTATAACGGTGAATTGACCCGCTTCTTCAACGGGGATCCGAACGCTGGTGCATACACAGCCGGATTCTTCCCAATTATGATGTTCGGTCTTCCAGGTGCCTGCCTGGCAATGATTCTGGCAGCAAAGCCGGAGCGCCGCAAAGAAGTAGCCGGTATGCTCGGCAGCCTGGCACTCACTTCATTTTTGACCGGTATTACGGAACCAATTGAATTTACATTTATGTTCCTTTCTCCGCTGCTTTATGTAGTACACGCACTGATGACCGGACTTGCGATGATGATTACGTTCGAGCTTGGCATATTAAACGGCTTCGGGTTCTCTGCCGGGTTCATTGACTATTTGATTAACTTCGGCATCGCGACCAAGCCTGTGCTGCTGCTCGGGATAGGGCTGATATTCGGTATTCTTTACTTCATCGTCTTCTCGGCGCTTATCCGTCTGCTGAATATTAAAACCCCGGGCCGCGAAGATGAGGAAACGGTCACGACAGCGAATGCAAACAGTGGCGATGACAAATATGAATCGCTCGCCAAAAATTACGTAGCTGCCCTCGGAGGGTATTCCAATATTCAATCGATCGATAACTGCGTGACGAGGCTGCGGCTTCAAATGAATGACATGGACGAAGTTGATGAAGACAAGCTAAAGCAAAACGGGGCACGCGGCGTAGTAAAAGTAGATAAAACCAACCTGCAGGTTATTATTGGCACTGAGGTGGAATTTGTCGCAGACGCTATGCGCACCCAGCATCCTGATTCCAAGGCAGAATAATCATTGCCCCCGTTTCAAAGACGGGGGCTTTTTCTCTGCCTGAAAACAGGTATACTTTTATCGTGAAGAAAGGATGATACGTATTATGATAGAGAAATATTTTTCCAGTATCCGCCAGCAGCTGAGCGCTGTGGAAAAACAGGAACACAGCCAGATGGAGGCGTGTGCTGAAGCGATCGCCAATACGCTTGAGCAGGACGGGGTCATACATCTATTCGGATGCGGACATTCACACCTTCTTTCGCTCGAAGTCTACTACCGGGCCGGCGGCCTCGTTCCGATCCACCCCATTCTTCATGAACCGGTGATGCTTCACGAAGGGGCTCTGCGCTCCTCCGAGCTTGAGCGTACAAACGATTACGCCTCTACGTTTTTAGCCAACGAAAATATTCAGCCGGAGGACACCGTGATCGTTATTTCTACCTCTGGAAGAAACCCTGTACCGATCGATGTCGCCCTCCATGCCAAAAAAGCCGGCGCTGCAGTCGCCGGCCTGACCTCGGTTGCTTATTCTTCGGGCCAGTCTTCCCGTCATAAAGACGGATTCAGGCTGATGGATGTCGTCGATATTGTCCTCGATAACCATGCGCCGCCCGGAGATGCACTGCTGACGCATCCGGATCTCACAACTCCTTTTGCCTCAAGCTCTACAGCAGTAGGAACCGCTATGCTGCAGGCAGCTATTGCCCGGGCGATTGAAATAACGGCGGACCGGGGGAAAACGCCGCCTATTTTTACGAGCGGCAATGCTGACGGCGGGGATGACCAAAACGAACAATGGCTGCAGAAATACCGGCACCGGCTTGGGTTTTAAAGAAGTCCGGGACTAAGAGACACTACAGCCTCCTTCGTGTCTTTTTACCACTATCTTCAGCCGGATGAAAAATCCGATTGCGGCACTGGTCAGCCCGACAGTGATGCCGAGCCAAAGGCCAAACGGCCCGAGCGGCGTCGTGACCGCAAGCAGGTACCCGGCCGGCAGCCCGAGCGCCCAGTAGGAGACGAGCGCCGTGAAAAACGGCACGGTCACATCTTTATAGCCCCGGAGCACCCCCTGAAGCGAGGCCTGGGCGGCATCTGAAATCTGGTAGACAATCGCAAACAGGAAAAACTGGGCAGCAAGCTGCACAACTTCTTCATTGGTCGTATAAATATAGGCGATCGGCTCGCGCAGCAGAAATATACCAATAGAGGCTATACCAAGGATACCCATGGCTGCCGCCACCCCGAGGCGTGTATAAGCCTTCGCACCCTCAAGATAGCCGCCGCCCACCTCATACGCCACCACAATCGTCAGAGCGATGGAAATACTTAAAGGCACCATAAAGATCAGAGACGTGAAGCTGAGCGCCACCTGGTGGGCAGCGACTGTAACTGTGCTGAACAGCGACGCCATTAAAAGACTCACTGCCGAAAAAATACTCGATTCAAAAAACAGCGACATCCCCATCGGCACGCCGATCCGCAGCTGCTCCTTCCACGACTGCCAGGACGGCCTGTACCAATCCAGAAAAATGCGGAACTTCCTCATCGCCGGAATCCGGAACGTCATTATGATGCTGAACGCAAAAATGATCCAATAGGAAATTGCCGTCGCGTAGCCTGCTCCGATACCGCCGAGCTCGGGAAAGCCAAATTTGCCAAAAATTAATACGTAATTAAAGAACGCATTAAACGGAAGCGTACCGAGCATGATCACCATCGTAATCCGCGTATGACCCTGGGCATCAAAAAAGTTCCGGAGCACGATCGATAAAAAGAACGGAATAATTCCAAAGGCGAGACCAATCAAATAATGGGCCGCAATCCGTTCAACACCCGGTTCGAGCGACATAAAAGAAAGAGCCGGGCTTAACGCCGCCGCTCCGAGCGTAATAACAAGAATCCCGAAAAGTACGCCAAGGTAAAGTCCCTGCGTAATCGTTCCGGCAATCTTTCTCCCTTCCCCGGCCCCCAGCTGCTGGGAGACGATCGGTGTGATGGCGAGCAGGATGCCATTCACCGCTGTAAATACCGGCATCCACAGATTGGCCCCAATCGCCACACCCGCCAGATCGTCCGTTCCAGCCCGTCCGGACATGATTGTGTCTATTAAATTCATGCCAAAATAGCTCAGCTGTGTAATCAAAATGGGTACTAAAATAACCATAAACAGCCGCAGCTTCTCTTTTATCGTTTCTGCGTGATACATAACTTTGCCTCCTGCTGACATATCCCGTCTGTTCTGCTCATCTGTACAGAATAACATTGATCAGCCGGAAAGGGCACCTCATGCAGGCGGCTTATGGGCTGTCCATGTTTCCATAAGTGACTTCGGTGCTGTGGGAATAAAGCTCGACGATATTGCCGAACGGGTCCTCCATATAAACAAGCCGGTACGGCTTTCCCTCTCTCGGGTGCCATGTCCTGCT
Source organism: Marinococcus sp. LNHM5E3-2.1 (assembly GCF_056034365.1). Lineage (NCBI taxonomy): Bacteria > Bacillati > Bacillota > Bacilli > Caryophanales > Bacillaceae > Marinococcus > Marinococcus sp. LNHM5E3-2.1. The sequence continues at coordinate 179,104 of NZ_JBQLIB010000002.1, forward strand.
CCGCCGTTTTCCTCCTTCCGATTCAATTTGTACAGCCGTTTCTTCTACATCAGAAACAAGAAGGCACAGGTGAAAAAATCGCTGCTGCCACGGCGGGCTCTGTTTCAGATCAGGCTTCGGGTCAACAAATTCAAACAGCTCGAGTCCCACCTGGTTGTCCGTCGTCAGATGAGCATTGCGCATTTCTTTCACCTCTTCGCCGAGAAGATCCATTGTCATATTCGTGGAAGCATCGTCCGTTTCCTCAGCTTTCGCTGTGAATGGGCCGGCCAGAAGCTCAAAATCCAGCACCCGCGTGTACCATTCGACCGCTGCGTCAATATCCGGCACGGTTAAACCGATGTGGGTAATTCCAGTCATAAACTCCCTCCTTTGTCATACAAAAGCCGTTCCCATTATGGAAACGGCTTAACCCTGTATGGGGGAAAACGTATTAGAAAAACAACCGGTGCGGATTCTCTAAAATACCGGTAAGCTCTGCGAGAAACCGCCCGGCCGGTTCGCCGTCGAGGGCGCGGTGATCAAATGTCAGGCTGAGCGGCAGCAGCTTTCGCTCCATTGGAATGCCTTCGTGAAACTGTACCCCGTCCTGGACGGCTCCGACACCCAGTATAGCCGCTTCCGGTGTATTTAAAATCGGCGTAAAGTATTCGACACCGGTCGAACCAACATTCGTAATCGTAAACGTGGAGCCCTGCATATCTTCAGAAGCTAGCTGGTTTTCCCTTGCCCCGTGCCCGAGCAAGCGGATGCTCTCACCAATCTCCCGCACCGATTTGGCTTCGGCATGGAAAATGACCGGCACCACGAGGCCTTCTGTCAATGCGGCCGCTATTCCCAGGTGCACATGATCATAGCGGTAAAGCGTGCCTTCCTGAAACGAAGCGTTCGCTGCCGGATGCTTTCGGAGAGCCAGTACTGCTGCTTTGGCAATGAACGCAGTCAGTGTCATCGTTTTCGCTTCCCCGTTCTGTTCAAGCTCAGCATTGGCCTGCTTCTGCATCTGCAGCAGCCCGGTAACATCTGCCTTTCTCATCAGCGTAAGCTGGGCGCTTTCCTGCAGGCTCTGCTGCATACGGTCGGCAATAACTTTACGCATCCCTTTAACAGCCGTCACCTGAGTCGTGTCGAGCGATGGATTGGCTGATGCCGGTTCGTTTTGCGGCAGAGCAGTGCTTTCTTCCTCGCCCCCCGATTCTACTAGCGCTTCCACATCCTTCTTGGTAATTCGTCCTTTCGGTCCGGTGCCTTCAATGTTTTCTACCGGAATACCGTGCGCCGATGCCAGCTTTTTAGCGGCTGGAGATACCCGCACGCGCGATTCAGCCTGAGGCGCGTGATTTATTTCCCGGGAAATAGCCGGTTCTTCTGCGACCGTTTCTGCCGTTTCCGGGGCCACCGACGCCGGCTCTTCTTTGGCTGACGTGCTTTCTGCTATTTGTTCACCGGGCTCTCCCATGTAGGCAATCACCTGACCAACCGTCAGCGTCTCGTCTTCTGCGGCGGTGATTTTGAGCATCTGACCGTCTGCAGGAGCCTCCACTTCATTTGTGATTTTATCCGAGCTGACCGTTACAATCGGCTCCCCTTTTTTAATATCGTCTCCTTCTTTTTTCAGCCATTCGGTAATGGTGCCCTCGTTCATACTCATTCCAAACTTCGGCATTACGATCTCTGTGGCCATACTGTCCCTCCTTCCGTTTACATAGTCATCGCAGTATCTTCACCAGTAAGCTCCATGACGGTTCGGACGATGGTGTCCGCCGACGGCAGATACAGATCCTCGAGGACCGGCGAAAACGGCACCGGAGAATGCGGAGCGGTAATCCGTTTAATCGGTGCATCGAGGGAATCGAATCCCTTATCTGCGACCATCGCTGCAATATCGGTCGCTACGTTACAGCGCGGGGTCGCTTCGTCCACGACAATTAAATGATTGGTTTTATCCACTGAAGCTAAAATCGTCTCTTCATCCAGAGGCGAAAGGCTTCGCGGATCTACAATTTCCGCCTGAATGCCTTTGGCCGACAGCTGCTCTGCCGCTTCAAGCGCGGTATGCACCTGCTTGCCGATAGCAACGATCGTGACGTCACTGCCCTCGCGCTTAATGTCCGCTTTACCGAGATCGGTCTTGTAATAGCCTTCCGGCACTTCGCCTTTCATATTGTAAAGCGTTTTATCTTCAAAAAAGACCACCAGGTCATCATCTTCAATGGCTGCGATCAAGAGTCCCTTCGCTTCTGCCGGCGTGGAAGGAACGACTGTTTTAAGCCCCGGTATTGCGGTAAACATCCCATACAGGCTCTGCGAATGCTGGGCCGCAGCCCGAAAGCCCGCTCCATGCATCGTCCGGATGGTCAGCGGCACCTTCGCTTTACCACCGAACATATAACGCAGCTTCGCCCCCTGGTTCATTACCTCATCGAGGCAGCTGCCAATAAAGTCGTTAAACATCAGCTCCGCCACCGGGCGCATGCCGGTTGCTGCTGCACTGACGGCCGCGCCGACATAGCCTGCTTCTGCAATCGGGGTATCGAGAATGCGGTCCCTCCCGAATTCCTGCACCAGCCCCTGCGTGACACCCATGACCCCACCCCAGGCTTCCTCGTCCTGCAAATGATCGACGGCCGCGCCGCCGGCTACATCTTCACCCATTAAAATAACGTTTTTATCTCTTCGCATCGTTTCGGCAAGTGCTTCATTAATTGCATCAGAAAAGCTGATGGTCCGTCCCATTACGACTCCCTCCCTGTATTCGTGTAATCCACATACACGTCAGTTATTAAGCTGCCGGCATCCGGGTAATCACTACTTTCTGCAAATTCGACCGCGGCCTGGATGGAGGCTTTCACCTGTTCATCCAGCTTGTTCAGGCCCTCCTCGTTGGAAAGGTTGTGCTGGAGCATATACTGGCGGAACTGTAAAATCGCGTCTTTATCCTTCAGATGCTCTTCGCGCTCCTCCGAGCCTTTATATTTCTGGGCATCGCCTTCAAAGTGACCGTAGTTCCGGTACGTTTTACATTCAATCAAGGAAGGGCCTTCACCGTTTCTTGCTCTTTCGACCGCCCTTGCTGCCGCTTCGTATACAGCCATTGCGTCTTTGCCATCAACAATTTCTCCCGGGATGCCGTAAGAGGCTGCCCGGTCGGCGATATTTTCACAGCTCGAGGCGTAGGAAAATGGAGTCGCTTCAGCGTAGCCGTTGTTTTCGGCAACAAAGATGACCGGCAGATTCCAGATAGCCGCCATATTAATCCCCTCATGGAATGTGCCGTGGTTATTGGCCCCGTCTCCAAAAAAGCAGACCGCCACGCCTCCCGTGTTCTGCAGCTTCGCTGTCAGGCCGGCGCCAGTAGCGAGCGGAAAACCGCCGCCAACGATGCCATTGGCCCCGAGCATGCCTTTACTAACATCAGCAATATGCATTGAGCCGCCTTTACCGTTGCAAAGCCCGGTTTCTTTTCCATAAATCTCGGCCATCATACCGTTCAGATCACACCCCTTCGCGATGCAGTGACCGTGCCCGCGGTGAGTGCTTGTGATGCTGTCTTTGTCATTCAGGTGCGCGCATACGCCGACCGCCACCGCTTCCTCTCCTGCATACAAATGAACAAATCCCGGCAGCACTCCTTTGCTGAACGTTTCATGGACAGTATCTTCAAAATACCGAATTTCAGACATTTTTTGATACATCCACATGGCCTGATGGGAATCCATCGTCTGTGTTCTTGTGTTGGACGCTTCCATACTGATCCTCCTTTAATATTCATTTATTGCAGGCAAAAGAAGCCTGCGGGCGTTCTCGCCCTAAACACTTGCAAGTTTTGTGCCAACAATATCTACGTTATTTTCAGGCAGTCGCTTCAGTTTCAGGCTTTTGCTCCACAAAAAAATGAGACAATCCGGAGCATCATGCTCCGGATTGTCTCATTTTGTCGCAATTATTCCAGCCCATATTTTTTCAGCTTCCGGTAAAGCGTGCTTCTCGCCATCCCAAGCAGCTTTGCCGAAGCCGCTACACGGCCGCTGCAGGCCTCAAGCGCCTGTTCGATCCGCTCGCACTCCATCTGCTCCCGGTAAGTAAACCGGCTCGTCGTGAGCTGCCGGGCTTCCGGGGCAGAAAGAAAAGGATCAAGGAGCACGTCCATCGGCACAACTCCTTCATAATACGTATACATACGCTCCAGTACATTAAAGAGTTCCCGGATGTTTCCCGGCCATTCGTAACCGGCCATCTGGGCCAGCAGCTGTTTCGGCCAGGTGGTGCTCCATCCCTGCTTCTCTGAAATGTAGCGGATCAGCTCCGGCAGATCCTCCATCCGCTCTCTGAGCGGCGGCAGCGTGAGCGGATACACATAAATGCGGTAATACAAATCTTCCCGGAAATTTCCTTCCTGAACCAGCTCAGTAATATGCTTGTTGCTTGCAGTAACAAGCCGGAAGTTAACCGGGATGGAGTCTCTGCTCCCAACCGGCGTGACCCTTTTCTCCTGTAGCACACGTAAAAGTGCCACCTGGGCTGCCGGGGAAATTTCAGAGATTTCGTCTAAAAAGAGGGTGCCGTTTTTCGCTTCCCGGATTTTCCCCTCGGAGCCTCCCCTCCTCGCCCCGGTAAATGCGCCGCTATCGTAGCCGAACAGTTCGCTTTCGAGCAGGTTTTCCGGAATAGCCCCGCAGTTTACTGCGATAAACGGACCATTTCGGTATTCACTATTGTCATGCAAGAGTCTTGCCATAACTTCCTTGCCCGTCCCGGTCTCACCGAAAAGATGAACGGAGACCGATTGTTTGGCAGCCTTTTTCACCTCCGCGATCGTTTGTTCAAAGGCCGGGCTTACCCCTACGGCTTCCCCCCGGGAGAAAGGCCGGGCTGCCGGGACCTTCTTTTTTTCCACCTTCGTACGCACAAGCTGATACCGATAACCGAGCAGCCGGCGGGTGGCTGCAGAATAGATTGGGACTGCCAGTCGGCTGATGGCCGGATCATTTCCCTGCTCGTCTTCCTTCCATTCCGGATGGCGGTACACTTCGGTTCCATAAGCATTCGTCAGCAAATACGGTGTGAACGTATGGTCGCCTGCGAGGGCGTATTGAAGCAGCTCGATTTCCTGCTGACGGAGCTTTTCCTGCCAGGAGCGCTCAATCGCAAATGCTGCTGAAACGACCGTGCCCATAATTTGTTCTTTCTGCGTAAAACCAAAGGGACTCGACATATCAAGCACGCCAAGGATGCCCCCTTTGCCGTCGTATACCGGTACCGCTGCGCATTCCCAGCTTTTGGAGGCTTTAGAGTAGTGCTCTTCTTTGACGACCGCAATCGGTTCCCCTGTAGAAAGACTGGTCCCGATGGCATTCGTCCCTACCGCCCGGTCGGTCCAGGTAACGCCCTCTCCAAAATGAATGCTTGAGGCATGAGCAAGAGCCTGCCGATGCCCGTTGATGTACAGCACTTTGCCTTGTTCATCCGTAAGCAGAAGCAAAAGCTTCATGCTCTCACAAAATTCCTGCAGCTGCCGAAGCATTGGATCTGCCGCTTCCAAGTACATTTCCCGTTCTTTTTTGTAGGCCAGCCACTCCTTTCGTTCCGGCAGCTGGCCGATGCCTCCAGCTGGATCGACTCCTTCCCGTGCGCATATATGCCATGACTCTGCGATCCGCTTTTCCATCCGTGTACGGTCCAGTATTCCCGTCTCCGACCACCGGTTCCATTCCGCTTTATTCACGATTCGCACCTCTCTTTTGAAAGCGTTTTCTTACATATAATGTAGCACGCCCTTCCTGGAGAAAAAAGAGCCGGAATATAAAAAAACACCCGGCCGAAAGCCGGATGATTTATTCCATATAGCGGTATTTGCCTTCAAAATAAACGAGCGGTGCTTCATCCTGGACCGTCACATTTTCCACGGAACCGATAAACAGTGTGTGATCCCCTGCATCGACTTCGTTATATTTCGTGCAGGCAAGCTGCGTGATGGCTCCTTCAATGACCGGACGATCTTCAAACCGCTCAAAGCTCACCTCTGCGTCTTCTTCTGTCTGGCGGGCAAAGTAGCGCGATACTGCCTCCTGGCCGTTGCCAAGAACACTGATGGCAAACTGATCTGCTTCCTGCATATATTCGTGCATCGATGCCGTTTTAGCCACGGAAATGAGAATCAGCTTTGGTTCAAGTGAAACAGACATGAACGCGTTTGCCGTCATGCCATGAACTGTTCCTTCAAGCTCCGTCGTAAGCACCGTAACACCGGTCGTAAATTTTCCCATGGCTGCTTTAAACAATCGATCATCCATTTGTGCGGCCTCCCTCATTATCAGCTAATCGTTATCCTGCGAGCATTTTAACGTAAATCAGCCCAGAAAACCAGAAAAGCCGCTTCGGCCACCCTTACCGCGGCATATGAATACGGAACTTGTACCGATCCCCCCGGTAGGAAGAAATAACGTGTTCAAACGGTTCCCCCTCCGCAGTATACGTATTCCGGGAGATTAAAAGAACCGGGGCTCCCGGTACAATGCCGAGAAGCTCTGCTTCGCGCTCCGACGCAAGGGATGCCTCAAGGGACTGATCGGCGGACCCAATTATGATGCCGTAATCCTGCTCAAGCCGGTTATAAATAGAGCCTGATGCCGATTCTTCGCCAAGGCCGGGAAACATCTCTGCATTCAGATAGGAATTCTCTAGCGCCATCGGCTTATTATCCGCGAGTCTAAGCCGCTCCATCCTGTAGACCGAACCGCCTTTCAGCTGAAGCAGTCTCGCTGTTGCCGCGTCCGCTTCTTCCATTTGAAACAGCTGCAGCTCGCTGCTTGCCTTCATGCCGCGCGCCTTCATATCCTCGGTAAAGCTCGTGAGACCCTGAAGCATCTGTTCAATCTTAGGTTCAGCCACAAACGTTCCTTTGCCCTTTTCCCTTGTCAGCAGCTGCTCGCTTACAAGCTCCGTCACCGCCTGGCGGACCGTCATACGGCTTACATCAAATTCTTCAGCAAAAATACGCTCGGACGGAAGCATATAGCCTGGAGGCCATTCGCCGCTCTCAAGCTTTCCACGGATCATTTCCTGTATTTGATAATAAATCGGCAACGGGGATTTTTTGTTAATTTTCATATACCGCATCCTCCCGTTTTCACGTTTTCACCCGGTAAAGCGCCGCAACACTTCTGCGGGGACATCCGCCAGCGCTTCTTCGTCAGCAATCACCGTTACACTGGAGTGCTTTTTCAGTACGGAAGCCGGGAAGTCTTCCTGCACCTCTCCTTCTAACAGACGAAGAAGGGCTTCTTTTTTACGTCTGCCAAACACGAGCAAAAGAATCTCACGGCTGTCCATAATGGTTTCAATTCCCATAGTTACCGCCTGTGTTGGAACGTCCTTAATACTCGAAAAAAATCTGGCGTTGGCCTCTCTCGTTGACGGCTTCAATTGTATCACATGCGTCCGGCTTGAAAAGGAGGTGCCGGGCTCATTAAACCCAATGTGGCCGTTTTCGCCAATGCCGAGAAGCTGCATATCAATACCCCCGGCTGCAGCAATTTGTTTTTCGTAGCGTCTGCATTCCTGCTCCAGGTCATCGGCTGTTCCGTTCGGAAGGTGCGTCTGTTCCGGCTGCAGCTGCAGCGGCTGAAAGACTTTGTGCTGCATGTATGCATGATAGCTTTGCGGATGGTCTTCCGGCATACTGGCATACTCATCAAGGTTAAATGTCGTAACACGGGAGAGATCCAGGCCCCCGCGGTCATAGATTTTCTTCAGCTGCTGATACGTACCCTCCGGCGTACCGCCGGTAGCCAGCCCCAGCACACAGTCCGGTTTCTCCTGCACTTTTCCGGCGATCATTTCTGCCGCATGCACGCTCAATGCTTCTCTGTCAGTCACACGGATAAGCTTCACGGCTTCACTTCTCCTTTCTGTTCAGGCGCAGCGACGCGTCCGCGGCACCAGACCTTCTGTATATGCATACTGTCGTCCATCCAGACAATATCGGCATCCTTTCCAGCCTGAATGCTGCCTTTCCGCTCCGCGAGTCCTATTTCATGCGCGGCGTTCCAGGAGGTCATGCGCACCGCTTCCTCACGGCTGCAGCCTGTAAATGCCTGAATATTGCGGAAGCCTTGATCCATAGCGAGCATACTTCCGGCGATCGTGCCGTCTGCCAGATACGGCTTGTCTCCGGCCACCGTTACCTGCTGGCCGCCGAGATCGTACGAACCGTCCGGCAGATTTTTTGCCCTCAGGGAATCAGTAATAACACAGATTCGACCGGGACCGGCTGCCTGATAGGCAAGCTTGACCATGTCCGGATGGCTGTGGACGCCGTCTGCGATAATTTCAACGGAAAGCCCCGGATTTAAAAACGCCGCGGCAGCAACGCCGGGCTCCCGGTGATGCAGTCCGCTCATACCGTTGTACAAATGGGTAATGTGCGAAAGACCATTCTCTACTGCCTCGTCCACGAGCGCTTTGGAGGCGTTCGAATGCGCTGCGGAAGCAACGACCCCGATGCTTTGCAGGTGAGCGGTCAGCGTAAAGTCCGGATCATGCTCCGGAGCCAGTGAAACAATCCGGATTGCGTTTCCGGAAGCACGGCGCCACGTTTCAAACAAATCCACCGAAGCCGGGACCATGAATTCAGCCGGCTGGGCACCGGCTTTGGAAGGTTCAAAAAACGGGCCTTCAACGTGTGCACCTGCAATCTCCGCCTGGCCTTCTCCCGTCATGGCTTTCCGGTGTTCAGCCACTGCTTCCAGGGCTTTTGTAATCTCCTCGCTCTTCTGGGTAATCGTAGTTGGAAGAAAAGCTGTTGTACCTTCAGCCGGCAGCACCCTGGCCATTGTTTCCAGTGCCTCCGCAGTACCATCCATCGCGTCTGCTCCCTGGACGCCGTGAATATGCATATCAATCATTCCCGGTATAAAGAAGCCCCGGGAGCCGTCCACCATCGCTGCCCTCCGACGTATTTCCTCTGGCACTTCCCGCAGGCTTTCCATGCTTCCTGTCCGGTGGATTTCCTGCCCGCGGATCCAGATGAACTGATCGTTTGAGGTACGGTCTGCGTTTACAATAGTCGCTGAACATATAATAGTATCTTCCACTGCGAGTCCCCTCCTTTTCTATATCGTACCAGTATAAAATATAGTTGTCTATACCAATTATGCCAAAAAAACAGGAGCCTCTCTCCTGCTTCACAGCTGATCCTGAGGCTCCTGGCAGTTCAATACCTGCAGCACATTTTCCGCCGCCCGCAGCGACATATTGTTTTCATTTTCTTCGGTGAAGGAGCCAATATGCGGAAGCGTCACTACATGTGGAAACGAGAGCAGTGGATGGTCGGACGGAACCGGTTCCTCCGAAAATACATCCAGACCGGCACTCCGTATCCACCGATTTTGAAGCGCTTTGACAAGCGCCGGTTCATCTACGACGCCTCCCCGCGACCCATTAATAAATACAGCTGACGATTTCATCCGTTGAAAAGCTGCTTCGTTCATTAAATGATACGTTTCTTTGGTAAGCGGCGTCATCGTACAGACAAAATCCGATTGTTCAAGCAGCGGCTCAAGTTCTGTCCACGAGGCGCCGTATTTTTCCTCCGCTTCGCGCTTTCGCGAACGGTTGTAATATAAAACGTTCATATCAAAGCCAAAACGGGCCCGTTTAGCAATTGCTTCCCCAATGCGCCCCATGCCGATTATACCGAGCGTCCGGTGGTGCACGTCCACACCGAAATAATCATCCGGGAGTGTATTCTGCCACCTCCCGTCTTTAACGTAGCGGTCGGTTTCCGGAATGCGTCTGGCCGCCGCCAGCAGCAGACCGAAAATAGCGTCTGCCGTCGTATCGTTTAACACTTCCGGCGTATTGGAAGCATATATGCCCCTGGCTTTTAAAGCTTCCAGATCCAGATTATCGTAGCCAACAGAAACGTTGGCGGCAATACGGAGATTTGGAGCCTGTTCCAGAAAATCTTCATCGATTTCATATTCGATACCGATAATGGCTGCAGCCTCAGCCATCGTTTCGCGGAACTCCGGATCTTCGAGTGTTTCGCTTTGTTCAAAATACCGGACTTCACACACTTCTGCCAGTTTTTCACGGGCCTCTCTGCTGACCCGGTTGTATGCAGCGACTAATGGTTTTTCCATACATAATCTCCTTTCATCCCATTTTCAGTGATTTTCACTGTTTGTTCACTGATAGCTCCTTTATAAGCTCATTTTCTTTAAAAACGATGTTTTATCATCGTTTTGTCCTGGGAATAGTCCCTGTACAATCTTCAAAAGAAAGGGGCATTTTCATGTTATTTATTGAAGCCCGCAAACGCATGCAGGAAGACCTTATCAAAAACGGGGAACAGCAGGTCAAACAACCAAAACAGGCTGCGAAGCGCAAATTCCGTAAACGGAAAAGCAGCTGAAACCAAACTTCATGATTACAACGTCCTTCAACAGGGTATTCGTTAAGTAAGAATTTGAAGATGGAGGACGTTATCTACTATGAGAAAACTAATTAAAATGGCTGTCAAAGTTGGACCTTTTGTTTATCCGTATGTACGAAAATGGTGGAAAAACCGCAAACAAAAGCGCTGAAATCATGAAGCGCTCATATAAACGCTGAAAAAGACAGCCGTTCTCGCACATAGAGGGCGGTTCTTCTTATGTCCAAAACCGCCTCCTGTCTGCCACCGGGGCGCCTACTTTCTGCCTTTACCCCATGCCTGTTCATTGACGAGGGCTTCCGGCTTTTCACCCTTTAAGGCTTTTACGCACTGCTCAGCTGCCTCCATGTACATCGCTTCCCGGGTTTCTGTCGTACCGGTGCCGATATGAGGAAGAAGCGTCACTTCGGGCATCGTGAAAAACGGGTGATCCGATGGCAGCGGTTCCTCTTCAAACACATCGAGCCCTGCCGCGAAAATCTCTTTTTCCCGGAGTGCCGTGATCAACGCCTGTTCATCCACTACAGATCCGCGCCCGCCGTTCAGAAATACCGCTGTTGATTTCATTTTCCGGAAAGCATCTGTACCCAGCATGTGCCTGGTTTCACTGGTTAGCGGCAGCAGTACCATCACCACATCCGACGACGCGAGCAGATCATCGAGCTGCTCATAGACGGCTCCAGTTTCTTTTTCCGCCTGTTCATGCCGTGAACGGTTATAGTAGCTGACCTCCATCCGGAAGCCTTCCTTTGCCCGGCGGGCGACTTCTTTTCCTATGCCTCCCATGCCAATGATACCGAGCTTTTTATGATGAACGTTCAAGCCGAACCATTCCTTCGGCGCGTTCCGGTCCCATTCTCCGTTTTTAACAAGCTCATGCATTTCCATCAAACGCCTCGAAGCGCCGATCATCAGCCCAAACATCGTGTCCGCCATCGTATCGATAACTGCCGAGGGAGTGTTTGTAACTACAATGCCCCGGTCTGTCAGCAGACCGACGTCAAGGTTATCCACCCCGGCTGAAGCGTTGCTTACTACCCGAAGCTCCGGCGCTTTATCCAACAGCTCCTGATCGACAGGCAGTCCTGCTCCGATAAGCGCCTCCGCGTTCGGCAGCACCTCCATAAATTTTTCCCGTTCTTTGTTCGGACGGATCACATGAAGCTCCGCCCTTGCTTCGAGGTACTCCCGGACATGCTCCGGCGGATTCGTATAGGCAATAATGACAGACATACAGGTGTGCTCCTTTGCATACGTATTTTTGTGGCATCATTTGTTTTATCCCAGGCTTCACCGGGAATATTCCCAGTACGAACCTAATACAGGAGGTATTTATTTATGGCAGATAAAAAGGGCTTCAGCGATAAAGTAAAGGGCGCTGTTAATAAAGTAAAGGGTGAAGCTAAGGATCAGGCAGGCAATGCCAAGGACGACCCGAAAATGCAGCGTGACGCCAAGAAAGATAAAGTAAAAGGCGAAGTACAGAACAAAGCCGGTGACGCCAAAAGACAGGACGAGGAAAAATAAGCAGCATTGGTAAAGCCGGAATGCTAAAGATTCCGGCTTTTTACGTTATGCCGAGCTCCTGCAGCATTTCTTTCACCGTAGCTGCGGTCCGCAGATAGGAAAGCGAAATGTTCTGCGATGTGAAATCCATTGAAAGCTCCGGCCTGATCCCGGTTACAATCAGCTCTGATCCGAGAAGTCGGAGCAGGTGATGCAGATTCATAATGCCGTCGGCCACCTGCTCGTCGTACTCATCCATGCCGGAAAGATCAAGAATCAGCTTTTCATAATGGATATTTCCATACGCTTCGGAAATTTTATGAAAGATCATTTCAAACCGTTCATAGGACAAATCCCCGACCACCGGAAGCACAGATATTTTTTCTGTGATCGGCACGATTGGCGTTGAGAGCCGGTCCACCTGACGCTCGCTTTTGTCCAGATCGTCTTCGTATTTTTTCTGCCGGGTAATGTCGCGCTGGACGCCGAGAAAATACAGACGGTTCTCCATATAAATGGGCTCAATATAAATCTCATTCCAAAACGGCGTGCCGTCCTTCTTAAAATTTTCGAGCTCGAGGACGTATTCCTCCCGGGCTGCCACCGCACGTTTCATATTTTCTATTGCCTGCTCGTTTCGGTTCTCCCCCTGAAGAAAACGGCAGTTATATCCTACGCTTTCTTCGTACGTATAGCCGGTAACGTCGGTAAAGCCCCGGTTCACATAAACGATGGGGTTATCCTCTTTATTCGGGTCTGTGATAACCAGTCCGACCTTCGAATGATCGATCGCTTTTAAAATTAACGAGTCTGTTAAAATATCATCGTTAAACTCATCCATGACGCGTGCAATCCTTTCCCAATCCGAGTGTTTATTATGTACCTCATATTTGCTATTCCTTTTTTCTGCAGCGCGGTAAACTTCCAATTTTTCTTTCCAGCCTTCACTACTTAATCATTATAATAGAAACACGATTTTTAAAAAATGCTCCCGTTGTAAGTTTTAAAAAAACGGGTATGCTTGTGCGTAGGCAGTCTCTCTTAAAAAATTGTCGTTTAAAGGAGCTTCGATATGTACGATTATATCATTATCGGCGGCGGAATCGTCGGACTTGCTGCAGCTTATGCGCTGCTTGAAGAAGAACCCGGCGCCGGAGTAGTCGTTTTAGAAAAAGAATCCCATCTGGCCTCGCATCAGACAGGCAGAAACAGCGGTGTTATTCATTCGGGCATCTATTACCGCCCCGGCAGCCTGAAGGCTGCTCTTACAGAAAAGGGACGGAAATCGCTCGCTGCTTTCTGCGACCAGCACGGTGTCGACTATACGATCTGCGGGAAAATCATTGCCGCAAAAAGTGAAGACGAATTACTGCAGCTGCGGAAGCTCTACGAACGCGGCAGACAAAACGGACTGCAGCCGCGCTACCTGTCGCTTGAGGAGCTTGCAGAACGAGAGCCGTATGTAAGCGCCCAGCACGCGCTCCTTGTGCCTGAAACCGGCATCGTCGATTACGGTGAAGTCGCCCAGGCACTTGCCGGGGAAATCCGCCAGCGGGGCGGTGATATTCTGATCGGGCAGCGGGCCGAACAAATTCAGGAGACTGAACAAAGCGTGAGCGTCACTACCCCGGACCAGACGTTTACCGGCCGGAAGCTCATCAACTGCGGCGGCCTGCACAGTGATAAAATCGCCCGCATGGCCGGCTACCATACCGATGTCCGTATTGTTCCGTTCCGCGGGGAATACTATACGCTCGCCCCGGAGGCTGCACATAAAGTTTCCTGGCTCATCTATCCGGTACCGGACCCGGCCTTTCCATTTCTAGGCGTTCATTTCACGCGTATGAGCCGGGGAGGCGTAGAAGCAGGCCCGAATGCCGTATTAAGCTTTGAGCGGGAAGGGTACGGCAAAATGGCCGTTAACCCGGCAGATGCCTGGGAGCACCTCCGTTCCCCCGGGTTAAGGAAGCTTGCTTCCCGTTACTGGAAGGCAGGAGCGCAGGAATACGTGCGTTCCTTTTCCAAACAGGCATTTACCGCAGAGCTGCAGCAGCTGATTCCTTCTCTTTCAGCCGATGAGCTTGTACCCGGCGAATCGGGGATACGAGCCCAGGCTCTTCAGGAAGACGGGACGCTGATGGACGATTTCTTTTTCATTGAGGGCTCCCGCAGTCTCCACGTATTAAACGCCCCGTCGCCCGCAGCAACAGCTTCGCTTGAAATTGGAAAAACGATTGCCCAAAAAGTGAAAGGATGACCCTCTTATGACATTATTTACTGGAATTGATCACGTACAGCTTGCTGCACCGCCGGATAGCGAAGAAAAAGCCCGTCATTTTTTTCACACCATTCTCGGCATGCCCGAAATACCAAAGCCCGAAGATTTGGCCAAACGCGGCGGCGTATGGTTTGACTGTGGCGGCCTTGAAATCCACATTGGCGTTGAAGAGCCGTTTTCTCCGGCCCGCAAGGCACACCCGGCGCTCCGCGTGCACAATCTCGAGCTTGCCAGGGAGCGCCTGCAGGAGTTTAACTGGCCCGTAAAACCCGAACAGCCGCTGAACGGCTCTCCCCGCTTTTATACCGAGGACCCGTTTGGCAACCGCCTCGAACTGATTGAAGGATAATAAAAAATCCCCGGCGTCAATGCCGGGGACTTGCTGATATTAGCTTTTACAGACTGAGCATTTTCACCGAGTTCGGGTGCAGCTCCTCCTTTAACTGCTCATACATCGTCGTTGCGCAGTCTTTTCCCTCTAAAATTAATTCCTCTTTCGCCTCACGGCCCTTATAGTTTTTTAATGAAATTTCACGGCCGTCCTGGTCTACTGCGATCAGCATATACTTTTGTTCCATGGATGCTCCCCCTTTTCTCTCTTCCCTCTCTTTTTTCAGCCGTTGTGTGTGCTATCTGCTCAGATATACCGTGACTGTCACATTTCTGCTGGTTTAAATTACTGGTAGTTTGTTTAGGGTTAAATGGGCTGTCAGAAACATTATTTTCCCGGATACCGCCCGGCGTAAACTTCCCCCGCTTAATACTATCTGCTTACAACCTCTGGTTTTCTTTTAAGCTGTTCCGGGTACATAGTCTTTAAGTAAATTATTATATACCGCTTTTATTCCTACCATTTATTATACGCCGAAGGAGTGAAATATGATGGACTACTCCATGTCGCGTCAGATTATTTATTGTTCGATTACACAACAGAAGGTGCTTCACGAATTATCCTACGTTTATAAAGATGGCGTGTTTGACTCTGTTGCTACATGCACCGGAGTGTCAGAGGCCTGCGCTGCATGCCCTCTGCTGGAGTTCAACCGCGCGTATGAAAAGACTCCTGCGCCCCGCCGGCTGTTAGCCAGCGGATAAATATATCCATCCATAAAAAATCTTCCTCCCCCGCTCGCGCGTGGTCAGGAAGATTTCTTTTGTTTATTTTTATAGTAGCGCAATGTTTTCTGGGTATCATTTAAATCCCGCATCAGCCGGTAGGGCTTGCTTGCCAGCCGGAACGGCATCCGTACGACAAACGGCGTTCCGCTTTCTTTATATTCCTCTGTTAAACGGGTTGGCTTGGTAGTCACGCGGTCATACACTTCGCTGTACCATTCCTTCATGATATCGCGGTTTAATGTCAGCTCCCGGCCGCACGTGCGGCATTCCATGCTGTACACGTCCCCATTAATGTATTCCACGTTGTGGGGCGCCTCTTCCCTACAATGAGCGCACTGTAAGTAAATGAGCTCCTTACGTTTTTTCATCGCTTCAGCCCCTCCTTTACTTATTACTCTTTTATTATACCACGATTTGAAGACGGAAAAAGAAGCGGCCGCTAATTTCGGCAGCGCTTCCTTCTCATTTTATTTCCACTCGTGATCCTGCATTTTCCTAAGACGCCAGATGGTGGATTCCACTGTCTGCTCCACGTCCTGATACGTAATGATTTCCCCTTTTTTTACAGCCCGGGTCATTTTTACATTTTTGTCTGCGAGACCGATTGGAAGTGCTCCCTTTTCTTTGGCTTCCGGGGCTTCCATTACAGTGCCGTAAATGGTAAAGCCGCCAATGGAATCCAAATGCTCGTCCACTTCCAGATCGCGCTTCGCCACGGCCACTGTTTCAGCAATATGGCCGGCGTCCGGGGCGATCGTCGCCTGGCTGTCCAGGTACGCCCGCGCCACGGAAAGCGGTGTTTCCAGGCTTGTCAGGTGGTAAGGCCGGTACAGCACGTAGTTTGGCCCCTCCCCCATTTTTAAATATTTCATTTCCGCGTTCACTTCTTCCATATCAGAAGCAACGATGGCAAACACTCCCGGGGCGATCCCGTTGATGTATTCCACTACGTGCTGCTTTTCGACTTTCCCTCCCTGCTCCCGCAGCTGGAAGAGCTCCGGAAGATCTGCGACCCCGGCTTCAAATCCATTCATGCCCGGATTTTCCGGTACAAAGCCGGTCGCATTCGCCACAGCATTCATCTCCACCATCGTTTTCGTGCCGTCCTGGAAGGAGGCAAGCATTTTCGGGCTTGAGCCCTTTTCTTCGGCTTCAGCTGCTGCCGTGTCCGGATTGGCTTCCACATTTAACGGGTTGTTTTTGCCTTTGCCAAGCGCCACCACCTCAAAGCCAATCGCATCAGCAAAATCATACAGCTCCATAATCGCTCCCGGCTCATCCCCTGCCGAGCCGGTGTACACGACGCCACTCGCATCTGCCATCCGCTTCAGCAGCGGCCCGACGGTAACGTCCGCCTCGACGTTCAGCATGACGATGTGCTTCCGGCTCAAAATGGCGTTCCAGGCAATTTCTGCCCCAATATTCGGCACCCCGGTCGCATCCACCACAACATCCACCTCATCGAGCGCGCATACGAGCAGCGCTTTGGTGGACGCCACCACTTTGTTCAGCTGGATGGCCTGCGAGGCTTCTTCTTTATTGTTAGTAGAAACAATATTTCCCCGCTCAATACCGGCATGCCCGTATGCGTTAATGACGTTATCTTCATTTATATCCGCCGTAATGACGACCCGCATGCCCTTCATGTTTTCAATTTGCGCGATCATGCCGCGACCCATCTGCCCGGCGCCGACAAGACCTACTTTAATGTAGCGGCCCTCTCTTTCGAGTGCCTGCAGCTTTCGGTTAATTCCTATCATTGCTCTCCACTCCTATCCAGCTTTATTTTTTACGGAATACGATGGTGCTTCCCACCTGTATCGCAGGCAGCGGTTTGGCTTCTATACAGACCGTTCCCGGCAGATCTGAATGTGTCTCTCCGTTAAATTGGAAGGTTGCATGCCCGAGATCCCGAAGCGTTTCATTCGCTTTACCGCCAACATACGTCAGGGAAAACGCTTCGCCGTCTATGATCAGCTCATCCCCGGCTTCCAGATCTTCGCTTAACCCTTCGGCGTTATGAACAAAGCTGATATCATACAAATCCTTCGGTGCTGTTTCGTTGAATAAAATCATCATGCCATCGTCCATAAGCATCTGGGCATCCTCTCCAATGCCGACCACGGTGGCTGTAAATACTTCTGTTTTCATCTGCACGGTCACTCCTCCTAGGAAATACAGGGCGGGCAAGCACGTCTACCCGCCGATTTATTTTTATGAATACAGGCCAAAGCTGAAAAGATAAGCGATCACAACGGCAAGCGGTCCGGTAATAACCCTTGAAAACAGAACGGCCGGCACGCCGACGGAAATGGTCTCCGGCTCTGCTTCCCCAAGCGTCAGGCCAACCGGCACGAAGTCTGCCCCTACCTGCGGGTTAATAGCGAAAAGTGCTGGAAGCGCCATTGCCGGCGGAATGTTTCCCATACCGATCTGGGTTCCGATAAGCACCCCGACCACCTGGGCAATAACAGCGCCCGGGCCGAGCAGCGGGGATAAAATTGGAATTGCACATATAAAGGATAAAAGCAGCAGCCCGAAAATATTACTTGCGAGCGGAGATACAAAGTTCGCGATCAGATCCCCGATTCCGGTGAATGTGATAATCCCGATAATCGTACTGACAAAAGCCATAAACGGCAGAATGTTTCGTACGACCGTATCAATGGTTTCCCGACCGGCCTGGAAGAATACGCTTACCACGTTGCCGACGGCACGGCCGATACGTTCAATAATATTTCCTTTTTTCGGTCCGGAGCCTTTTGCTTTCATTTTCGCATCGTCTTTCACCTGTTTGGCCACGTCGCGGTCCATCAGGGAGTTGTACGGGGAAGCTTTGTCCTCTGCTTCCGCTTCGGCCGCCGGCACTTCATCCGCGCTGATGGCCTTCATATCTCTTTCGCCCACGCCGGAAACAAAATTTTCTTCGTTAATATACTGCGCAAGCGGGCCGGCCGGGGATGTACCGTGAATGTTAACCGTCAGCACACCCATTTTTGGATAAACTCCGCAGCGTGCGGTTCCGCCGCAGTCAATAACAGCTGCGGCAATATTTTCTTTATCATAGGAGGCTTTGAATCCGTCCACCGCTTCGCCACCTGTCAGTTCCGCCAGGCGCTCGGCGACCGGATGAATACCTCCGCCGGTTACCGACATAATATATCTTTTCTGATCATTCGGATGGATGACGAGCGGGCCGCCCCAGCCACCTCTTCCCTTTGTTACCTCTACCGGTTTATATTCAGCCATTATTCTTCCCTCGCTTTTTCTTTTAAATTTTCATTTATGCGCTGGCGCTTTTTTCCGACGAATCGCCTTCTGCACTAGCTGCCTGGCGTCTGAGCATGATGGCGGTGATCCATTCCGTTACTACACCGCGGATTAAAATAACGATCAGACCGACGATAAAGAAACGGATGGCAAGCGGCCCGGCAGAGAGGCCAAGCGTCGTAATACCAGCCGAGATCCCGGTGTAAACAAACAGTTCAGCCGGGTTCGCGTGAGGAAACAAGCCGGTAATCGGGTGCACAAATGAAACAGCGGAATCATAAAAGGCCGGCTTCTGCCGTTCCGGCAGAAAGCGCCCGAACGTGTAGCACATTGGGTTGGTTAAGAAAAACACGGCCAGTACCGGAAACAGCGTATAGCGGAGAAAGAAATACTTTGTGCTCTTCTGAGCCAGCGAATAGATCCGTTCTTCCCCGACAAACTTGATTAAAGCGTTTACGGCAAGAATTAAACATATGAGTGTCGGAATAATACCTGTAACAAGTCCGACAAATGTTTCCCCGCCTGCCTCGAACATTCCAATAAAGCCTTCTGCGAGCGTTACTAAGAAATCCATTTGTTATCCCCCTTTTTGTGTTTGCGCTTCTGTTCTGCCAAAATCTGCTGGGCAGCCATCAGATGAGCCCGTTTCGGGTGCTTCTTCTTTCCGGCAGCGCCTTCTGCTTCCCACTGCTTCTTTAATTCATGGATGTTTTGATCCATCAGCTCCGGCGCTTCGGCAAACCTGGCGAACACCGTTACCCCTCTCATAATCTTAGCGTCGATCACCGTGCCTGCTTCGTTGGTTACGAGCAGAATCACCGTGCCGATTCCAAGCAGGCGTTTATCAATGCCTGTCCCAAGGTACCCCGAAGGACGTCTGCCCATTGAAGCAATCATTCCGTTGTAGTATTTCATCTGGCGGAATGTTAGATAAAATTGAATCAGCCATATCACCACGAACGCGGCGATAAAATAACCCCACATCCTCATCCCTCCTTTACATTTGTAACAACTTGTAACCTTTGTAACCATATTAAAGCGTTTTCATATAACCGTCAATATTTTTTTCAGATATTTTAAAAATTAATTTTTTACGGCATTGGCGTGTTGATTGTAAAATATTTCTTTTATTTTACATATGTTTTAAATAGCACATATGTTCATATATGTTAAAAAAATACGGCCCCTTTCAAGGAGCCGTTATACGTTATTCGGTTAACGCTTCTGCAATCTGGTTATCTACGATCAACACGTCCAGATAACCACCCTTCAGCGCTGCTTCGATGCCGAGGACTTTATGGGAGCCCTGCGCCACACCAACGACCTCGGGAATGTTTTTGATCTCCTCAAGAGTCAGGCCGATGACCCGGTTGTTGATCGGGTGATCCACGCCGTGGCCGAGAGCGTCGAAAAACTTCGAGCTGATATCGCCGACTGCCCCGGCCTTTCGGAGCGTGACGATGTCTTCTTCCTGCAGGTATCCCATCGTTTCCATAGTGGAGTCCTGAAGCGGGTTGCCTAGACCCACGAGGGCAAGCTCCACGTTCCGCCCTTCCTCCAGCACCTGGGCAATGTCTTTGGACTGCACGAGACGCTCTTTCAAATCGTCAGTTTCAACCATCGCCGGAGCGTACAAATACGAACAGGAGGCGTTCATTTTCTGGGCAAAGTGAAATGCCAGCTGATTGGAGTGCAGATGCACGTATTTGTTCCCCATTCCCCCGATCAGCGGCGTAATATGAATGTCTCTATGTTCGACGTACGGATACTCTTCAATAAGTGAACGCAGAGTTGATCCCCATGAAATACCGATTCGCTTTACCTGCTCGGATCTCTTCGCTACATAGGAAGCGGCTGCTTTTCCGATCAAACGCTTGCCGAGGTCAGGTGTGAAGCCTGTCGTTGAAACGACTACTGCTTCTTTCAGGCCGTATTTCTTTTCAAGCTTCTGCTCAAGATCAACGGTATGCACACTTTCATCTTTAATATATATTTCAACGATGCCTTCATCCCGGGCCCGCTGCAGCATTTTGGAAATAACCGGACGGGAAACACCCTGCTTTTTGGCGATCTGGGCCTGGGTCCAGCCATCGAAATGATACAGCTTCGCTACTTTTACGGTTTCTCTTTTTTCTTCCCAGTTGAGCATAATTCTTCCCTCTATTCCGTAGATTCATCTGTTCCCAGTATATCACTCCCTGCCAAAAAACTATATACGCTTACATGGCTTTTTATTGATGAACCGGACGCCCCGCGAGCGCAGACGCGCCTTCAAACAACGCCTCCGACAGCGAAGGATGCGCATGCACCTGACTGCTCCATTCTTCGGTGGTGCCTTCAAGATGAATATAAGCGGCCGGCTCTCCGATCATTTCGGTAACGTGGGGGCCAGCCATCACAACGCCGAGAATCTCGCCGAACATTTCCCGGGAAATGATTTTGACAAAACCCCGGGCCTCGCCCATTGTCATCGCTTTCGCGTTTCCCTGCAGCGGCACGGTCTTTACTTTAATATCGCTGTACCTCTGCTTTGCTTCCTGCTCAGACAGGCCCACTGACGCTATTTCCGGAAGGGTGTAAATGCACCTCGGCACGAGCGAGAGATCCATGGAAGGCGCAGCGCCCGCAGCATGCTCTGCGGCAATAATGCCCTCGGCACTTGCCGCATGGGCAAGCTGCCATCCGCCGACAATATCTCCTGCAGCATAAATACCCGGTACCGATGTCTGCATCGCATCGTCCACCGCTACAAAGCGGCTGTCCATGCGTAATTCAAGGTCTTCAGCTGCCGCGATGACAGGCGAGCGCCCTGTGGAAATAAGCAGCATGTCTGTTGTGAGCTCGCGGTCGTTTCCGGAGGCATCCTGCACGTTGACGACTGCCTGATTTCCATGTTGTCTGGCAGAAGTAACCGAGGTGCCTGTCAGAATAGTCACTCCCGACTCTTCAAGTGCCCCGGCCAGCATTTTCGCAGCATCTTCGTCCTCCTGTGGTATCAGCCGTTCAGCCGCTTCAATAACTGTCACCTGCACCCCGAGTGACTGATACAAACAGGCGTATTCAGTACCGATGAATCCCCCGCCGACGATGGCCATTGACGAAGGAAGCGATTGGCGGTCGTAAATCGTGTCACTCGTATAATATTCAGTATCTTCAAGACCGGGAATAGGAGGTACTGCCGGTACGGAGCCTGAAGCAATGATGACGGCTCTGCCGGCTACTACTGTTTCCTGGCCGTCTTTACCGGTGATAGTAACCTGTTTGTTTGCATGAACTTTTCCCCGCCCAGAAAAAATCTGGATACGTCCTTTTTTCATCAGCGACTGGACGCCCTGGCGGAGCTGCTGGATCACCTGGTCCTTCCGCTCAAGCATTTCTTCGTAGCGCAGATGAAAGCCTTCCACCTGGATGCCGTATTTAGAAGCATTGCGTACGTAGTTCACTGCTTCTGCGTTCTGGAGAAGCGTTTTAGACGGTATGCACCCGCGGTTCAGGCACGTCCCCCCGAGCTCGCGATCTTCGACAAGCGCCGTGGACTGCCCAAGGCCGGAAGCCCGGAGCGCAGCTACATAGCCCGCCGGCCCGCCGCCGACAATTACCTGGTCAAACGTTTCCATCGGTCCACCTCTTTCTAGACAAACAGCTGGTACGGCTGTTCGAGCATTTGTTTGAAGTCTGTTAAAAATGCAGCAGCCGGAGCCCCATCAATAATACGGTGATCAAAGGAAAGACTTACGGCCATCATCCGGCGCACCGTGATTTCTCCGTTTATTACTACCGGCTTCTCCTGTATACGCCCGACCCCAAGAATAGCCGCTTCCGGCTGGTTAATGATCGGGGTGAAATGGTCAACTGCATACATTCCTAAATTACTGATCGTAAACGTACTGCCCGAAAGCTCTTTGCCGGGAAGGGTTCCGTTCCGGGCCGCGGCAGCTGTCTGTTTGGTTTCAGCGACTAATTCCGCGAGTCCTTTTGTTTCTGTATGGCGGATCACCGGGACCAGCAGCCCCCGGTCTGTGGCTACAGCGACTCCCATATGCACAGACGACTGCTTTGTGATCCGGCTGTCTGTCATGGAGGCATGCACATCCGGATGCTTTTGGAGCGCCCGGCTGCCCACAAATATCAACAGCTCCGTCACGGACAGCCGTTGGCCGGTCTTTTTTTCTATAACTGGGAGCAGCTGCCCCCTCAGCTCCATAGCAGCTTCCATATCAATTTCAGTGTTAAGCGTTACATGTGGCACTTCGCTTGCACTTTGCTGCATACGCTCTGCAACCACTTTCCGGATGCCCTGAAGCGGCTCAGAGTGAAGATCCTCTTCCACCGGTGGCGCGGTGACATCAGCCCGTGTGATTTTGCCGTAGCTGCCGCTTCCTTTTACGGCAGCCAGATCCACGTTATTTGCCTCTGCTTCTTTTTTAGCAAGCGGCGTACTGCGCACGTGCTCGCCCTCTGCAGCAGCTTGAACATCCGAAGCGTGAATACGTCCTCTCGCTCCGCTCCCCTGTATTAAGGAAAGCTCTACTCCCTGTTCATGCGACAGTCTCCGTGCTGCCGGAGTAGCACGCACGCCTTCTGTTTGTTCAGCTTCCACTGATTGCTCTGCCGCTTCGGCAGCCGGCGCCTCCGGGACGCTTTCAGGTTCTGATTTGCTTTCAGATCCCGGTTTTTCCTCGGGCACCTGCTCGCCCTCTTCACCGATGTAGCCAACAATACCGTTCACCGGCACCTCTTCGTCTTCGTCGTAGTAGCGCTTCAGCAGGATACCTTCTTCGTATGCTTCCACTTCAATATTTATTTTATCGGTCATTACCTCGAGCAGCGGCTCGCCGACCTCCACTGGGTCTCCCTCCTGTTTAAACCACTGCAGAAGCGTTCCGGTTTCCATTGTACTGCTTAATTTGGGCATAAATACTTCCTTTGGCATGAATACTGCCCTCCTTTACCGGCGGTGGACGCTGTCACGCGCCGCCTGCATAATATCGTCCACCTGCGGGACCATTGCTTTTTCAAGCGCCGGATTATACGGCACAGGGATTGGCAGTGCCCCGAGCCGGCGGACCGGAGCATCCAAATAATCAAAAGCTTCGCTTTCTGCAATCATGCTCGCTATTTCGCCGCCGTAGCCGCCTCTTTTAACGGCTTCATGCACAACGATTACTTTTCCAGTTTTTTTAACGGAGTCCACGATTGTTTTCTCATCGAGCGGTACGAGGGTCCGCGGGTCAATCACTTCCACATCGATGCCTTCCTCAACCAGCTTCTCCGCTGCCTCGAGCGCTTTATGCACCATCACAGCAGTTGCAACGATCGTTACGTCCTTACCCGCACGCTTCACGTCTGCCTCTCCCAAAGGAATCGTATACGCTTCCTCCGGAACGTGCTCTTCGGTTTTGTACAACAGTTTGTGCTCGTAAAAAATAACTGGGTTCGGGTCGGCAATAGCGGCCTTTAACAGCCCTTTGGCGTCTGACGCCGTAGAGGGCTGTACTACCTTTAGGCCGGGTATGTGAGCTACCCAAGCTTCCAGGCTCTGTGAATGCTGGGCCGCCGCCCCGGTTCCGGAGCCTGAAGGCGTCCTCAGCACCATCGGCACGTTTCCCTTGCCGCCGTACATATACCGGAGCTTCGCTGCCTGGTTGGCCAACTGGTCCATCGCAATCGTAATAAAATCCGAAAACTGCAGCTCGACGACCGGCTTCATGCCAGTAAGAGCCGATCCGATCGCAGCACCGGTAATAGCCGCCTCGGAAATAGGGGTGTTGCGTATCCGCTCCGGTCCGAACTCTTCAATCATTCCGCGGGTAACACCGAAGGCTCCGCCGTATACTCCGATATCCTCTCCGAGAATAAAAACGTCCTGGTCCTCCCGCATTTCCTGTGACAGTGCTTCACGTACGGCTTCGGCAAAGGTAATGCTCCGTGTGGTTTCCTTGTTATCTGAAGAATTTACTGCGCTCGACTGCATCGTCAGGCACTCCTTTCTATATTAAGCATAGACATCCTCAAGCAGTGTATCCGCAGAAGGTTCGGGACTCTGTTCCGCAAATTCCACCGATCGTTCAATTTGGGCTTTCGTTTCTTTCTTCACTGTTTCGGCTTCCTCCGATGTGATGATTCCGCGCTCGATCAAGGCCTCCTGGAAAAAACGGATCGGGTCTTTATCCTTCCACTCTTTTTCTTCTTCTCTTGTCCGGTATTTCTTCGCATCGCTTTTGGAATGGCCCTTCCACCGGTATGTTTTCGCCTCTATGAGAACCGGGCCGCTTCCGTTTCTTGTATACTCCACGGCTTCTTTCATAACCGTCATGACCTCGGGGAGATTATTGCCGTCAACGACATGGCCCGGAATACCGTAGCCGGAAGCACGATCGGCAATATTTTCGATTTTCACCATATCCTTGACCGGGCCGGACATACCGTACTGGTTGTTTTCGCAGACAAAAATGACTGGAAGATCCCAAATAGCGGCCAGGTTCACTGCTTCGTGGAAGCTGCCTTCATTTGCCGCCCCGTCCCCGAAGAAACAGACGGTAATATACCCTTCCTGGCGCATCTTTGAAGTAAGTGCTGATCCTACAGCTAAAGGTATGCCTCCTCCGACGATACCGTTGGCACCTAGGTTGCCTTTTTCGACATCCGCAATATGCATGGACCCGCCTTTGCCTTTACAATAGCCGGTTTCCCGGCCAAACAGTTCTGCCATCATCCGGTCCGGATCTGCTCCTTTGGCGATGCAGTGCCCGTGGCCCCGGTGCGTGCTCGTGATTTTGTCTTTATCTTCAAGCATCGCACATACACCTACAGCCGAAGCTTCCTGCCCCACACACAAGTGGGTCGTACCGTGAATCATGCCTTTAGCGAAAAATTCATCTACTTTTTCATCGAACCAGCGAACGGTCCACATCTGCTCGAGCCAATTGACCAGCTTTTCCTTCGGCTCTTCCCAAACCCAATCTGCCTGCGTCACAATAACGCCTCCCTTTACATTTGTTCTTTATTATGACCTTTGTAAACATAATAGCTTTATTTCATTCGTTCGTCAACTAAACGTTTGTAAAATATCGTTGGTTTCAAAATATTGTTTTCGCTTTCATGAATTTAGCTGATTTTTGCAATTGTATTATTGGAAAACATTTGTTTACTGCAAATAAAAAAAGAGACGCCGTTACGTCTCTTTTCCCTGCCGTTCTTTAATTTCTGCCTGGTGGCTGACAACGAGCTCCACCACCTGTCTGACATGTTCGTCATCAAGAGAATAATACACCGTTCTTCCTTCCTTCCGGAACTTCGTCAGTCCCAGCTTATGCATATACCGGAGATGGTGGGACGCCGTAGCAATGGAGGAGTCGATGACTTCAGCAATACTATGTACACTTAATTCCGGTGTCAGGGCAAGCGCCTGGGCGATCTGCATCCGCTTGCCGTCAGCGAGTCCCTTCAGCATGTCTGTCATAATATCAAGCGATCGTTCCTGAATCTGCTGCTGGATCCAGTCTACATTATCTTCGTTTGGCATTTCTGTTCACCTGCCTGATCGTAATCATTCTTATTTCAATTGTACGCTTTCTTTCTATGCTTTCAACCGATCTGCTTTATTTTTTCATATGCTGGCTGTGTGTTTTCTATACTCTGGCAGCTTTGTTCTTTTCTATAATACAACGCATAGCGCAGGATGTATCCATACATAGCACTCCGGCAGTATTTCCAGCTTTTATATATGCTGAATCTACCATGGAATAAATAAGAACCGCGCGCGGCTTCGCAGGAGAGACCATTGACTGATACGATTCCTGCTTCATTTGAAGAAGCATATGAAAAATATACTCCGCTCGTCAAACGAATGATTACACGCCTCCGTATTTACCAGGAACAGGAGGAATATATGCAGGCCGGATACGTAGGATTATGGAAGGCATACTCTACCTTTTCTCCGGAAAAGGGTGCTTTCCCGGCGTATGCTTTTACCCTCGTACGTGGGGAAATGCTGATGATGCTCCGGAAAGAAGTCCGGTTTTCCGAGCGGCATCAGCTGTTTGATGACCACGGGCCCTTTGAGCAGTCATCGGAAATGGAGGACCGCTTTGAGCTTGAAGCATACTTTCCTCTTCTTTCAGAACGGGAACGAACCTGGCTCATTGATTTTTCCGTATATTCCCTTCCTATACGTGATATCTCCGCAAAACACGGGGTAGCGGCCTCTACGGTCAAATCATGGCGGAAATCCGCGTTGCGCAAGCTGCGTGCATACGCTGGTGAAAAGCAGCTGGATTAAATCGTCTTGCGCCGGTGTGCAGGTGGAGAAAGCTTTTCTATCTTGTCCAGTTCTATCCACTGCCGGCTCGAGTTTTTTAGCTGTCCAGCTTCCTCCACCACCGGCTCGGGGTCGCTGTCTCCTTCCTGCAAAATGAAAAAGCCATTTTCCGGAAGGCGGACAGCGCTTGTCGTCGGCTTTCAAGTGGATAGAACTTTTCTTTGTATGATACAATTTAAATGCTGTTACCAGTAGAGAAATAAATGGAACGATAAATACATAGGAGTGATGTTATTGTGGCTGAGTCATTGACCATCGAACGTACAAAATCTCCGAAAACGAAGCCGGATTTTTCACAGCTCGCTTTCGGAAAAAACTTTACCGACCATATGTTTGTGGTGGATTACGTTGAGGGAGAAGGATGGATTGATCCGAGAATCGTACCTTATCAGCCGCTTACCATGGATCCTTCGAGTCTTGTCTTCCATTACGGCCAGGCTGTTTTTGAAGGGATGAAGGCGTATTATTCCGGGGGCAACATTATGCTTTTCCGTCCGGAAAAAAACTTCGAGCGGCTGAACCAGTCCAACCGCCGGATGAGCATTCCGGAGATCGACGAGCAGCTGTTGATAGATTCTTTAAAAGAGCTTGTTTCGCTTGAGCGTGACTGGATTCCACGCGGAGAGGGCCAGTCGTTGTATATCCGCCCGTTTGTGATTGCGACAGAAGCAAGCCTCAGTGTAAAACCATCCTCCTCCTACAAGCTGCTGATTATTTTAACGCCTGTCGGCTCTTACTACGGAAGCGGCGGCGATGCCATGAAGCCGGTCAGCATCTATGTGGAAAACGAATTCGTTCGCAGTGTCCGCGGCGGCGTCGGATTCACCAAGACAGCCGGCAACTATGCAGCCAGCCTAAAAGCCCAGGAGCAGGCCGGAAGCGCCGGGTACGACCAGGTGCTGTGGCTGGACGGCGTAGAGCAGCGCTATATTGAAGAGGTCGGCAGCATGAATATTTTCTTTAAAATCAGCGGAAAGGTCGTAACTCCTGCGCTGAATGGAAGTATTCTTGAAGGAATCACCCGTGACTCTGTCATTGAACTGCTGCATTACTGGGAGATTCCTGTGGAGGAACGCCGCATCGATATGGAAGAAATACGTACGGCATACGAAGCGGGCACGCTTGAGGAAATTTTCGGCACCGGCACAGCAGCGGTCATTTCTCCTGTAGGCAAGCTGCGCTGGGACGCCCAGACCTATAAAATCAATAATGAAGAAACAGGCCCTCTAGCCAAACAGCTGTACGATACGATCACTGGCATTCAGACTGGGGACAAGGAAGACGTGCTGCACTGGACCCGGACGGTATAAAATGGATAAAAAAAACGGCTCTCCATCACGGGGGGCCGTTTTGTTCTGAATGAAATTCTTCCGTTTTTCATATTGTATGCTAGAATATACCTACGCATCTTTTACAAGTGAATACCCGCACGGAAAGAGGAGGAGGGAACGATTGAAACAATTAGCGCTTTCTTTACGCGATGGCCGTATGCTTAGTATTTCCATGTTCGGTGACCCGGACGGAACACCTGTCCTTTATGTACACGGAGTCGGAAGCTCCCGGCTTGAAGCCGCAATTGGAGAAGAAGCTGCCGCTTCCAACTCTCTTCGTATTATTTCTGTTGACCGCCCGGGCTACGGCCTCTCCACTCCCGATCCTCATGGCACTTTTCTGCAGTTTTCCAAGGATATCGATGAGGTAATGAATCATTTTGAAATCCAGCGCTGTTCCTTGATCGGTGTCGGCTGCGGAGGTCCATACGCAGCAACCAGCACCAGTCTTCTGAAGGGACGCGTCAGCGAGCTCCATTTAGTTGGTTCGCTCGGTCCCACGGAGGATCCTGAACTGTTTCGTTTGCTCGACACCTCTTTAAAAGCACCATTGCAAACGATCCAGGAAGCACCAGAGCTTCTGCGCAGCCGATGGGAGCAGACGAATATGGAGGATAAGATCTTCCAGACGGAATCCGAACAGCTTTCCAGGGAAGAACGGCAGTACGTGACTCCGTCTATTCTTGATAAATGGAGGTTTGCGGTCCAGGAATCCGCTCATTCTGCTGAAGGCTTCCTCCGCGATCTCCAGACGCTGATGACACCCTGGGCCTACCATTTGGAAAACATCGACACCCCGGCTTACATTTGGGCGGGTGAGGAAGACGAAATTATCCCCCTCCGGCACGCGATCTATCTAGCCAACCATATCGAGCGTTCCACCCTTGAAACGTTTCCCGGCATGGGTCATATTGCGACAGAGGTTCTCGGCATTAATACAGCTCTACAGCAGATCAGTAAAAACCGTGCCCTGTCATAAAACGAAGCCGCCCCGATAAAAGGACGGCTTCGTTTATTATTAGCGGATAGCTTTTAAAATAAAGCTTAGAATGACGACGAAAATAATCGCACCGATTAACGCCGGGAAAATCGCAATACTGCCGATGACCGGCCCCCAGGAACCAAAGATGGCCCCGCCAATCCAGGCACCGATAATACCTGCGATAATGTTACCTAAAATGCCGCCCGGGATGTCCTTGCCCAATATTAAACCGGCAAGCCAGCCAATCAGGCCGCCGACGATAAGAAATAGTATAAATCCCATTACATTGACTCTCCTTTCGTTATCTTGTCCAACCTCTCCTTTCCCCTTCACAGCTTTAATTAATCATTATTTCTTGTCTTCACAAAGCTGTATAAACTTAAAATGAATCAACGTCGCCCATTTTCAATCCCCAATCTGAAAAGTTCATTTCAGCAGCGTTTTCGTTATTACTGTGAACCACCAGCGGGTTTATTTTTTCCTTTTTATTTATATATAAACGTTTTTTCAAAGCATTGTTTATTGTAGGATTGACAGGTTCCCATATTTGAATAAACAATGCTTTTTTTAAATAGCTATCTGTAATTTTTAAAAGCTTTTCAAACGTGGCGGTGTCTTCATTTTTTGATACGCTCCAATCAACAATAAAACCCACAGACACTCTTTTATTAAATATTTTTTTAACTTCCATT
The DNA here is from genome assembly GCF_056034365.1 of Marinococcus sp. LNHM5E3-2.1. Lineage (NCBI taxonomy): Bacteria > Bacillati > Bacillota > Bacilli > Caryophanales > Bacillaceae > Marinococcus > Marinococcus sp. LNHM5E3-2.1. The sequence goes on from NZ_JBQLIB010000002.1 coordinate 209,040, forward strand.
TTTAACACTACATATCCTTTTATTTGATCGAATTCGCTGATCGCAAAAATTTTATATTCATTTAAAGGATTAGTAATATAACGCCAGTTGAGAAAGTGATGATTTTTTATCAGTGTGACAGCTTCCGGATCTTCTTTCTCCTGCTTAAACTGATCAAACCTATCGTCAAACCAACGTATTTCTTCCATTACTTCGTCTTGATTTGGAGAACGATAAGAAAATTTATTCTTCTTGATTAAATTCACTTTAACCTTTCTCGTAAGGTCTCCGAGATGCACAGCTTCTGTGGTCTTTAACAGCACATTTTTTGCCTTTTCCGCTGGTAAACCATACAAAAATGAAATATCTCTTCTATGTTCTTTTAATTCCGTCAGCAATATGTTTGTAAGCTTTTGATATAATCCCTGCCCACGGTATTCAGGATCTACCATCGTATCTACACGAAGACCTACTTTTATGTTTTTATTATTATATCTTGCGGGAAATATCAGCACCGCCACGTGCCCCACTATGGTGTCGTTTTCTACAGCTACAAAAACCTTCGACTCCCGTGCATTTATTTCATCGTTATACTTCCATTGCCATACTTTCAAAGGCAGTTCTTTATTAAAAACCTTATGAAAGAGAGTTATGATCCCTGCTTCATCACCCTTTTCATATTTTCTAATCAGCATCCGGTTTTTCTCCTTCAATAAAATTTTCCAAAATATTCAGCATCTTAGTATTATCTGCCGTAAAAACTTGAGGAGTAAAGTTCTTCAATTCTTCAATGACGTTTTCAAGTCTATCCTCTTCATAACAGGGAAGCACATACCCGTTTCGGGAAAACGTTTCCGATAATTCAAGCTGATGATCATCATTATGTTCATTGAATTTTTGCAGCCGGGGCACGATTATTACTTTCTTTCCAAGTTTTAAGCTCGTTGTTATCGACCCGGTTCCAGCGTGACTTATTACAAAGCTGCTATTTTTAATATAAGTTTCCATTTCTTCCATAGACATAAAAGGAATCAATTGCAGATGATCGCTGCTAAACCTCGTGTTTCCATTCTGCACGATAACCTCTTCCTGAATCTTTCCCTCTTTCTTCAAAGCTTCCAGTTCTTTCAACACTCTTGTAAAATGTAGTTCATGCGTGCCAAGAGTCACGAAAATCAATAGATACTACCTCCATAGACTGCCTTCGGATAAAATTCTTTCATAGACTCCCACTGGACAATGAACAAATCCGCGATTGGATAGACCATTTTTCCAGCCATATTTGGAGAATGAGATTTGGCAAAGCTTTCGATATAGACTACCTTTTTTCGGAACAATTTTGCTATATAACACATAGGTACCGCAGTATGGGTTCCCGTAGTAATTACGACATCTGGCCTGTGCCTCAAAAAAAGCAAAAGTGATTTTAATATATTGTAGGAGAATTTAAAAACATATCTTAAAGGGTAGTTCCTCGCTCCATAAGTTAAAAAAGAAATTGGGTATTTTGCTTTTAAGCTTTTCGTAACCTCTGTTTTTTCAGTAATAATATGGTAGTTATATTTTTCGAATAATGGTTTAAGCTGCAGAAGTTGCGTCAGATGCCCTCCCACAGAAGAAATAAGCAGTATTTTTTTCATAATTACCACTTTCTGTCAATTTTTTTTGAATTAAAATCGGAGTAGTCGCTGTTTTCTTTTTTTGAAAAGCCAACAAGCGCAGCGTATACTATCGCAAGATACAAGCCAGAACCAGGATAGGACAGCACATGGCCGGCTATAAAAGCTGCTCCAGTACCCATACCAGCGCATAAAAGCGAAGTAACTGCATAAACATTGAAGGCGCTTCTTCCTGCTTTTACGATATTCTTAACATACGCAGAAATCATGTAGAAAAAAGGCAGGAGTAAAATAACAAATCCTAGAATTCCAAAGTTGAAAAACCAGTCAAAAAAGTCCATTTCAATTGATTTTGCGGAGTCTGCCGATACATAATTGCCGCTTCTTCCCATACCGAATGCTTTTTGGGCTGTCGGAGCGTTTACATATTGCTGCATTGATTCCGCCATAAAATCTACCCGACCACTAAACAAAACCGAGTGCATAGGAATATTACTTAAGCTCTCTTCAAATCTTTGTTTGGTAGTCTCGTCCTCTGATTCTATCTGACCGTTATCTCCGCCGCCACTATCTTCCTCTTCTTCCTGACCTGCGCTCTCCTGCTCATTTGTTTCTATAGCCAGCCCTAAATTATTTCCGATGGGGGAAGAAGGAATAAATCCAACTAAACCTATAATAAGCAGTGCCATTAATATAAAATTCAACCATTCTTTATGACGCAGTCTCACGATGCTAATAATAAACCCTAATCCGGCCGATATTATTACACCAATTAACGTAACTTTAGTTCCGACAGTGAGCATCGCCCACATTGATAAAACTACTATGAAAAACACTATAATCTGCTGGACAAAATTAGTTTTTCTTAATAAATAGAGGACCACAAAAGGAAGAATCATTGTCATGATAGCACTGAGTTCATTTCCTGAAAAAAACCAGCCTGTCTGCCCTTCTTTTTCTAAAAATCCGTATGTTCGTTTTCCAGTATCTGTGATACCCGCCAGGAAAACGATTAAGCTGATGAATGTTAAATTAATTGTGAATACTAATGGGAGCCATTGCTTTAATGATTTTTTGGAAAAATACTGTTTGAAAAATGTATAATACACAAACATTACTGTAGGAAAATAAATTGTTTTGACAATATTCTGGAGCTCAAATGTAATGGAAAAGGGATCTTTTAAATAATAGTTTAAACCTGTATGCATTCCAAAATAGAGTAGTAAAACCACAAAATAACCGACGATATACTTCTTTTGATTTCCCTTTAAGAAAAACAATATATAAAGCATACCTGCGGGAATGACGGCAGCTCTCACCAAAGTCGAAATTGGCAAACCTATAAACACCAGTAAATCCAGTATAGGCTGTATTAATATATATGCTAATAATATTAATTGCATTACATTTGCCATTGGACGTCTTTCCTTGTTTATAAGCATAAAGCTCCCCCTACATTAACGTTAGTCGGTTTTTTAAAAAGTTTCATTCTTCTATTATAACTTATACAGCCTAGCACAGCTCACCCATGAAAAATAGTGGCTTTGGAAGCAGTCATTTTCTCTTTCAAGCACTTTACTTATCCCTTAATTTTCTTTGAATACTGGCATAAGATAATCCTTCCTTATAAATTCTTTCTTTGGCTTTTTTGTTTTGAAAATAAGCCCATAGTAAAGTCACTGTCTTGTTTGCCTGTTTAAAAAGAGCAGGGAAATTTTCCTGTTTATTTTTTATATATTCAGCGAAGTTTATAAAATCTCCTGCATCCTGGCCCAGAAAAACTTCCCCTGCTTTCATTGACCGTTCTGCGCTTAAATTGCTTTTGACTATATTTAAATTAATAAAGCCGTCAAAATCGATAGCCTGGGAAGCGAAAACATTGATTGTTTCTTGTTTTAAGGGCAATTCTTCTGTAATGTCGATTAACGTATTTATGTAAGCGACCGGAATCGGACAATTTATCTCATACATATATATTTTCAGCGAGTCTTTCACGTTAAAATGTTTTAACGATTCGGCTAACAAAATTGAAGTATTTACATGATCCAAATGGGCATCCACTAATACATTTGTATAGATAACATCCGGCTGAAAATCCTGAATGATGTTAAGCACGTTTTGAATGTTGCGTTCACTGATTTCTACATTGCCGTCGGGGAGAGTTAAATACTCTATCGAATCAAATCCCAGCATATACTGTACTTTTTCCATTTCACTCTTGCGCTGACTCGATAATTCTTCTCCTGAAAGAGAAGAAACGCTTTTTGAACCATCTGTCACTAATACTACTTTTACTTCTGCTCCGAGAGAAGTATATTTTTTAATCGTCCCCCCCAGACCAATAGTTTCGTCATCAACGTGCGGGACAAACACTAATACTTTGTTTGAGCTTAAAGGTTTTACAGGCACCTGTTTTGCCCGGTACTCGTGGTTTAATACTTTCAGCGTAACATTATTAATCGCCGGTTCCATGTATTTTATAAGATACTTCAGCTGTTGTTTCAATATTTATACCTTCTTTCTAAAATTAGTTATTAAAACCTTAAGAGCCTTCACTTTAAAAAGCCAGATGGATATTATATATATAAGCGCTCCTGCCAACGCAATGATCATAATAAGAAAAAAATTGCTGAAATTGTGAAGAACTTGAGTTTTGAGTAAAAATGTCGCGACACCCATTATTACTACGCTTAATGTTATTTTGGTGAATTCTTTCAGGACGTGCTTGTGATCTAATCCATTAATCGTTTTTGAAAAGACGATATAACAGGCAAGTGCGTAAAGCAAGCCAACAGCAGAAGATGCTAAAGGAATCCCCACATAACCTATCCAGGTGGTAAATATATAATTAAACACAGCGTTCAGAACCACAGTAATTAAACCGATAATTAAAACGTAGTGACCTTTTTTTAAAGTATAAAGTCCTTTGTTAGATACATTGTTCAAACTAAAAAACAGGACAGAGCCAAAATAATAATAGGCCACCTCACTAGTGTTTATAACCGCTTCTTCACTAAAGGCTCCTCTTTGATAAACAAGACTTATAATGTTAGGCATTAACACAAACATGCCAACGATAGCAGGAATCACCACTAAGTACATTACATTTAATCCGTTTTCTATCCCCCGCTTAAAAGAGGGTTCATCATTTGCAGCCATCGCTTTCGCCAGCATGGGGAACATGATCGTTGCAATCGTAATACCAAAGATTTGCTGAGGAAAGTGAACCAAATTTTTTGCATAATTAATATATGTAACTACTCCCTCCTGGAAATAGCTGGCAAATACATTGTCTACTGCCAAATTAATTTGACCCACCATCACAGTCATAGCAACTGGGATAAAAATCCGGTAGAAAGCAGAGAGCTCAGGGAGATTTAATTTAGTGCCCAAATTTATCATATTCCGCCTGGATAAAACAGGAACTTTAAATACAAGCGAGATAATAGAACCAATAAGATAACCAAGTGCTAACGAATAGACACTCAGCTCTCCAGCAAACAAAACGGCACCTGCTATACTGGAAAGTATCACAATCATTTGTGAAAAAGCGGATAAAGAGAACAAGTTCTCAGCATCCAGGTATGCTTCCATTACAGAATTTATTCCTACAAATATAAGAGCAGCAAAAAGTATGATAGATACATTGACGGCGATATCCGTAGCTTCATTATTAAAGCTGGGGTATAAAACCCTGATTAAAACAGGCGATAATAACGCTCCAAGAACTCCAAACAGAATGCCTATATATACAATACTTTTAAGAATCTGGTTCAGGTAATTTTTCCCCTGATTAACATGCTTTGCCTCAATATACCCCGGGACCAAAGCGTTTTTCATACCATTAATCATAAACAAAAAAAGCATGTTAGGAATGATAAAAGCCGCTAAATATGCATCTGCTAAATAAGAATCACCAAAATAGAAGGCTATGGTCATGTCCCTTAACAAGCCGGAAATTTTCAAAAAAAGTGTTACAGTAATAAAAATGAGACTTGTAATACCTATTTTTCTCGTCAATAGCGCTCCCTCTCTATCTAGATGTATTGCCAAAGCAAAGTCATCATTTATTTTATCATATGTGTTTTGATGCATTTTCTTCCAATTCGCTTTACAATCCTTTCATACTATTCTTAAATAGGATCAGACAATGACAAAAATGAGGTATCTTATACATGAGGATCGAATCTATATATTATTTACGGTTTGTAGCAATGCTTCTAGTAGTGTTCGTCCACGTGACAGGCACATTTTCTACTACTCTCCCCCTGGAAAGTGGAGCCTATGAAAAATACCATTTTATTAACCGTATTGCCCGCATTGAAGCAGGCATTTTTATTATGATTACCGGGCTGGTGTTTTTCTATAATTTATTTCCCAAAACATTAAATAAATCTACTTTAAAGGATTATTATAAAAAACGAGTCACTTTTATAATCATACCTTATCTTATTTGGGCATTATTTTACGAGATGTATTCTGTCGCTACTGGCGATAGAGCCCTGGCTATAACAGAAATTCCCCAAAGAATTCTTACAGGCACCTCCTATTATCAATTACATTTTATATTTCTTATAGTGCAGTTTTACCTTTTTCTTCCTTTATTTGTTTATGCAGCCCAATCCAGCGTATGGCTACGCAAATACCTTTGGCTCGTTGGTTTTATAATTGAATACATATATTATTTTCTAAATTTAAAATTTGACTTGGTAGAATTCAGTTTGTTTTTCAATAGCCTTTCAACTTTTCTCTTAGGTGGATGGCTAGGCATTTATTATGTACAACAAAGAAAGAAAGCTTATTCAAATAGTAATTGGTTTTGGGGCACCATAACGTTAATCTTTGGGAGTTTGGCTGCCGTCTACTATTACCAGGTCTACGAGATGAACAATTACTATTTTTCCTGGGACCCCTACAAGCTAATTTCAATGGTTTTCTTATTTATAGGCAGCTTATTTTTCTTTCGTTTAGCAGAGCGAACCGCTCAGACTGCTTCTACCAAAATCACTGAATGCATAAAGAGGGTAGCGCTGTATTCCTTTGGTTTTTATTTAATTCATCCATTCATTTTAAAAGAAGCAGCAAGATTTATCCCTATGCATAACAATTATCTTTTTCATGTAGACATCCTGCTTCGCTACCTTACTGTAGTTGTTTTTTGTTATTTAGTCATCTTTACTATTCATAAGCTCTCACCAAAAGCAGCCAGCCTGCTATTTGGAAAAATGCCTCCTGAAGCTGTGTTTGTTCTCTCTCCTTACAAAAGCAAATCAAAATAATAAGCACAATTAAAATCATAAAACTACTGGCCTTTATTACTAAAGAACCAGTAGTTTTTAATATTATTCTTTTGTTCCTCCAGAAATTTTTTTTAAGAATCTTAGGAACGGCCTGTAAGAATTACTGACTAATCCGACACTTTCCGCTAAAATTTCAATAGCAATAATCATTACTAACAATGCTACAATAGAAACCCATAGCGTTGAAAGTGTAAATACAACAGCAGCTACACTGCAGATAGCACTGATCAAGTATATAATTAGAACTGTCTGTCTATGCGTATATCCCAGGCGCAGCAGGCAATGATGTAAGTGCGATTTGTCAGGCGTTGAAAAAGACTGCTTCTGTAATGCCCGTCTGATTATCGCAAAGAGTGTATCAGAAATAGGAACGGCTAAGATGAGTAGAGGAACAATTAACGAAAAAACGGTTACGTTTTTAAAACCTAACAAAGCAATTACAGCAATCATGAAGCCAAGAAACAGGGCTCCAGAATCCCCCATAAATAGCTTTGCCGGATGAAAGTTGTGTACCAAAAAACCTAAAGTTCCGCCCAAGAGAGCGATAGCCATAGCAACGATGAAAATGTCACCCTGAACAATGCTCAAAGCTGAAATAGTGGCCAGGACAATCGCTGAAACCCCTGCTGATAAGCCATCCAGACCATCAATTAAGTTTATAGCATTGGTAATACCAATAATCCAAAGCAATGTAATAGGGATGCTTAAAAATCCCAATTCTAAAACTCCGCCGAACGGCAGGTTAATAAATTCTAACTGTACTCCTCCAGCTATCACTATAATGGCAGCTGCAAGCTGAGCAATTAATTTCATTTTAGCTGATTGTTCTTTTATATCATCCAAAGCACCTATTAAAAATACTAAAGTTCCGCCTGCAAAGATAAAAGGAAGATATTCATTTTCCGGTTTCAAAATGAAAAGACCTAATATAAAAGAAACGTAAATAGCCAAACCGCCTAAGCGTGCCATTTCACCTGTATGAACTTTTCGGTCGTTAGGATTGTCTGTCGCTCCTATCATAAAAGCCAGCTTTTTAACTAAGGGCGTTAATATCAACGCTGTTAAAAAGCATGAAACCAGAGCAATCGCTGTAATCATTAGGAATCCTCCCCGATTTGCCTGCATAAGAAACTTTATAAAGATTTTGAGCTTAACCTATAAAATTATACCATTAAACCTGCAGTAGAAATAGTTAGTTTATGCTTATATTTAATTATAATAATTTATGACCTTTTCATATATATTTAAAACATTTTTATTTAAATTATTCACTTCATTTTCTTCAACAAATATTAATGCTTTCTTGATCATTGTCTCTTTTTCTTCTTCATTAAGATTTAACATAGCAGAAATGTTTTCACTTAAGCTTTCGGGGTCACCAGCATTGGCCATTAAGCCTCTGCCTTTTGCAGCTATGTACTTAAGACCTCCAGCATCCGTAGTTACCACAGGTGTCTCGCAGGCCATTGCCTCTAAAGCCACTAAACCAAAACCTTCATTTCTTGAAGGCACTACAAGCATATCTACAGAGGAAAACCAATTTTTCAGTTCAGACTGAGGCTTAGCACCGTGAAAACTGACCGTAGCTTCCATATTTTCTTTCTGGATTAAATCTGTTATTTTCTCCTTGTAAGCCTCATTCTTGGCGCTGCCCACTACATGCAGTCTGATATTTTTTTCTTTTTCCACTGTAATTTTCCAGGCCTTCAGCAAATCTTCTATTCCTTTTTCTTCCACTAAATTTCCAACAAATAAAATATTTATTTCCTCTGAGTTCAATTGTGTAGCCTGTAGCGCTTCTACTTTTGGAACCGGATGAAACATTGCTTTATTTACACCCATACTAATTTGATTAATTTTATGGGAAGGCACTTCATATTCTTTTTGAACTTTTTCCAATAATTCTGGCCCCACCACAATCACATGATCCGCTTTTTTCAAAATAATGAAGGTAATACGTTTAAGGTACTCATTTTTTTCTGCCATTTTATTTATATCGCCTCCATGGCACGTAACCACGTAAGGGGTTTTAGTTAATTTTTTAAACATTAGTGCCAGCATACCGGAAGGAAAAGTATAATGCGCATGCACAATGTCTACTTTGGTTTTCAAAGAGTTTAATACTGTTTTGCCCCATCTATATCCCCACTGAAAATATTTTTTTATTACTTTCCCCCTGCTTGAAGAAGGTTGATTAATCCCCAGGACTAGTATTTCCTGGTCTTGTTTTGTTAATGCTTTCACCTGATTTTCAACAAATATTCCAAACTGCGGATGGTCTTTTGATGGAAACATGTTTGTAATAAATAATATATTCATAAGCGCCTCCAACTTTGTGATTGTGATTCATAGTTCTTCCATTATGGCATGTTAGCTCAAAAATAAAACAGTCTTTGCTAATATAATTATTAACAAAGACTGTTACTTTAAAGCTTACTTTTTGAATTCTAATGCACTGTTGGATCCCACTGCTGCTGTTCCTCCTATTACATAAAGTCCACTTGTCTTAAAGGAGGATTTCAGACCTATTGTTTCTGAAGGCAGGCCATTCGATTTTGTAAGGAGCAGAGGCGCTTGATTTTTTGCTGCTAGTACTGAGCCTGTAAGCGCGTCAGGAAAGTTCTCTCCATTCACCATATAAGCATTGTCTTTATTAAATTCTAATTGTTTTACAATCTCAGATGCTGTTCCATAACGAGTAGAACCACTTATACGTTCAGCGTTAGGAAGTTCTGAATACAGCTGCTTAGAAATCACTGCTGTGCCACCTACGGCTAGTGTTTCATCTGCCCCTTTTAACGTATCTTTAGTTGCCTGTGGCAGAGTTATCTCACGCGTGAGCAGAATGGGCTTTCCAGAATTAGCAGCATACGGTGCCGCTGCCAAAGCATCAGCAAAAGAAAAACCATTAGCTACTACATATTCATTACTTGGGTTCGATATTTTTTGTGAAATTTTTTGTGCTGTTTCGAAACGATCCTTGCCTGCTATTCTTGTCGATTGTACACCAAGATTATTCAGTTCGTTTTCAACGCTGCTTGATACTGCTGCTTCTCCTCCTAAAATAATAACTTCATTTGGGGAAAGCCTTTTAATTTCGTTTAAAGTTTCTTCAGGTAAGCTCTCTTGTTTAGTTAATAGGATCGGGGCATCTTCCTGATGAGCTAGCGGTGTACCTGCCAAAGCATCTGGAAAATCCACTCCTGTAGATAAAACTACCGTGTCTGCGCTATTCCACCCTTCTCTAGAAACTTCTACAGCCGTTTCATAACGAGTAGAACCGTCAAATCTATTATCGTTAATTTCGCCTGAGCGCACGTATCCGTTTTTTCCACTTGGCAACTCTACATTGTACCAGCCAAAATGATGCAGGCGATCAGAATCATACTGAATTGTATTTTTAATTTCTGCTACATCACTTTTACTTATGCCGCTTATAATTTCCCCGTTAATTTCATCGTATACAGGTGCTTCGCTTGTTGTGGAGATAATATCTTCTTTTTCAAAATTATGCTTTGTACGGGTCAATTTATGCTCAAGGTTATATTGTTTCTTTTCGTCGAAAGACATTAATGTAGGTCTGTTTTCATCAGGATAGGTGATTTTAAGCTTATCTGTAGGGAATGATTCCACATTTAATTCCCCGAAGGAACTTTTCATGTGCTGGAAAATAATATCCTGATAGGCTCTATTTGTTTTAGCAGGATCATTTCGGTCTGAAATACCGTTATAAGCCATAACAGCAAAATACCAATTATCAATAACTTCCTTCGAACCGTCATTTACTTGAGGAAGACGACCCATATCCCATTTGTTCAGTAAAATTTCTATGCCTACTTCAATGTTAAACTCGATATCATTCTTTAATTTTTCTTGAAAAGCCGGATCGTTTTCGTTTGGCAAACCAGTATATCCGGGAGAGACCTGCATAATACCAATTCCAATCCCGTCAAAACCAATTAACGGCTCTCCTCCTTCAAACTGGCGCCAGGAGCTTTCCTGCCAGGCGATAGCTTTTAATATTTCCGGAGGGATATTATTTTCTTCTGCTTTTTGAGTCAATAATTTATTTATTTCTTCTGCGGAAGGATTGCTCTGCGAAGAAAATGTGGTTATTTCTTCTTCATTTCCAATTTTATCCTGGAAAGCCTCGTTCGATACTGCTTTTTCTTCTTTTTCTTCAAAACCTTCTTCATTTCCGTTCAATACTACCATATCAACAATTGATGGTGACGCTTCATTTTCTTCCTCACTGAATTCAGGCTCGCCGTATATAATCTCTCCATTCACTACATCCACCAATCCGTGGTTTAATGAGTCGGACTCATAAAGCTTTTTATTATCCTCAGAAATGTTGTAAATTTCGAAAATTAATTCATTAGCACTCCCGGGTACACGATATTCTGTTAAAAGCAATGTTTGTTCGTTTACAGAAAGCTCAGTCACTTGAGAGGTTTTCAGAAATTCTTTATTAATTATAGTTTCTCCCTCAACTGATACCTTCGTACTTTCTTGATTATTACTGACCAAGATCTTACTGCCGTCCTCTAAAGAAACAGAATTTTTTTCATTTAATGTTTCAGACTCTTGCTTCATTTCTAATCCAGATGCCTGTGCTACAGTAGTATTCAAAGCAAATAGTAACCCTGCGACCGATAAAACGCATAACGATTTTAATTGGGTAAGCATTTTTACGCCTCTTTCTTTATTACCTTTTTTTAAGATCTGAGTTTAGCAATCTATTCATGTAATAATTTGAGTAAATAAGCGAATCCATTTGCCATAGTGTTGGACTGGTAATCGCTGCTTTTCCTCCTAAAGTGTAAAATTCCTCTGGAGGGTTGGCTTCATATTGTTTATTAGTTACGAATGCTCTTACTGAGTCTGGTATGGAATTACTCCGTGATAAAAGCAAACCATGGTTTTCTCTTCCAGCTAAGGCCCCGCCAGCCAAGGCATCAGAAAAATTTTCACCGGTTGCCAGAAGATAAGAATCTGCATCTTCATTGAACCTCTTTGTTACCTCCAGTGCTGTTTCGTACCTCGTATTTCCAAATATTCTTTCAGCATTTGGCAGCTTATTCTTAACGGTATCGCTGATAACTCCTGTGCCACCTATTACATAAGCTTTAGAAAAATTGTACTCGTTTAAAAATTCTTGCGTTGCCTCTGGAATCATCTCTTTTTTAACAAAGACAATTGGAATCTCTTTTTGATTAGCATATGAAGAAACTGCTAAAGCATCCGGGAAGTTCTCCCCTGAAACTACAATGACTTCTCCATTTGTCTTTGCGCTGTAAGAATTCAATTCGGCTGCCGTAGAATACCTGGTAGGCCCTGACAATCTTATAGTATTGAAATCATTTTCTGCTAAAACTTTCTCTATTTCCATGGAGATTGCGGCGGTGCCACCAGCTATAACGACATTATTCACTTGGAGGCGTTCTAGTTCTGCAATTGTTTTTTCACTTATCCGGTTAGCAAAAGTTAATAATATCGGTGCATCTATTTGGCCTGCTAAAGTATTGGCGGTTAAACCATCTGCAAAATTAGAATTATTTGCAAGAATTGCAGTTTTACCTGAAATACTTGTTAGCCCCTCGCTATTAACCTCAGTTGTGGGAACGCCCTCTGGCCACCCTTTCATTGATATTTCAATCGAAGTATCTACAGAAGTTTTTCCGGATAAACGCGATTCCGTCTGATATTTACTAAGTGAAGAAGACGTATCGATAGTGCCAAATTTGACAGAGTTATTACTGCTAGAAGGTTCTTCAATAAGATACCTGATCTGCTCAGTAGTTAAAGAGGGGTTATACGATTTCAATAAAGCAGCATAGGAAGATACAACAGGTGCTGCCATGCTGGTGCCGTTAGCTTCCACATATGGATAGGAACTTTTGCAGCTACTAAACGGCCATCGGTCTCCTTTTGTACAGGTACTCAGTATACTGTCTCCAGGAGCTGTAACATCTACCCATTCTCCGTAATTAGAGAAAGAAGCCAAAGTTTTAGTCGATTCTTCTATTGCCCCTACAGATATTACGTTTTTTAAAGCCGCTGGGTATTGCTTTGTCGTTGAAGAGTCATTTCCAGCAGCGGCAACCACGATTATGTCTTTTTCTACAGCTTCCTTCACAGCATTTTCAACAGCCAGAGAAGGATTGTCTCCTCCAAGACTTAAATTGATAACATCTGCTCCATTTTCAGCAGCATAATTGATTCCTTTAGCAATATTTACACTGCTGATTCCAGTGGAATCACCGACTTTAACGGGGATGATGTTTACATTTCGACCAACCGAAGCCCCGCCTGTATTGTTATCAGTTATTGCTCCTGCGATACCAGCTACATGTGTCCCGTGTCCAACGTTGTCAGTAACTTCATTACTTTTTTCTATCACATTGTATGGCTTGATAATGGCTGACGAGAGATCTTCATGATCTTGATTGATCCCACTATCCAGCACCGCCACTACTGACTTATCTGAAGATGTGTAGCTATCCCACACTCCCGGTAGATTGATGTTTTGAAAATAGCCTTCTTGTTGTTCGTATAGTGGATCATTTGGAAATTCAAATAATTCATAAAATACTTCAAATTCTGCGTACTCAACTTCTGGATTTTTTTTTAATTCTTTCATCTTTTCTTCTGCTTTTTCTACTGGCACTTCAATAGTATTTATGTCCTGATCAGTATTAGCAGAGAATGTCTTAGATTTATCATTTTTAAATTCCACTACGATTGTTTTAGTTTCTTCTGCATACGTCACATGAGGAACAAATAAAAATACGAAAGCCCCTAAAAAAGCCAGAGAAATAAATTTCACATCATCAACTACTTTCTTCCATACATTATAAATATATTTAGAAAAAAGGAGCCCCAATTTAAAGGCTCCACTTTCTTATTTAATTCTCTTCGTGATACTTTTCGATTCCTTTATACATTGCTGTAGCAGCTTTATTTTGAAAATCACTGCTTTTCATTAACTTAGCTTCTTCGGCATTAGTAATGAAACCAAGCTCTACAAGGCTGGCTGGCATAGCTGTATTCCGGAGCACTGAAAAATTAGCGCTTTTTACGCCCCTGTCTTTAGTACCGACAGCTTTAAGTAATTCGTCCTGTACAGCTGCAGCTAACTCTTGTCCTTCTTCACTTCCAGGGTAATAAAACGTTTCCTGGCCAGTGACAGAAGTACTGTAAACAGCATTAGCGTGAATGCTCAAAAATGAATCTGCTTTAGCACGGTTAGCAATATTTGCTCTTTCCCTCAGCTCAACAAAGGTATCATTCGAACGGGTCATTATTACTTCTGCCCCTGCTGCTTCCAGCTTGTCTTTAAGCCTTAAACCTACACTCAATACGATGTCTTTTTCCTGGGCTCCATTCGCTACAGCACCAGGATCTTTGCCACCGTGCCCTGGATCAATAGCTATAAGCTCGCCATCCAAAGCACTGGATACAGTACTTTTCGTATTGATATAGCTCATACTGACGTAACCATATCCACCATCATATTTAATTTTGGCCCAGTTGTTGCTGATTTCATATATTTCGACAGTTTGGCCATTTAATAAATAACCGATGCGTTCATCGCTTCCTGAAGGTCCTGAACGAACATTCAATGAATTACTCACATTCACAGTGCCTGTTTCAATTACTTTCTCTTCTGCTTTTCCTGTATCAATGTAGTTCATGCTGACATAACCATAAGAGCCATTATAATTAATTTTTGCCCAGTTATTACTTGTGATGTCGTAAATGTCTACTTTTTCACCTTTTGCCAGGGAGCCTATCCAATCATTGCTTCCGGACGGACCACTGCGGACATTTAAAGAATTAGTGACGTTTACTACAGTACCTGTTTCGATTATTTTGCCGTCACTTGGCTTTTCCTGCTCTTCACTGCTTGAATCATTTTCGCTTGAAAGACTTACTCCAAGATTACTTAAAGCATTATCCGATACTGCTGCACTTCCACCTAAAACGTATACCGGCTTAGAGCCTATATAGTTTTTCACCGTGCTGTTAGAAGAATCTGGTGGTGTAAGGACAATTGGCGCCTGGATTTTGTTTCCAAGACCCACCGCTGCTACTGCATCTGGATAATCTTCTTTGCTTGAGCTGATGGAAGTGCCTCTGGCCAATAAGTTAACTCCCCCGGAAAGATTCGCCCATTTCGCTGCATTCACACTGGTTTCGTATCTCGTACTTCCGTTAATACGTTCAGTAGCTATACCTTTATTCTTTAACGAAGACTCTAAGGAATCACTTACCGCTGCTGAACCCCCAAAAATAATAACCTTTTTAACACTGCTTGGGAGATCGGAAGGCAGGCTGGAGTTTCTGGATAAATAAATAGGAATGTTCTTATTTGCGGCAATACTTGAAGCACTTAATGCATCTGCCACCGTCTGTCCGTTAGCAATGATTGCTGTACTTGCATTAGATAATCCAGCTTGTTTATTTACTGCTGCTGCAGTGCTGTAACGAGTGTCTCCTGAAACTCTCGTTACATTTAATCCGTTATTTGTTAACTGACTTTTAACATTATTGCTTATTGCTTTCGTACCGCCTAATATGTAGACATTTTTTGCATTAAGTCGTTTAATTTCTGACAAAACCTCTGTATCAACACTGCCTGTTTTCGTTAACAATACGGGGGCGTCTGTACTTCCCACAAGACCTGCTGAGGCCAAAGCGTCTGCCGGCTCGTCAGATCTAGCTAGAATCACTGAGTTACTTGAGGACCAGCCTTCTTTAGAAAGTTCAACCGCAGTGCCTATTCTGGTATCCCCTTTGATTCGTTTAGAACTGGCTGCCTCTGTATCTAAAGGCACGAGTGAAAACAATAAAACAAATATCAGAACAGGGAAAACTATCATACGAAAAATGTTTTTCATTCTTACCCTCTCTTTCTTAAATTTATTCTAGTCCAATAATACTAGAAAAACTTAAGAAAAAATACACTGTAAAAAGGGTAAAAATGTAAGCACTAAAATATATCTTTTGTTTTCTCTTATTTTCTTGTTTATACTCATTATTACTTATACATTGGTTACATGTTACTCAATTAAATTAATCCATTATTACTGTATGTTTTTTACACATTTCGATTCGCTGTGAGGTTATTTTTCTTACTGCTTAATTTAAAATTGTGTATTATTGAAATGGGTTCAGGGTGGATTCGTTTACATGTGATAAAATAATGTATGATAAATATCGGAAAAGGCAGGGATCATTTTGAAAGATGAAACAAAGAATAAATATTAAGTACATAAAATTAAATTATAATTGACTGGATTAATGTAATATTTATACTTAGAAAAGCTTAATGCATGGAGATGTTTATAATGAATGATTTAAGAACACCCGAGAAAAGGTTTCGACCCGAAATTGAAGGGGTACGTGCTGTAGCTGCTTTTTTAGTGGCTGTCTATCACATCTGGCTGGGTTCGGTATCAGGCGGGGTGGACGTATTTTTCGTCGTTTCCGGTTACTTAATTACTACATCACTTTTATCGAGGTTTGAACGTGAAGGAACAATTAATCTGCCTGAATATCTACTAGGACTAGGCCGCCGGCTGCTGCCTCTTGCTGTAATCGTTATTTTATTTACGATGGCCGGCTCTATTCTGCTCCTGCCTCAATCCCAGTGGAACCAGATTGTTGCAGAAATGTTTGCTTCGGCGCTGTATTTTCAAAACTGGGAACTGGCTACGAGCGCAGTAGACTATCTGGCGCAAAATAACGATGCCAGCCCATTCCAGCATTTTTGGGCTCTTTCCATTCAGGGACAGTTTTATGTCACCTGGCCTCTACTTATACTGGCTGCTTATTTTCTTGCAAAAAAAGCATTTAAAACGCCTGTTCGTAAAACCCTGCTGAGCGTGTTGACTATTGTCTTTGTTGTATCTATTAGTTACTCTATCTACATTACTTCCATTAATCAGCCCTGGGCTTATTTTGATACGTTCGCCCGGGTATGGGAGTTCAGCCTTGGCGGCATTGTCGCTTTGCTTCTTCCGTACCTGTCAGTGAGGAAATCAATTGGTTTTTTTCTTGGCTGGCTGGGATTGGCAATTGTCGCTTTAACAGGGCTTGTCCTCCCTGTATCCACCATTTTTCCGGGCTTTGCTGCTTTGCTTCCAACCACCGGGGCTCTGCTGATTATCACAGCAGCTGAAAACAGCAGCCGCTTCGGGGTGGACAAACTGCTGGGCTCCAAGCCGTTTCTATACTTCGGCAGCATTTCCTACGGATTTTATTTATGGCATTGGCCGATTCTTATCTTCTATTTTGCCTATTTCGACAACACAACGGTATCGCTCAAGGGCGGCATTGCTATTATAGCTCTTGCCTTCGTCGCTTCGGCGCTCTCTGTCAAAGTCATAGAAGCACCCATAAGAAAAATTAATATCAAACAATCAAAAACAAAAGTAGTAACGGCTCTGGTTGTATTTCTGCTTCCGGCCCTTACGGCAGCTGGAGTATGGGATAATTACGTCGAAAAAAGTCAATCCACTATCAGCGAAGATTATACAGTTACGGACTACCCAGGGGCCCGGGCAATATCAGAGGATATTGAACCGAACCCTGACATTGACCCCCTCGATAATGTGGTGCAGGCTGAAAGCGAGATGCCGGAATTTTATTCTGAGAGCGAGTGCTATTCCGATCTGGAAGAGACGGAAATCAGCATGTGTTCATATGGGGACACGACCGACCCCGAATACACCATTGCCCTGGTAGGCGGTTCTCATTCCGGCCACTGGTTTCCGGCCCTTGAAAAAATGTCTGAGGAGCTGAGCCTGCAGATCGATGTGTTTAATAAAGATGGCTGCCGTTTTTCTACAGATGATTTTGACGGTACCCTCTCTGACTCATGCATGCAGTGGAATGAAGATTCCATTGAACCGCTGAAGAAAAACGATCCTGATTTACTTTTCACTACCGCTAATGTAAATGCTGGAGGCACCATACCAGAAGGCTACCTTGGGATCTGGGAAGAATTCGAAGGCCATACGGAAATATTCGCGATACGGGACAACCCGAGGATGCAGGAGGACATCCCCACCTGCCTGGAAGAAAGCGACGATCCGGCCGATTGCGCCGTACCAAGAGATGAAGTATTATCTGAAAACCCTCCGTGGGAAAATACAGAAGAAGAAGAGATTCCAGACAACGTTACCTTTGCTGATATGTCTCCTTATTTTTGTGATGACGAGACGTGTGACCCTGTGATCGGCAACGTCATTACTTTTCGGGACAACCACCATATTTCCACCCTTTATTCCCGAACGATGGGGCCAGCCCTTAAAGAACACATTGAAGATGCATTAGAGGAAAATGATGAATAGCAGCAGACAATAAAAAAGGACTGCAGCCGGCTCTGGCTGCAGTCCTTTTTACTATTGAATCGCAAACATCAGGTCCGCTTCTGCAACGACCTTGCCGTCTACAGAAGCTGTGCCTTTTCCTTTAACAATGGAGCGTCGCTGTTTGGTGACCTCCATTTCCAGGCGCAGCTGGTCTCCCGGCTTCACCTGTCCTTTGAATCGGCATTCATCAATGCCTGCAAACAGAGCGAGCTTTCCTTTCATATCTTCCTGCTGCATCAGCGCGACGCCGCCGGCCTGGGCGATTGCTTCAATAATAAGCACTCCCGGCATCACTGGATAGTCAGGGAAGTGCCCGTTGAAAAATTCTTCATTGGCGCTGACATTTTTAATGCCTACCGCCCGCTCCCCGGGTTCTACCTCGATAATTTTATCGACAAGCAGAAACGGGTAGCGGTGCGGAATAATCTCTTTAATTTGTTCTATTGAAAGCATCATTTTTTCCTCACTTTTTATGCTAATTTCCTCGGATTAACTGGTAAATCTCCAGCCAGGTCGATGGGTTTAAAGCCTGAAAAGGGTTCCCTCCCCCGACCGCATAGCCGATCATCAAGCCGATAATCGAGCAGATAAAAGCCAGAACTAAAATAATAATCAGCCAGTGCCACCAGAGCAGGTGCTGAAGACGTGCACGTACCTTCTGCGCGCCTCTTTTCAGCTGCGCTTTTCTATTCGGCCTGGAAGTCCTTGTATGGTTGTCCTGATTGTTCATATGTACTATCTATGCTCCCTTAACCGCAAAGACTTATCGAATACTGTTAATTAATCCAAGCATCTGGTCTCCCTGCGTCAACGCGCGGGAATTAAACGAGTATTGTCTTTGGGCATTCATCATATTTACTAATTCATTCGATAAATCCACATTAGACTGCTCGACCATTCCCTGCTTTACGCTGGACGGGTCAGCTTCTATAACCATATCATCTTCCGCTGCCCCGAGTCCATCTAAATCCTCAAAACGATACCGATTGCCCCCGACAGACGTTAACGCCTGCGGGCGCTCCACCTGTACCACGCCAAATGAACCAAGGTTCACGGTGTCACCGGCTGCCGTTACAGCTGTCATTTCCCCGTTTTCCTGCATTGAAAACTCTGAAGCTCCTGCAGGAATATCAAATCTTCCTCCGGCTTCGTTTAATACAAATCCGCCGTTCTGATCAACGAGTGTATAGCTTCCAGGCGTCTCAGGGTTTTCTGACAGATACAGCTGCCCGTCTTTTGTATATTCAACCACCCCGTCTTCTGCTTCTATCTGGAAAAAAGCATCCGTGTCCTCAAGAGCAAAATCGAGCTCCCGTTCACTCTCTTTCAGCGATCCCTGCTCCATGCGAAGCGCTGTCTGGCCGACTGATGCTCCGCCGCCTGTTCGTATCCCCGGAGGAGTAAGCCGGCCGGTGCCGTTTTCCGGCATTGGCATGTTGTCCTGCTGCTGGTACATCATTTCACTGAATGTCGCCTGTCGTGATTTAAATCCAGCTGTCTCCGCGTTGGAGAGGTTATTGCTGATGGTATCCATCTGCTGCTGGACAGAGCCCATGGATTGAAATGGTATGCGTAATCCCGAA
Source organism: Marinococcus sp. LNHM5E3-2.1 (assembly GCF_056034365.1). Classification (NCBI taxonomy): domain Bacteria; kingdom Bacillati; phylum Bacillota; class Bacilli; order Caryophanales; family Bacillaceae; genus Marinococcus; species Marinococcus sp. LNHM5E3-2.1. The sequence continues at coordinate 228,902 of NZ_JBQLIB010000002.1, forward strand.
TACATGCTCTCTTCCTCCTGAATTCTATTTTATAGGTTCACCCTATAGTTAACCGAGCCGTCCGACTTCATTCACAGCCTTTTCCATGCTGCGGTCATACGTCTGCATCACTTTCTGATTGGATTCGAACATCCGGTACGCTTCCATCAGCTCCGTCATCGCCTGGGTGGAGTCGGTGTTGGACTGTTCGAGAAACCCCTGTTTCATCTGATAGCGGACGTCTTCATTATCCGCTGCAGCGCCAAGCTCCTCCTCCGCTTCAAAAAGACCCGCTTCGGTTTTGACTAAATCGTTGGTGTCCGGTGCATAAGCCACACCCAGCTGACCGGCTTCCCCACCGTTTTCAAGCAGCACCGTGCCGTCTTCGGTAATTTGAAAATTTTCATTTCCCGTTTCCACAGGGGCGCCTTCGTTATTTAGTATGTATTGCCCCTCCGAGGTCGTTAAAAATCCTTCTGCATCCACTGTCCAGTTTCCGTTCCGGGTGTAGGCCGTTCCGTCTTCTCCCTGGACCGTGAACAGCACTGTACCGTTTTCATCCGGCACCTCTGCTTCGAGCAGAGCAACATCGGCTGGCGCGTTAGTTTCCTGCAGCTCTCCCGGAGTAAACGAAGGAGTCTGGTCCTGCATGTAGACGCCCGTGCCAAGTGAGCCGATCGTATGCGGCCCTTTTCCTGCATTTTCCGCATGCAGCAGCTGCTGCGGAAACGTCCGGATCGCACTTTGATCGGATTTGTAGCCCGGTGTGTTGGCGTTGGCAATATTATTGTTCAGCATATCCGTTTTTCTCTGCTGGGCTGTCATGCCCGACGCAGCGTTATAAAAACCCCTCAGCATAATTGTATTCCCCGTTTCCGTAATGTAGGCCGAACGTAAGCCTGGCTGGGCATGCTTCTATCTTTAAATCGTCCACATTTATAATTAGTTCTATTTTACCACAAACGTCTAATCCGAGGAATATAAGCCTGCATTTAGTGAAGTATATCCTATTTTACCGGATACTATATACCTACTCTTAAAGCATAAAAAGACCACCACTGAATAGTGATGGCCTGCTTTATTGAAAACTTAATTAAGAGCGTTGGGCTGTTTTCATGGAAGTATCTGCTTCCTCGTCTGCATTTACGCGTTTTACATTTGCGCCGAGACCCTGCAGCTTTTTATGAAAGTCTACATATCCACGGTCAAGGTGACGGAGCTCTGTTACCGTTGTTTCTCCCTCTGCTACGAGACCGGCAACGATCAAAGCGGCGCCTGCACGGAGGTCGGTAGCTGACACTTCAGCACCCTGCAGTTTTTTCGGACCGCTAATAATAGCCGTGCGCCCTTCAATTTTGATGCTTGCGTTCATACGCTGGAATTCTTCTACGTGCATAAAGCGGTTTTCAAAAACCGTTTCTGTAATAAGACCGGTGCCCTTTGCCTGGGTTAGAAGCGCCATAAACTGCGCCTGCATGTCTGTTGGGAAGCCAGGATGCGGCATCGTCTTAATATCGACCGGCTTTAAAATATCCGGGCCGGTGACAAGCATGCCTCCGTCGCTTTCTTCAATTTTCACACCCATTTCCCGCATTTTTGCTACAAGCGGGCGTAAATGTTCGTGCATTGCCCCTTCGACGAATACTTCTCCTCCGGTGATCGCAGCAGCAATCATAAAGGTTCCTGCCTCAATCCGGTCCGGAATAATCGTATGCTCCGCTCCGGTTAATTTATCTACACCTTCAATGCGGATCGTGCCGGTTCCGGCGCCGCGGACTTTGCCTCCCATGGCATTAATAAAGTTGGCAAGGTCCGTGATTTCCGGCTCTTCTGCGACGTTTTCAAGCGTTGTCGTACCTTCTGCAAGAGCAGCGGCCATCATGATATTTTCTGTAGCACCAACACTTGGAAAATCAAGATAAATGCGTGCTCCCTGCAGGCGTTTTTCTACCTTCGCTTCGATATAGCCATTACCGATTTCCACGTGCGCACCCATTGCTTCAAATCCTTTCAGGTGCTGGTCGATCGGGCGGGAGCCAATCGCACATCCCCCCGGAAGTGCGATGTGGGCAATCCCTTTTCTTGCCAGAAGCGGACCCATAACGAGAAATGAAGCCCGCATTTTGCTGACATATTCAAACGGAGCTTCCGTGGAGAGGTCTCCCGTGGCGTCAGCTGTCCAGCGGTGGTCCTCGTAATTAACTTCTGTTCCGACATGGCGCAGAACATTGGAGATCGTGTCTACATCTGCGAGAGGCGGCACATCATAAAGTGTGCTTTGCCCTTCTTCTGCCAAAAGAGTAGCTGCAATAACAGGCAGAACCGCATTTTTTGCTCCTTCTGCTTTGACGGACCCCTTTAGGCGTCTGCCTCCCTGTACAATAATTTTATCCAATTTAATTCCCTCCGCTATACTTATGCATATTATCTTTTTGTGCTGCGTACTTTACCTGAAAGAGTTGTGCTTTTTTTCGTCCATTTGTCTAACCTTTTCATTAGTCGCTTCCCGTCTCAAAACGTTACAGAGGTAAAGAGACAGTTTTTCCGTGTCCATTTCAACAGCATCGATGAGTTTCATACAGAATCCTTTACCCGCTCCCGCATTTTCATAATCTTTTATGCCAAAAGTGTGAAAAACAGGTAACGAAGATACAAAGAAAAATCAAAATAATCGATAAAGAAGCTGCTTACAGAGTAGCTGATTGCAATAGCGAACAATATAATCAAAAGTCTTCCCTTCAGGCTTTCCGGCCTCCGGATAAAAACGTCAAACCGAAACGCCTGCAGACACCACCAGGTCAGGATAAAAAAAGAGAGATGAAGCAGGATATGTATTAGTGCTTCCTGGCCGTCCGGATTCATGCCATCATGCCTTTCTTTGTTGCTGTACAACGTTCTTTGCAAATTTTAAGCCACGTTTCAGAGTAACCAAATGCATAAGGGAAAACAAGAGACGAAGGTTCTGCTACTATGTGCGGCGGTCATTGGATTCACGAGGTCTTGTACTATTTTTATAAAAGTTTGTATAACTATAAGCATATTTTATTATAAAGGATTCATAATCAAACATCTATAGTTCTATCTTCTTTAGAAACGCAGGTGCTGCTACTATTTAATTTCACTATTCACTGCCGGGGCCATACTCATATAAAACAAAAGAACCGTTTCTCCTTTTGGAAAAACGATTCTTCAGATGTAACTTTATGAGCCTTCGGAAACCTTCAGTCGGGTATTGGCCCGTTTTAACGCAAGGCGTGCCCGCATGATGTCAATTTCCTCTTCATTTATCCGGTCCAGTCGTTCCTCCGCCCGCTCTTTGGCGATGCGGGCTCGTTCCGGATCGATCTCTCCTGGAGTTTCTGCAGATTCCGCTAAGATATTAACGGCGTCAGAGCGGACTTCTACGAATCCTTCACTCACAGCCAGTAATTTTACTTTGTTGTCATACTTAATGCGGACTGCATCAATCTTTAGAGGAGCCACGGTTGGAACGTGGCCGGGGAGAATCCCCATTTCGCCACTTTCCGCACGAACACTGACCATCTCTACTTCTCCATCAAAGACGGACCCGTCCGGAGTCACTACGCTGAGATGCATCGTTGCCATCTGTGTTCTCCCTCCCCCGTGTCGTCCTTAGGACATAGATTTTGCTTTTTCCACTACATCTTCAATCGGGCCGACAAGGCGGAAGGCGTCTTCCGGTACGTCATCGTGCTGCCCGTCAAGAATTTCCTTAAATCCACGCACTGTATCCTGCACGGATACGTACGTACCCTTCTGGCCGGTAAACTGCTCTGCCACGTGGAAATTCTGCGAAAGGAAGAACTGAATGCGGCGGGCACGGTTTACCGTGAGCTTGTCTTCTTCGGAAAGCTCTTCCATCCCGAGAATTGCGATAATATCCTGCAGCTCATTGTATTTCTGGATCGTTTGTTTTACCTGCTGGGCGACATCGTAATGCTCCTCACCGACAACCTCCGGTGCAAGCGCACGTGAGGTGGAAGCGAGTGGATCCACGGCAGGATAAATGCCCATTTCTGTTAACCGGCGCTCCAGGTTAGTTGTCGCATCAAGATGGGCAAACGTTGTTGCCGGTGCCGGGTCCGTATAGTCATCGGCCGGCACATACACTGCCTGAATCGACGTAACCGATCCTTTTTTCGTGGAAGTGATACGTTCCTGCAGCTGACCCATTTCGGTCGCAAGCGTTGGCTGATACCCAACGGCGGACGGCATCCGGCCGAGGAGGGCGGATACTTCCGAGCCTGCCTGCGTGAAACGGTAAATGTTGTCGATAAAGAGAAGCACGTCTGCCCCTTCTTCATCACGGAAATGCTCTGCCATTGTCAGGCCGGTCAGAGCTACGCGCATCCGGGCACCTGGCGGCTCGTTCATCTGGCCGAACACCATGGCTGCTTTGTTAATAACGCCAGAATCGCTCATTTCAAAGTAAAGGTCGTTCCCTTCACGGGTACGCTCCCCTACCCCTGCAAACACGGAGATACCGCCGTGCTCCTGGGCAATGTTGTTAATAAGCTCCTGGATAAGTACCGTTTTCCCTACGCCGGCACCACCGAACAGGCCGATTTTTCCGCCTTTTACGTAAGGGGCAAGCAGGTCTACAACTTTAATGCCTGTCTCAAGCACCTGCGTTTCCACAGCGAGCTCGTCAAATTGTGGCGGCTTACGGTGGATTGGCTTGCGCTCGACGCTGTCCTCCACCTGCTCTTTCATATCAATAGGTTCACCAAGAACGTTAAATACGCGGCTCAGCGTGTCATTTCCAACCGGGACCGAAATAGACCCTCCTGTGTTGGTCACTTCTGTTCCGCGGATTAAACCGTCTGTCGAAGACATCGCGATCGTCCGCACGGAGTTGTCGCCCAAATGCTGCGCAACTTCGAGAGTAACTTCAATTGCATCCTTATTTTCGGTGGCCGGCTGTGATACGCGGAGCGCGTTGTTTAGTTCCGGAAGCTGACCGCTTGGGAACTGAACATCAATAACCGGTCCCAAAATCTGAGTAATTCGACCGTTTTCTTCACTCATTGTAATTGTTCCCCTCCTTACTGTCCGGCTCGGCCGGACGAAATGATTCTTCTATTCAAGCGCAGCTGCACCGCCGACGATTTCGGTAATTTCCTGCGTCACGGCCGCCTGGCGGGCACGGTTATAGGAAAGGGTTAAATCATCGACCATGTTGTTGGCGTTATCGGTTGCTGCACTCATCGCTGTCATCCGGGCCCCGAACTCACTGGCTTTGGCATCAAGCAGGGCTCCGTAGATTAAGCTTTCTGCATACTGCGGAAGAAGCTGCTTTAAAATCGCTTCCGGCGAAGGCTCGTATTCATACTGGGCCGTGCCTTTGCTGTCCTCTTCACTTACTTCCTCCGTCAACGGCAGCAGTTTCTTTTCTGTTACCTTCTGCTGGATCGGGTTAATGAAGTGGTTGTACCAGATATACAATTCGTCCACGTCTTCATTTGCATACAAATCAACGGCAAGACGCGTAACGTTTTTAATATCGTTAAAGGACGGCTGGTCCGGCAGCCCCGTAATTTCATCGAACATTGGAATGCCGTAACGTTTTAACAGGTCCCGTCCCGTCCGGCCGATTACAATCACACTGTATTCGTCCTTTGACTGGTGACGCTCCCGCAGCTTTTGCATTAAGTCCCGAAGAATGTTCGAGTTATATGCCCCTGCAAGCCCCTGATCTGTAAATATGGCAATATAGCCGGTCTTCTTTACAGGACGTTCTTCAAGCATGGGGTGGGAGATACCGCTGCTGCCGGCAGCGATGCCGGAAACAACGTCTTTAATTTTTTTCGTATACGGCTCATATCGCTGAGCATTTTGCTGGGCCTTATTCAGCTTCGACGCCGAGACCATTTCCATGGCACTTGTAATCTGCTTCGTTTTTTTCGTCGACTGGATACGGCCTTTAATTTCTTTTAAGGAAGCCATCTGTTCACCACCTTTTGAACCTTTTTACGTTCGGCACTCTTTATTTTGAAGGGTTAAATGACTTCTCAAACGATTGAATCGCCTGTTTGAACTCTTCTTCGTCCGGAAGTTTTCCAGTGTCACGAATACCTGCCAAAAGCTCTGAATGACTTGATTCAAGATACGCAAGCAGTTCTTTTTCGTAACGGCGGATGTCGTCTGTCGGGATATTGTCCAGGAATCCTCTTGTCAGGGCAAACACAATTGCGACCTGCAGCTCCATCCGAAGCGGCTGGTGCAGTCCCTGTTTGAGTACTTCTACTGTTCTTCCCCCGCGGGCCAGTTTGTCCTGGGTCGATTTGTCCAGGTCGGAACCGAACTGGGAGAAGGCTTCAAGTTCACGGAACGATGCCAGGTCCAGACGGAGCGTACCGGATACCTTTTTCATTGCCTTCGTCTGAGCCGAGCCGCCGACACGGGATACGGAAATACCCGGGTTGATGGCCGGACGGACGCCGGAGTTGAAAAGGTTCGCCTGCAGGAAAATCTGGCCGTCGGTAATGGAAATCACGTTTGTTGGAATGTAGGCACCTACGTCCCCTGCCTGGGTTTCAATGATTGGAAGAGCGGTCATTGAACCAGCGCCTCTCTCATCACTCAGTTTTGCTGCACGTTCGAGCAGGCGGGAGTGAAGGTAAAAGACGTCCCCTGGGAAGGCTTCACGGCCCGGCGGGCGGCGAAGGAGAAGGGAAAGTTCACGATAGGCGTTCGCCTGTTTTGTTAAGTCATCATACACGATAAGCACGTGCTTGCCGTTGTACATAAACTCTTCGCCCATGGAAGCTCCGGCATACGGAGCCAGGTAAAGCATTGGTGCAGGCTCGGAAGCTCCGGCGTTTACGACAATCGTGTAATCAAGCGCGCCTTTCTGGCGGAACGTATCCACGACTTCTGCCACGGTGGAGTCCTTCTGTCCGATAGCCACATAAATGCAGATAACGTCTTCGTCTTTCTGGTTCAAAATCGTATCGATCGCAACTGCCGTTTTACCAGTCTGGCGGTCGCCGATGATGAGCTCACGCTGGCCGCGTCCGATAGGAATCATTGTGTCCACGGCTTTAATACCGGTCTGGAGCGGTTCGGATACCGATTGACGGTCCATGATTCCCGGTGCTCCGCTTTCAATTGGACGGGATTTGGCCGTGTTGGTGGAGCCGAGTCCGTCTACAGGCTGGCCAAGTGCGTTAACTACACGTCCGAGCAGCTCTTCGCCGACCGGCACTTCCATGATGCGGCCGGTCCTTTTGACCTGGTCGCCTTCACGAATTTCTTCATAGGCGCCGAGAATAATAATACCCACGTTGCCTTCTTCAAGGTTCTGCGCCATACCCATGACGCCGTTTTCGAATTCCAGAAGTTCACCGGCCATCGCGTTGTCCAGGCCGTAGGCGCGGGCGATACCGTCCCCTACCTGAATGACGATGCCGACTTCTTTGGACTCTGTCTCCGCTTCAAACTGTTCAATCTGCTGTTTAATTAAAGAACTAATTTCATCGGGTTTGATACTCACCAGGATTCACCCCATTCATGATAAATTCGTTTGCGTTATATTACGCTGCAAGCGGTCTAGCTGACCTTGAATGCTTCCGTCAAAAATTGTATGTCCAATGTGCACCTTCATGCCGCCAATGAGTGAAGGATCCACTCTGTTTTCAATATAAAGCTCGCGCTTTCCGACCCGCTGGGCAAACTTGCGGGAGACTGCCTGCTTCTCTTCATCCGTTAATGGCTTCACGGTATAAACGACCGCGTTGGCAATGCCGAGACGGTCGTTAATCAGCGCAATCACTTCCACTGCCACTTCATCAATCAGGTGAAGCCGTTTCCGGTCAAGCAGCACATTCAGCATTGAACGGCTGCGCTCACTCCAGGAACCAAATGTACTCGCAATGAAAGACTGCTTTCTTTCACGGCTGATCGACGGGTATCTGAAAACCTGAGCAATCTCCGGATGCGTGTGGAACACTTCGAGCATCGCTTCCCATTCCTGCTTGGTCTCTTCAAGAGCCCCGTGTTCTTCCGCACTTTTTAAAAGCGCGCGGGCGTAGCGTTTCGCCAGGGTTGGATTACTCATAAGCGACCGCCGCTTTCCTGTACGTATTCCTGAATCAGTTTTTCCTGCTCGTCTTCATCTAATTCTTTTTCAATAATTTTCGTCGCAATCAACACAGAAAGCTGGCCAACCTGGGCACGAAGCGCTTCCACTGCCTGCTCCCGCTCTCTCGTAATATCAGCGAGGGCATTATCTTTCACACGGTTAGCTTCTTCGTGGGATTCCCGGATAATTTCCTTGGACTGCTCCTGAGCTGTTTTACGGGACGTTTCAATGATGGACTGCGCTTCTTCGCGCGCTTTCTCCATTTCCACCCGCTGCTCTTCTAAATATTTTTCCGCTTCCTGACGGTGATTTTCCGCTGTCTCTATTTCATTGGAAATGTGATTTTCACGTTTTTTCATCTGCTCCACAATTGGACCCCAGGCGAACCGGCGAAGCAAAAGCAGTAAAATGACAAACGTAAAAAGTGAGAAAAGCACATCTCCGAACGCAAATGTAGATGGCAAAAGATTTCACTCCTTTCTTAGATATACAAAAGGAATGGCGAAGCCAGTTCCCCCACTCCGCCATTTTGCTTTCCTTTCCAAAACGTATGTTTATTGGAAAAGCGTGATAAAACCAACAACGACTGCGATGATCGGCACTGCCTCAACAAGACCGATACCAATGAACATAAGTGTCTGCAATCTGCCGCCAAGCTCCGGCTGACGGGAAGTACCGTCGATTGCCCCTTTGATTACGATTGCGTTACCAATACCTGCACCAATTGCTGCTAAACCTGCTGCGATTGCAGCTGCTAAAAGACCCATGTGCAAATCCTCCTTAAATTAGTTTAAAACTATATTGTTGTTTCGTTGTTTCCGCAGATGCTGCTGTGATTAATGATCTGTTTCCACTTTGTGTGAAATATAGACCATCGTCAGTACCAGGAAGATAAACGCCTGGATAAAACCGATAAACAGGCTGTATCCCTGCCAGGCAACCATTGGGATAATACCAAGAGCGGTACCGATTGGAAAGGTTGTACCCACCGTCGCCAGAAGCGTCAGCAGTATCTCTTTAGCATAAAGGTTGCCGAAAAGCCGTGCCCCGAGTGTCAATGTGTTGGTGAACTCTTCAAGAATGTTAATCGGGAAGAGAAATTTCTTTGGACGGAAGTAGTTCTTTCCGTACTCCTTCGCTCCGCGAAGCTTGATGCCGTAGAAGTGTGAAAGCACAATTACCATGACAGCAAGTGTCATCGTCACAACCGGATCAGCCGTCGGTGATTTCCACCAAAGCACGTGAGTTTCATCATTAATCAGCATGAACGGAATCCCGAGCAGATTCGCTACCAGTATGAACAGGAAAATCGTAATTCCAAGTCCGAAGAAACGTTCTCCGGTTTTCCAGTCCATGGTGCTTCCAATCATGTTGCGGACGAATTCAATTACCATTTCAAATGCGTTCTGCATACCGGTTGGTTTCATAGAAAGAGTCCGCGCACTTACCACACCAATGATAAACACAATGACTGCCGCAATAGTCAGCATCATGATGTTGGAAAGGTTGGCATGAAATCCCGGTATTCCAAACACATCATAGACGTACGGCGATTCGTGCTCTATATTCAAGTCTCAGTCACCCCTTTACTATGTTAGTCGATTGTGCGCTGCAGCTAAAAAACTACTTTTCTTTGCTGAAGTGAACGGATAAAGCATAAAGCAGCAGATAAGGACTGAACAATCCAATCACAAGGTAAAGCAGACGGAATTGTTCCGGAAACCGGACATAGAGCATAGCAATAACTACTCCTACTGCGAGCCTTGTGGCCATGCCAAACGGAAAAATCTTTTTTTCCGCGAGTACCGCCTTCTGGATTCGTTTTGTCTCCCGGTGAGCGTGCCAGATGTTAAAAGCTCCTCCGCACGCTCCTGCAAATAAGCTCACTGCTTCCTGCCGGAACGCTGGAATCAGCGCCGGAGCACCAAACAATACAAGCATGCCAGCCAATCCTATAAATAACGAGCGGAGATACAAGCTTGTATCATTCATGCGCGGGCCACCTTTTCCTCCGAAAACAGACTGATTAGTCCGTTAATACACTACGAAATCCATTGAGAGAATTTTTACACAACTTTATGTAACGTATTTGTCCCTGCATGTTTTTGGCAAAAAAAAGAAACAATTGCGTGAATCCTGCCGTTCATGAAGGAAATACAAATTTCTCCCATATGTAAACCTTATCATACGTTCTTCATCATCGTACAATAGCCGACACATGATGTCAATGGACGAAATTAACGAAAACCCTGTATTGTCGCGTGTTTCAGGCATTTTCTATTTTGTGTCTATTAAGTGACATTTTCATATCTTCAAGACAGGAAAAGGCTGGGTAGAAAGCATGAACGTGTTCTCCCACTGCCCCGCCTCATTAACAGAATATCCTTTTATAAATCAAAGAGCTTTCCCGTACGTGCGGAAAAGCTCTCTCATCTATTATTTCGTGCCGAATAAACGGTCTCCTGCGTCCCCGAGGCCCGGAACAATGTAGCCTTTGTCGTTTAACTTCTCATCCATCGAAGCCAGGTAAATGTCCACGTCCGGATGTGCTTCCTGAACGAGTGCCACTCCTTCAGGCGCTGCGATTAAACACATGAGCTTGATATTCTGGGCTCCGCGTTTTTTCAGGCTGTTCAATGCCTCAATAGCAGAACCGCCTGTCGCAAGCATCGGATCAATCACGATAAATTCCCGCTCTTCGACATCACTCGGAAGCTTCACATAATATTCTACCGGCTGCAGCGTTTCCGGATCCCGGTACAGCCCGACGTGCCCTACTTTTGCTGCCGGGATCAATTTGATGATACCGTCGGTCATGCCGAGTCCTGCGCGCAAAATCGGCACCACTCCCAGCTTTTTGCCTGCAAGCGTATAGGATTTGGCCGGTCCCACCGGAGTTTCCACCGTCACTTCCTGAAGCTGAAGGTTTCTTGTAATCTCAAACGCCATCAGGGTAGAGACTTCATCGACAAGCTCCCGGAATTCCTTCGTTCCTGTTGAGACGTCCCGGATGAATGTAAGTTTATGTTGAATGAGCGGATGATCCAGTACATGTACATTTCCCATAAGTATAGTCGGCTCCTTTTTCCCCGGCATCAGCCGGTGCTTATTAACCCATGTCCCTATCGAACATATTCTTTAGAAATTCTACCTAAAAAGCGTGATGGATTCAAGGTTATATAAAATGACAGAAATATGCCGCAACTTCTGCGTACTGCTGGAAATAACAGCAGCGCCCGGATGCACTGCTGCGAACGTTTATTTTAAATTGTCTTCAATGTATTTTACTGTTTTGCGCAGCTCTTTCGGACCCGGCCGGCCGAATGGGTTTGTCTGGCGGTGCTGGTATAAAAATCTGCCTTCTTCATCGATCAGAAAATATGCAGGCTCTCCGTGGGCTCCGTGATCTTCGTACGGCGCTTCCGAGCTGTGATAAAAGACGCCGTAATCGTCGAGTACCTTCAGTGCTTCGTCGACAAGCACCGGGAACGTGAGTCCGTATTCTTCGGTCATCGTACGCAGGTCCTCGGGATTATCGGTGGAGATGGCTGTGATATTTACATTATTATTTTCAAAAAAACCGCGGTGCTCTTCCCAGGCCTGCAGCTCTTCCTTACATACCGGACACCATGAGCCCCGGAAAAACACGAGCAGCTGCCATCCCTTACCTATTTTTTCTTCGAGTTTAAATTCTTCGCCGTGAACATCAGCAAGCGTGAACATCGGCGCTTTTTCATTTAGTGCAAAAACCATTTGAACTCCTCCTTTTCCCAATCTACATATACCCTAACACACTTGCATTCACCCCTAAAAAACAAAGGCGTCCGTCAAAAGGAATAAAAAAACAGCTGCCTCCTTTAAATAGGAGAACAGCTGTATTCATACCCCTTTTTTGACCGGGGTCTGCCATTTTACAGATATTCGTAAATTGGGAAACGGCCCGTTAAAGCTTTCACGCGCTCAGCCGCCTCTTTTAATGCTTCCGCGTCTTCATGGTTTTTCAGCGTATAGGCAATGATGGCGCCTATTTCCTTCATTTCTTCTTCCCCAAAGCCTCGGGACGTAACAGCTGCAGAACCTAGACGGATACCGCTTGTAACGAATGGCTTTTCCAGATCATACGGAATGGCGTTTTTGTTCGCTGTGAGGCCGACTTCGTCCAGCGCTTTTTCCGCTATTTTCCCTGTCAGCTCCAGGCTGCGGGTATCCATCAGCACGAGGTGGTTGTCGGTGCCGCCCGAAACGACGTTAATTCCTTCATTCTGCAACGAGTCGCTTAAGCTTCGCGCGTTTTTCACGACGTTTTCGGAATACGTGACGAAATCCTCCTGCAGTGCTTCGCCGAAGGCAACAGCTTTCGCCGCAATCACATGCATAAGCGGTCCACCCTGCAGACCCGGGAATACTGCTTTATCAATTTTTTTGCCGAACTCTTCCTTACAAAGCACGAGCCCTCCACGCGGTCCGCGCAGCGTTTTGTGTGTTGTTGTCGTAACAAAGTGCGAATGAGGAACCGGGTTTTGGTGCACCCCTGCTGCTACCAGTCCGGCAATGTGTGCCATATCAACCATCAAGTACGCATCCACCTCATCGGCGATTTCACGGAATTTTTTAAAGTCAATTTCACGCGGATACGCACTTGCACCGGCGACGATTAATTTCGGCTGCGTTTCTTTTGCCACGCGAAGCACTTCATCGTAATCAATCACCTGATTTTCTTTAGTCACACCGTATTCCACGAAATTGTACTGAACACCACTGAAGTTGACGGGGCTTCCGTGGGTTAAATGGCCGCCGTGGGAAAGGTTCATGCCAAGCACCGTGTCACCGTGATTTAAAATCGTATAGTAAACCGCCATATTTGCCTGGGCCCCGGAGTGAGGCTGCACGTTCGCATATTCTGCCGAGAATAGTTCCTTCGCCCGGTCAATGGCGAGCTGTTCGACCGTGTCCACATGCTCACAACCGCCGTAGTAGCGGCGATTCGGGTAGCCTTCCGCATATTTGTTGGTAAGCACAGACCCCTGCGCTTCCATTACTGCACGGCTCGTGAAGTTCTCCGAAGCGATCAGCTCGATCTTGTCGCGCTGGCGCCCCAGCTCCTTCTGCATTGCCTCAAATATGGCCGGATCCTGCGTTTGTACACTTTCTGCATTTACCTTTGTTTCCATCTGTAAATCTCCCTTCCCTTTCGGTACAATAACGAACGATTATCTTTTCCGCGAATATTTCATTCGTTATTTTTCTCTCCATGTTACTATGTTTTTCATTGTAACACGTATTTTTTAGGAAATTCCGTACCTTACGAAATTTTTTTCGAATTTCTTTATTTCCTTTCTGCATCTGAAGAAAAAAGAACCGCAGCATGCGATTCTTTTCCGGAGACTATTCGTAGCGGGCACGCTCACCGCCGATCAGCTTCGGCCGTGTTTTTGCCATCGTTACATAGGCAGAACCAATCTGCTTCTGCGGGCCGCGTACCGGAACCGCCACCGGCTTCAAATGCATACCGATCAGGGTGGATCCGATATCAATGCCTGCATCTGCTTTTACTGCTTCGATGACGACCGGCTCGCTCATGTGTTTATACGCATACGAGCTCATCGAACCGCCTGCTCTCGGGTGGGGCACCACGCTTACAGCTTCGAGACCGTAAGCCTCTGCCGTCTCCCTTTCCACCGTAAGCGCACGATTAATATGCTCACATCCCTGAAACGCAAGATGTACGCCGGTTTCTTCCCGGAACTCCTGAAAGACATCAAACAGCGCTTCGGCGACTTCCTCAGATCCTGCCTTACCGATATGCTCGCCGAGCACTTCACTGGTGCTCGTGCCAATCACAAGCACCTGGCCGCTGCGGAGTGATGCCTGTTCCTTTAATGAAGCTAACAATTCCCGTAAAGGCTGCTGCCATTCTGCTTTGTTTACCATGACAACTCATCCTTTCTTCGTTCCTTATTCTTCAATAGCCGATACTTTTTGAATGCGGTCGGCGTGGCGGCCCCCAACGTGCTCCGTGCTGATCCAGGCTTTGACAATTTCGCCGGCAAGGCCGGATCCAATAACTCTAGCGCCCATCGCCAGTACATTACTGTCGTTATGCGCCCGGGTCATTTTTGCACTGAATACATCATGGACCAGCGCGCAGCGGATGCCGTTAACTTTATTCGCAGCAATCGACATGCCGATGCCCGTTCCGCAGACAAGAATCCCACGGTCCACTTCGCCGGCCGTTACTTTTTCAGCCACCGGCACCGCATAGTCCGGGTAGTCCACAGAATCACTGCAGTCACAGCCCAGGTCTTCGTATTCCACCCCTGCTTCGTCCAGTACAGCTTTAATTTCCTCTTTTAATTCATATCCGCCGTGATCGGCACCCAATGCTACTTTCATGTCAACCTCTCCTCCGTTTGATTGTACTGTTTTCAGTCTCTCACGTATCCATCCGCCTGTAAATCTCCAGGCTCAGTCCAGCGACTTTTCTTTCCTGTACCGCTCCCATGCTGCCTGAAGCGCTTCTTCCATTTCCTCTGCCGTTTCGTGATATACCTTCCGGCCTCCGCCAATAGGGTCTCCAATATCCTTATCCCCATCACTTTGGGCATATTCCTTTAAGAGCACCGTTTTCGTTTCCGTACCCGGAAACATCCGCTGCATAATATCTTTATGCCCCTGGGTCATTGCAAAGATAACGTCCGCCCAGTCGATTAATTCCTTTGTGAGTGGCTGGGATTCATGATCCATCTCCACCTGTCTTTCATCCATCGCCCGGACGGCTTCTGCTGCTGCCGGCTCTCCATTTGTAGCCATCACACCAGCTGAAGCCACCTCCACCTCTGGATAATGGTGCTTCATCAGCGCAGCGGCCATCGGACTCCGGCACGTGTTCCCTGTACAAATAAACAATACGTGATAACTCATCGTCATCGACTCCTTGCAGAAGTTTTCATTGTTCTGAAGATGCTGCTTTTTCCAGACGGTTCATGAGTGCGGTCCCAATCCCTTCTTTTGAAAAAACTTCACAGAAAGCAGCGTCCACCTCCATTGTATCTAATTCACGAAGAACAGCGTACAATTTTGCTGCCGTTTCTTCGGGCACCCGGCGCGAGCCTAAACTAAGAAAAGCATCCGCCTGCATCCACGCTGATTTTTTCTCTTCCACAGCAAGCACCGCTACCTTCTTTCCTTCCTCCTGGCAGGCCCGGAGCTTTTCCTGCCATGCTTCCTCCGGCCCTTTCATTAAATAAAGGGATGTCGCCGGCGAATAGTGACGGTATTTCATCCCCGGTGCTGCAGGTGCTTCCTCTGAAGGAGCACCTTGCGAATAGCGGACTGTGTCCGGGCCGAGCACCTGCTCGATCTGCTCTTTAGTAACTCCTCCCGGACGCAGAATCCAGCATACTTCTGACGTACAGTCCACGACGGTGGACTCCACTCCGTATCCACACGGGCCGCCATCAATCACCGCATCAATTTTCCCGTCCAGGTCACTGTAGACGTGCTTCGCCGTGGTCGGGCTCGGGGACCCGGACCGGTTGGCACTCGGCGCTGCCACCGGCACACCTGCGTATGCCAGTACTGCCTTTGCCACCTCGTGCTCCGGAATCCGTACAGCTACTGTGGATAGCCCCGCCGTTACAAGAGGCGACAGAGGGGTTGCTTCCGTCAATGGGAATATGAGCGTCAATGGACCGGGCCAGAATGCGTCCATCAGCTTTTCCATGCTCTTTGTCCATGTAACCCCGAGCTCAGGGAGCTGGGCACGGTCAGCAATATGGGCAATCAGCGGATTGTCGGGCGGACGGTTTTTAGCTTCAAAAATTGCCCGGACAGCATCCGTAGACAATGCGCTTGCCCCTAGACCGTAAACCGTTTCCGTCGGGAGAGCCACTGTTTTCCCCTGCGTTATCCACAGCCCCATCTCCTTTAGCACAGAGTTCTCCGCCGATGCTTCATTTATTTTATCCACATTTTTTATAACCGTCTGTTTATAACTCATTCAGCTTTCGTTCCTTCCAAAAATTTAAAATGCCTTAACAACAGGGTTTATTTTACATTAATTTAGGTTTTTCACATTGTTAACAGGAGCTTATTTTCTGTGGATAACTTTAATTTATGCTGTTAATTCAGTCTTTTATTTTACATTATTTACGAAAATTTAATGTTTTCCACATATATGGAGGTATTTGTCTTTTGTTATCCACAAATAGTGGATAACTTTCTCACTTATTCACAACTGTAACGATTCGGTCGTTCCCATTCAAGTCTTTAATTACCTGGATCCTTTTTCCCGGAAACACTTTTTCAGCTGCCTTCATCACTGCTTTCCCCTGCTGCCAGCCGATTTCAAAGGCAAGCAGCCCGCCCGGAGCCAAAACTTCGGCAGCATATTTGATAATTTCTTCATAGCTGTGGATTCCTTCTTTTCCTTTGCCAATTAAAGCAACCGCAGGCTCCTGGTCCCGGACAAGCGGGTCGAGCTGCTCCCATTCCTCCTTTGGAATGTAGGGAGGATTAGATACAATAACGTCCGCCTGTTCTTTCCGGGCGGCCATGCCTTCAAGAAACGATTCCTGATGAAAGGTGACCGGCGCCTGCAGCCGTTCTGCGTTTCGTTTAGCTGTTTCAAGCGCCCGGGTGTCAATGTCAACAGCCTGCACCTGTGCCGCCGAAAGCTCCAGCGCGAGCGTAACTGCGATGATGCCGCTGCCTGTGCCAACGTCGACAATTCTAGGAGCATTCAGCTCACTGTTTTTTTGCACCCAGTCGATCACGTGCCAGACGAGCTCCTCGGTTTCCATCCGGGGAATCAGCACATCAGGATTGACGTGAAACTCGCGCTCGTAAAAAAAGCTGCTGCCGGTTAAATGCTGCACCGGCGTCCCAGCTGCGTGAAGACGCACATCCTGCTGAAAATGCTCCCATGCCTGTAACGGCACCGGCTCTCTCGCAGCGGTCAGCAGCTGGGCCCGGGAAAGCTTCAGATGATGCTCCAGAAGCCAGTCGGCTGCCGTCTCTTCTCTTCCGTGCTCACTCAAAAAAGAAGAAGCCCATCTCCGGGCTTCAAATACAAGTAGTTCTTCTTTCATTACGCTTCGCCTGCTTTTTCCATCAGCTCGGCCTGTTCTTCCATTACGAGCGGCTCGATAATCTGGTCAAGCTCTCCCTGGAGAATCTGGTCCAGCTTTTGCAGCGTCAGGCCGATACGGTGATCGGTTACGCGCGTCTGTGGAAAATTGTACGTTCGGATCCGCTCGGAACGGTCCCCGGTTCCTACCGCTGATTTCCGGTTTTCATCGTACTCCGCCTGGGCTTCCTGCTGGAATTTGTCATACACCCGGGCACGAAGAATCGTCATTGCTTTTTCTTTGTTTTTAATCTGGGATTTTCCGTCCTGACAGGAAGCGACAATGCCTGTCGGCACATGGGTCAGCCGCACCGCCGACATGGTCGTGTTTACACTCTGGCCGCCGGGACCGCTCGCTGCGAACGTATCAACGCGGATATCCTTATCGTGAATGTCCACTTCCACTTCCTCGGCTTCCGGAAGGACAGCTACGGTCGCTGTGGATGTATGCACGCGTCCGCCTGATTCCGTGCTTGGCACCCGCTGAACCCGGTGGGCCCCGTTTTCATATTTCATTTTCGAATATGCCGAATCGCCGTTAATCATAAAAATGATTTCCCGGTAGCCGCCGAGCTCACTCGCGTTCGATTCCACAACTTCTGCTTTCCATCCCTGCTTCTCTGCATAACGGGAGTACATTTTGTATAAATCAGCGGCAAACAGCGCCGCTTCTTCCCCGCCTGCGGCTCCGCGTATTTCAATAATAACGTTTTTATCATCGTTTGGATCCTTCGGAAGAAGAAGTCTCCGGAGCTCTTCCTCCTGGTTTTCAATACGCTCGCTCAACTCTTCGACTTCCGATTTTACCATGTCTTTCATTTCTGCATCGAGCTCGTCTTCAAGCATCGATTTCGCTTCATCAAGCTGCTGCCGGGCTTCTTTATACTCCCGGTAAACCTCCACTGTCCGCTGCATCTGTGCCTGCTCCTTGGACAGCTCCTTAATTTTATTCGGATCGTTTGCGATTTCCGGATCGCTCAGCTGTTCGTTTAAATATTCATAACGGTCTTCTACCGTCTGCAGTCGCTCTAACACACCGTTCACCTCTATTTTTTAAATTTTATCCGGCTGGAATGTATTTCGTTACGTTTTACACGCTTCTCATTCTCCTTTACAGTATACTAATTATAATACAGGGGCATAGGGGCGTCAAAATACCACCGCATCCAGAAATTTCGTTTGATCAGCGCAGGAGCGGGGAAACCGCCCTGTAAATGCCTATTGTTTCAGCAGAAGGGGGAAAAACGATGAAATACGTTATTATCGGCGGAGATGCTGCCGGCATGAGTGCAGCTATGCAGATCTACCGGCAGGACGAAAATGCAGAAATTATTACGCTCGAAGCAGGAGAGATTTATTCCTACGCCCAGTGCGGTCTCCCTTACATACTCGGAGGTGAAGTCGATGACAGCGCGAATTTAATCGCCCGCGATGTCGATACATTCCGGGAAAAGTACGGCATCGATGCCCGGGTGAACCATGAGGTGACCGGCGTCGATGCGGATAAAAGAGAAGTGACCGGTATACATACCGGCACCGGCAAGCCGTTTCAGGTTACGTACGATAAGCTTCTGATTGCTTCCGGCGGGCGCCCGCTTCTGCCGGACTGGCCGGGACGGGAGCTTGAAGGTGTTCATACGCTAAAAACGATTCCGGATGCCGAAACGATCAAAGCAGATCTTGCGCACGTCAACCACGTCACTGTCGTGGGCGGAGGCTATATCGGCCTTGAAGTGGCAGAGAACTGTATTCACGCCGGAAAGAAAGTGACGCTTTTGCAGCGCGGCGATCAGCTTGCCGGCATATTCGATCCGGATATGGCAGCCTATATCGCTGAGGAAGCGGAAGCGAACGGCATTGAGCTGCTGTTTGAGGAAAACATTCAGCATCTGTCGGGGAGAACCCGGGTGGAAGCCGTTCATACCGATCGCCGGGTGATCGATACCGATGCGGTGATTGCCGGCGTCGGCCTGCGCCCGAATACAGAAATGGTGTCCAAATGCGGCCTGTTCCGGCAAGCGAACGGGGCCCTTCAGGTGAACCGCTACATGGAAACAAACATTCCCGGCATTTATGCTGCCGGCGACTGTGCCACCCAGTTCCATAGGATCAAAGAGATCGACGATTATCTTCCGCTCGGCACGCATGCCAACAAGCAGGGCCGGGTCGCCGGCCTAAACATGGCCGGAAGCGTAAAGTCCTTTAAAGGAGTAACCGGCACCTCCATTCTCCGCTTTTTCAGCCTGACGCTTGGGAAAACCGGCATCTCCGAAGCGGAGGCTGCTGACATGCGCTTTCCTTACCGCAGTGAGATGCTTACTACCTCGAGCCATGCCGGCTATTTCCCGGGAAATAGTAAGCTTCATATTAAAGTCACGTACTGCCCGGACACAGGCATCATCCTCGGCGGCCAGCTGATCGGCGGTGACGGCACAGATAAACGACTCGATGTTCTGGCGACCGCCCTCTTCCATCGTATGACCGTAACTGATTTTGAGGATCTGGACCTGAGCTACGCTCCGCCGTACAACAAAGTGTGGGATCCACTCCAGCAGGTGATCCGGCGGGCGAAGTGACTGTGCCCCTGCAATAGATAAAGCCAGCCGGCACTGCTCCGGCTGGCTTATTTTTTATTTAAAGGGCGATGGGCGGATTGGCATGGCATCTCCGGCATACCGGATAGTAGGAATCATTGCCGCCAATATGGATCTGATCGCCCGTATAAATCGGCCGGCCCTTACCGTCGAGTCTTAAATTCATGACTGCTTTTTTATGACAGAACCAGCAGATGGTCTTCATTTCCTCGATTTTATCCGCGTAGAGCAGCAGATGCTTGCTGCCTTCAAACAGTTCATTTTGAAAATCGTTTTTCAGGCCGAAGCTCATCACCGGAATATTAAGGTTATCAACAATTTCCGCGAGCTGAATGATATGCTCCTGGGACAGAAACTGTGCCTCATCCACGAGGATGCAGAACGGGCGCTCTTCTTCCTGACGAACGATATCGTAAATGTTTGTCTCTTCAAACACAGGCACAGCCTCGCGCTCCACTCCGATTCTGCTTGCTACAAATCCGACTCCGCGCCGGTCATCCAGACCGGAGGTGAAGATAAGCACTGGCTTGTTCTGCTCTTCATAGTTATGGGCCACCTTTAAAATTTCGATGGACTTGCCGCTGTTCATTGTTCCGTATTTAAAAAATAACTGCGCCATATTTTTCTCCCCTGCTTATCGGTTTCGGTTCGTGCTCGTGATATAAAAAAGGCGGAAGCCGCAGCTTCCGCCTTTACCCAACCATTGTGCTTAGCGGTTGTATTTTCTTTTGAACTTATCCACACGGCCGCCGGCAGTGTTCTGCTTCTGCTTGCCGGTGTAGAAAGGGTGGGAGTCGGAGCTTACCTCAATTTTGATTACTGGGTACGTGTTTCCGTCTTCCCATTCGATAGTTTCAGACGAGCTTTCTGTCGAACCGCTCAAAAACTTGAATCCCGTACTTGTATCCATAAATACAACTTTATGATATTCCGGATGCACTTGTTGTTTCATAGCTGGTCACTTCCTTTCGATTCTTCTCTTTTTCACACATAACGAGATTATAACAACTTCCCCGAAATTTATCAATCGTTCATTTCGTTTATTTCTTTCCGGTCGTTACTTTTCCCTGCTTATCTTTTTGAAGCTCCTCAAAAAATTCTTCGTTCGTTTTGGTCTGCTTAATCCGCCGGATAAAGTGATCCACGAAATCCGGGGAATCGTTCATCGTCTTGCGGATCGCCCATAAATTATCCAGATGCTCTTTAGAAACGAGCAGTTCTTCTTTCCGGGTACTCGAGCGGCGGATATCGATCGATGGGAAAATACGGCGCTCGGCCAGACGGCGGTCGAGGTGGAGCTCCATGTTTCCTGTCCCTTTAAATTCCTCATAAATCACATCGTCCATCCGCGACCCGGTTTCTACAAGGGCCGTTGCCAGGATGGTCAGGCTTCCGCCTTCTTCAATATTACGGGCCGCCCCGAAGAAGCGCTTCGGGCGGTGAAGAGCTGCCGGGTCAATACCACCGGAAAGCGTCCGGCCGCTTGGCGGCAGCACCAGGTTGTATGCCCGTGCAAGACGGGTGATGCTGTCGAGCAGAATGACGACATCCTTTTTGTGCTCCACAAGCCGCATCGCCCGTTCAAGAACAAGCTCAGAAACTTTAATGTGGTTTTCAGGCACCTCATCGAATGTAGAGCTGGCTACGTCTCCGTCGACAGAACGCTCGATGTCTGTAACCTCTTCCGGACGTTCGTCCACAAGCAGCACAATCAGCTCGGTTTCCGGATGGTTTTCAGTAATGCTGTTGGCGACTTCCTTCAACAGCGACGTCTTTCCGGCTTTTGGCGGAGCCACAATGAGTCCGCGCTGGCCGAAGCCTACCGGGGTAATCAGGTCGATAATCCGTGAAGAGGCGCGATTGGGATGAGTTTCCATCTGCATGCGCTCGTCTGGATACAGCGGTGTCAGAGCCGGAAAATGCGGGCGCTCCTTCGAAGAGTCCGGGTCCTCCCCGTTGACCGCTTCCACCTGCAGCAGGCCGTGGTACCGCTCCGAATCCTTTGGCGGACGTACCTTTCCGGAAACCTTATCCCCATTTCTCAGGTCAAAACGGCGGATCTGCGAGGCAGAGATATAAATGTCCTCCGTGCTCGGCAGATAGTTAATCGGGCGCAGAAAACCGTAGCCTTCTGTCTGAATAATTTCAAGCACGCCCTCCATAAACATCAGGCCATCTTTTTCCGCCTGTCCTTTTAAGATCGCAAAGACAAGTTCCCGTTTGTTTAATTTGCTGTAATACGATACCTTGTATTCTTTGGCGAGCCGGTACAATTCTTTCAGCGTCATTGTTTCGAGCTCTGCGATGTTGACTGCCAATGCGGTCACCACTTTCTTTTTCTATTATGAATGTAAAAAAATAATCATGTATATTAGTTCCGTCAACGTGAAGAAACACTTACACCTTGTGAATGTAAGCTGCCTTTTTTATTTCCGTTATGGCTTTCCGGCAAAAAGTGTTGGGATAATTGGAAGATAAGAAAAGGAACGGATGCTCTGCATAAAGGAGAGGAGAACTGTTGAATGGCAGTAAACGTTTTACGAATACGGATAGTACTTCATTATTTTAACTTTGAACGCCTTTGTCTGCAAGTGAAATTATCAGCACGGAACGCTTCCGGTATAAAATGAGAAAAGGACAGGTATCCCTGCCCTCTGCCCGTTCTATTCGTCTCTGATAACAAAATCCGGCTTTTTCTGCACGTTGTGCTTCCCGTCAACAAAGCGGACCGTGCCTGATTTCGCCCTCATGACAAGAGACTGGGTCGTGGCTTTGGAGCTTTTAAAATTCACGCCCTTCAGCAGCTCACCCTCTGTCACACCGGTAGCGGCAAAGATGCAGTCCTCCCCGCCGACCAGATCCGACATAAGAAGCGGACGGTTGACGTCATCAATACCCATTTCTGTGCACCGGGCCAGTTCCTCGTCGTTCTGCGGAAGGAGCTTGCCCTGCATTTCCCCGCCCAGACATTTAAGTCCGACAGCGGCGATAACGCCCTCCGGAGCTCCTCCAGAGCCGAGCAGTATATCCACGCCTGTTTCATCAAAGGCGGTATTAATCGCACCGGCCACATCCCCGGCAGGAATCAGCTTGATGCGGGCACCGGTGTCGCGGACGTCCTGAATCAGTTTAGCATGGCGCTCTCTGTCTAAAATAGTGACAACAACGTCTTCGATATCCTTGCCTTTCGCCTTTGCTACGGCGTGCAGGTTGTCTGCGACCGGCGCATCGATATCAATTGTTCCGATCGCTTCAGGTCCTACCGCAATTTTATCCATATACATATCCGGAGCATGGAGAAGCCTTCCATGGTCAGCAATGGCAAGCACCGCGAGAGCGTTCCAGGAGCCGCTGGCGACGATTTCTGTACCTTCAAGCGGATCTACCGCCACATCGACTCTCGGGCCGAAACCAGTCCCGAGCTTTTCCCCAATGTAGAGCATCGGGGCTTCATCCATTTCCCCTTCGCCAATGACCACGGTCCCTTTCATCGGGATCGTGTCAAACACATCGCGCATTGCGCTTGTAGCCGCATCGTCGGCCTCATCCTTTTTTCCACGGCCCATCCAGCGTGCAGACGATAACGCCGCTGCTTCGGTCACTCGTACTAACTCCATCGATAGACTTCTTTCCATTGTTATACTCCCCCAAGCTTAAGAATTTTGAATTTCCTGCATTTCCTGTTCGCTGATAGTCTCTAAACGAATGTCAGCGCCCAAATAACGCAATTTGTGCTCAATTTTTTCATAGCCCCGGGCCACATGCTCAAACCCGGTAATAACGGTACGGCCTTCAGCCATCAGCCCGGCTACAATCAGGGCAGCCCCGGCTCTCAGGTCGCTTGCTGCCACCTGTGCTCCCTGGAGCTGCGCCGGCCCCCGCACAATCGCAGTGCCTTCACCGGTAGTCACGTCCGCTCCCATGCGCGATAGTTCATCCACATGCTTAAACCGGGACGGATAGATGGTGTCGTGAACAATTGTTTTTCCTTCTGCTCTTGTCATAAGCGCTGTGAACGGCTGCTGCAGATCAGTAGGGAATCCGGGATAAACAAGGGTTTTTAACTGCACGGCCTGCAGCCGGTCCGCCCCGGTGATCCGGACCGAATTGTCATACCATTCAACGCCTGTTCCTGTTTCCCGGAGCTTGGCCGTTAACGCTTCGAGGTGATCCGGAATGACGTTGTCTATTACTACTTCACTGCCCATAGCCGCACTGGCAATCATATAGGTGCCCGCCTCGATCCGGTCAGGGATAATCGAATGAGTGCATCCGTTCAGCTCTTCTACACCGTCAATCCGGATAACGTTTGTTCCCGCGCCTTTAATATTTGCTCCCATATTTGTCAAAAGCGTGGCTACGTCGATAATTTCCGGTTCCTTCGCGGCGTTTTCGATAACTGTCCGGCCTTTGGCCATGACTGCCGCCATCATAATGTTAATCGTCGCCCCGACGCTCACCACATCCAGATAAATGCGGGCGCCTGTCAGCTCTTTAGCGTGAATATGGAGCGAGCCGTGTTCATTTTCGACCGTGGCACCGAGAGCTTCGAAGCCTTTGATATGCTGATCAATCGGCCGCGGGCCAAGATAGCAGCCGCCCGGCATGCCGATGACCGCTTTTTTAAACCGGCCGAGCATCGCCCCCATCAGATAGTAGGAAGCACGCAGCTTCTTTACTTTGCCGTTTGGCATCGGTATCGGACGAACATTCTTTGCATTGATTTTCATTCGGTGATTTTCTGTTTTTACATTCGCTCCAGCGTCCTGCAAAATTTCAGCCAGCGTGTCGATGTCGTGAATGTCGGGAAGGTTCTCAAGAGTCACATGGCCATTTGCCATCAACGCTGCCGGAACAAGCGCCACTGCACTGTTTTTCGCTCCGCTGACCGATACCTGTCCTTCAAGCGGCCTGCCGCCTTCAATAATCATTTTCTGCATGCAATCATCCTCTATAGTCATTATCCAGCATCCTCAACCAGTCTGTATGGACGGCATGTAAAAGCTGAAGCCCGGGTCCGGATCCGGGCAGGAACTCTTCTTTTTATACTATTTGTGTCCTACTAATCGTTAAAAGTGTTTTCTTTTTTCAGCATAGATGTTTTTCCACTTATTAGCAAGAGAATTTAGCTGAATTTTCATACAAAAAAAGCTTCTGCAGAAACCCTGCAGAAGCCTGTGCTGTTTTATTTTACTGCTTGCGGTTTTCCCAGTCGCTCAGAAATTTTTCGATTCCCTGATCTGTAAGCGGATGCTTCAGAAGGCCGGGAACGACCTTAAATGGAATGGTCGCAATATGGGCACCGCGGGCCGCTGCTTCTGCCACGTGAGTAGAGTGGCGCACGGATGCAGCAATGATTTTCGTTTCAATGCCGTGAACGTTAAAGATCTCGGAAATTTCACTGATCAGGTCCAGGCCGTTGTGGCCGATATCGTCCAGACGTCCAAGGAATGGGGAGACGTATGTTGCTCCTGCCCTTGCCGCAATTAACGCCTGTACGGAAGAAAAGACGAGCGTAACATTTGTCTGAATGTTTTCTTCTGTAAAGACCTTTACGGCTTTCATGCCTTCGAGTGTCATTGGAACTTTAACCGTAATATTCGGAGCGATTTTTGCGAGCTCCCGGCCTTCCGTGATCATGCCTTCTGCTTCAGTCGAAATGACTTCGGCACTGACAGAACCGTCGACGATAGCCGTAATCTCTTTTAACCGTTCATGAAAGTCGACGCCTTCTTTGGCGACGAGACTTGGGTTCGTGGTGACGCCGGCGAGAATCCCGAGGTCATTCGCCTCTCTGATTTCATCAACATTCGCTGTATCTACAAAAAACTTCATGCATGTTCCCTCCTATTATTTAGTACTCTTTATCCAGTTCAAGCAAACGCTTGCAAATCATTTTACTATGAGAAGAAGAAAGTAAGGCGGAGAAAGAGGCGGCCCGGTAACGGGCCCCCTTTTCTTCGCTTCATACTCATTAATTACGCCTGGTTGGAAGAACCAAATTCCTGCATTTTGAACTTCACTGTTTCTTTGACGGCATCGCGTGCCGGGCCGAGGTATTTACGAGGATCATACTGGTTCGGCTGCTCTGCCAGCACTTCTCGTACTTTCGCCGCAGAAGACATCTGGCTTTCCGTGTTTACGTTCACTTTTGCGTGACCGTAACGGATCGCTTTTTTCACGTCTTCTGTTGGAATGCCTGTACCGCCGTGCAGAACGAACGGAACGTCCACGAGCTGCTGGATTTCTTCCATACGGGTAAAGCTGAGGTTCGGCTCGCCTTTGTATGGACCGTGCACAGAACCAAGCGCTGCTGCAAAGCAGTCAACACCAGTCTGCTCTACAAGCTCTTTACATTCTGCAGGAATAGCGTAAGCTTCTTCCGCTTCAGAAACGACCAGGTCGTCTTCCTGTCCGCCTACACGGCCGAGCTCGGCTTCTACAGATACGCCGATCGCGTGTGCAGCGTCTACAACGCGCTTAGTCATTTCAATGTTGTATTCAAGCGGATGGTGGGATCCGTCGATCATTACAGAAGTAAACCCTGCTTTCATTGCCTTCATGCAGTTTTCAAAGCTCGAACCGTGGTCGAGATGAATGGCTACAGGTACCGTTACGTTGTATTCTTTCATCAACGCTTTTACCAGAGTAACGACTGTTTCGAAGCCACCCATGTAACGGGCTGCGCCTTCAGAAACACCGCAGATTACTGGAGATTTTTCTTCTTCAGCCGCCTGAAGAATGGCCTGGGTGAATTCCATGTTGTTCAAGTTGAATTGTCCTACGGCATACTGATTTTTTTGTGCTGTTTTCAGCATTTCCGTCATTGATACCAATGGCATAAAAAATATCCTCCCTCTTCGTTTCAAGCAAAATGTTTGAGCAGCTTCCATACATAGTAAATATATTTAAGCGCACGAAAGCATCTGCAGCTTTTATTCAGGCTGCATCGGGTAGTGTGTATTAAAGCGTAATAATAATATGATCAGGGCGTCTTCACTGTCAGATACTTCCGCTTGAAAACAGACCGACTATGCTATGTAGATCTTACTCAAATTCTTTTTTCATTATAGCATATCGAGGCCAGTTGTCACCCTTCTTGCGAAAGTTTGCCGATGACGCTCTTTAAGTTTTCAATGTCAAACGGCTTGGCGATATAGTAATCCGCTCCGTTCTGTCTGGCCGCTTCCACCTGTTCCTTTTCACCAAAGGCAGTCATTATAATCACATAGGCGTCTTCGAGGCGGGAGGCGCTTTGAAGCTCTTTAAGCAGGGTAAGCCCGTCGATCCCCGGGAGTTTCATATCGATGATAAAAATTTCCGGCGTCCATTCTTCCACCATATGTAAAGCAAGCTCGCCGTTATGTGCTTCTTTGACGGTGTACCCCTCTTCTTCGAGTACCTCTTTTAAGAGAAGCCGGATTCCCATTTGATCATCTACAATTAACACCCGTTCCATTGCATGAATTCCTCCTTCTCTACTTTCTTCTCCCTGCAGTATATATTACTATGAGATTTATGACCACGTGTGTTTCAGCCATCCAATAATTTCACAGCAGAAAAGAGGATTTTCATGAAAATTTTTTCCACCCAGCTTCAGGGTAAATTTCAAAGCATCATGGACCAGGAGGAAGAGTTTGAAGACGCAGCGCGTCTGGCTGTCCAGGCTGTCAGGGGGCTGGGCAGGCTATGGGTCGCGGGATCTCCGTCCGCTCATTCCATTGCCCTGGCGCTTGCTGCTCAACCGGACGCCCCGGAAGGAACAACGGCCATTATACCTTCTCCCGAGACCGAAGCCCTGTCCGAGGTCGACCGTTTGCTTTTAATCATTCACCCCGACGAACACGAGGAGATGCTTTCGTTTATCCAGACATGCCAAAACAGCGAAACACCTTTAATTATTTACACGCAGGACGACGCCCGGATAAATGAACTGCTTGGGCCGTTAAACTGCCATATTACAGCCCCCTCGGCCGAACCGGTCATTCCGGATGAAAAGGGAGAGCGCTACGGGGACCCATTTGCTTTATCGGCTTTCTTCGCCGGTCAGCTTTTATATTTATATATTAAAGAATTATCGGATGAACTCGAATAAAGCAGAAGTATTCTGCACAAAAGAAGCCTGGATGGCGTAGACACCATCCAGGCTTACTTTTATTTATTCCCCTGCGGAGTAACGGATAAATTCGCGGAATAAAGGCTGCGGGCGGGTCGGACGGGAAACAAATTCCGGGTGAAACTGCGAAGCAACAAAGTAAGGATGGTCTGCTACTTCAATAATTTCTGCCAGACGTCCGTCCGGGCTCGTGCCGCTGAAAATAAATCCGTGGTTTTCGAGCTGCTCTCTGTACGCATTGCTGAATTCATAGCGGTGGCGGTGACGTTCATAGACGATCTCTGCCTCATCGTAAGCTTCCTTTGCCCGGGAGCCTTCTTTTAGCTTACAAGGGTAAAGACCGAGCCGGAGCGTTCCGCCAAGATCTTCTACATCCTTCTGCTCCGGAAGCAGATCGATTACTGCGTTTTTGGCGTCGGGATGAAATTCTGCCGAGCCCGCATCTTCTATGCCCGCCACGTTTCTTGCAAATTCCACGCTTGCAAGCTGCATGCCAAGACAAATTCCGAGAAACGGAATTTTCTGTTCACGTGCATAGGTGATCGCTTCAATCTTACCCTGGATACCCCGGTCGCCGAATCCTCCAGGCACGAGAATGCCATCGGCATTCTTCAGACGCTCCGCTACATTATTTTTATCCAGATCCTCCGACTGCACCCAGTCGATTTCGATGTCTGCATCAAAGTGATAGCCGGCGTGCTTCAGCGACTCTGCTACTGAAAGATACGCATCCGGAAGCGCTACATATTTTCCCACCAGGGCAATACGTACCGTTTTGCTTAAGTTTTTCACCCGGTCGACGAGCGCTGTCCATTCCGTCATTTCTGCCGGTGGCGCTGTCAGCTTCAGGTGATCGCAGACGATCTGATCCATATGCTGGCGCTGCAGTTCAAGCGGGATCTGGTACAACACTTCTGCATCCCCTGCTTCAATAACAGACTCTGAAGGAACGTCGCAGAACGAAGCAATTTTTTCCTTCATGTTTTCTGGTACCGGCTTTTCTGTCCGGAGTACAATGACGTTCGGCTGTATTCCGATGCCGCGCAGCTCTTTGACGCTGTGCTGCGTCGGTTTGGATTTCATTTCTCCTGCTGCAGATAAGTATGGAATTAACGTACAGTGTACGTACATTACGTTGTCGCGTCCGACATCGCTTTTGATCTGACGAATGGCTTCAAGAAACGGCAGGCTTTCAATATCGCCGACCGTACCGCCGATTTCTGTAATTACTACATCGGCTCCTGTTTCTCTTCCTGCACGGTACACCCGTTCCTTGATTTCATTTGTGACGTGCGGAATAACCTGTACGGTGCCGCCGAGATAGTCGCCGCGCCGTTCTTTGCGAATAACGGAGGAGTATACTTTTCCGGTCGTAACATTGCTGTTTTTGCTGAGGTTGATATCGATAAAGCGTTCATAGTGTCCGAGATCCAGGTCTGTTTCCGCTCCGTCGTCTGTAACGAAAACTTCCCCGTGCTGATACGGGCTCATCGTTCCCGGGTCCACGTTGATATATGGGTCAAACTTTTGGATAGTAACACTAAGTCCTCTGTTTTTAAGCAGTCTTCCGAGGGAAGCTGCTGTAATGCCTTTACCTAACGAAGATACAACGCCGCCAGTAACGAAAATATATTTACTCGCCATATACCTATCTGCCTCTCTTTATATAAATGTTCTTTAAAATAGTTCTTCCAGGGCCCATACCGCTGAACAGGCTTCCTTCGCTTTTCTTTGTTCATAAAAAAAACAAAAGTGGCGCCCTGCCACCATATGGAGGGGGCACACTTTTGTTTGTCGTTCATGCTTATATAGGTATCATTTTCACCTTTACGTCACAGCCCAAAAATGATTGTACCTATACGAGTTTCGAAAGTCAAGATTTCACCACGATAAAATTACCGGTTCTCCTCTTCACTTTCCTCTGTATTGTCGCTTCCACTGTCTTCTTCCTCATCTTCTTCATCTTCGTCGAAGCCTGGTCCCGAGTTACCCGGCTCAAAGCCTTCAAGATCGTTATCATCAAAAGTGTCTTCACCGGCATCGTCTTTTTTAGAGATGGCGTCCAGGTCATCAGAGATATCCACAAGGTCGTCGTCATACGTTTCTTCCTCCGGATCAATCTCTTCAGCAAGCTCATCGGAACCCTGTACTGTATGACTCAGCTCTTCATCTGACTGATCGAGAGGATACCATCCGCGAAGACCCCAGTGGTTTTCGCCCAGATGCACAAACCGTCCATCCAGATTCATGGATGTAAACAATTTGATCATCCGGCTTTTTCTTTCCTCTTCTGTGTACCCTTTTAATTCCGTCAGACGGTCCATAACTCTCGTATAGCCTGATGCTCCGCCCTCTTCTTCGAGGATCATATACGCCAGCTCCATCGAAGACATTTCCCTTACTTTTTCTTCGCTCAACTCGTTTATTTTCACAGCTTCATCGCTCCTTTTCACGAACATGCCCTTATGCTGATTCTTTTATATTAATCGCTTCATCGCTACGAAAATTCATACCTAAAATTATAAACATATTTCGAAGGAAAATTCCATAATTATTATTCAATTCTTACTGATAGAATTTACCGGCCGTCTGCCTAATTGTTTTCCAGAGGCGTCCATTCGTTCTGCTGCCGGCTTGTAACAAGAGACACGAGTACAAACGCTGCAAGCGAAAATAGAACAGGCATGGCTACTTCGTGCATACCGAGCCACCCCGGGAGCCAGATCGAAATAATCATGTACGACGCGATACCGGTAATCATCGCTGCAAGCGCTCCCCATCCATTTGCCTTTTTCCAATACAGCCCTAAAACGATTGGCCAGATAAACGCGGCTTCCAGCCCTCCAAAGGCAAACAGATTCAGCCAGATTAAAAACTCCGGCGGGCTCCACGAAATAGCTACCACGATAATGCCGACTGCTGCTGTAACAATCAGACTCAGCAGGCGTATTCTGTTTTCCGAAGCGTCCGGCCTGATATAGTTAATGTATACGTCTTTGACTACTGAGGAGCTGATCATCAGAAGCAGAGAATCCACGGTGCTCATGATAGCCGCCATGGGTGCTGCCAGCACGATACCGGCCAGCCATCCGGGAAGAACGCTCATCGTCAGCTCCGGCATAACGGTATCGGCAACTTCAATGCCCGGGACGACGACGCGGCCCATCACACCGGCCATATGCATTCCAAACATCATAAAAGCAACCACTGCCGTTCCGATAAGAAGCGCACGGTGCATAGCAGCCGAGCTTTTATATGACATCGCCCGTACTGCCACCTGGGGCAGTCCGACCACTCCCACACCGACTAAAATCCAGAATGACGATACATAGAGTGCGGTTAAATCCCCGTCTGCGCCAAACGGTGTAACGAGGTTTGGGTTTTCCTGATACAGGGAGGTCATGATATTGTTCATGCCGCCCCCGGCTATCAGTGTAGCGGTAAAAATGATCAGCGTACCGACGACCATAATAATGCCCTGTACCGCATCTGTCACCACCACTGCCCGGAAGCCTCCGATGATTACATAAAACAGCACCGCTGCTGCAAACAGAAACAGGGACGCCTGATAGCTCATGCCGGTAACCGATTCGATCAGTCTCGCTCCACCTACCCACTGGGCGGCCATAGCGGAAAATAAAAAGATTACAATGCTGAATGCTCCCAAAATGACAACCAGCCCGTTATTGTAGCGGGAGCGGAGAAAATCCACCAGTGTGACAGCCCGGTACCGGCGGGCCATGACGGCAAATCGCTTCCCGAGGATCATCAGCGTGAAATAGCCGGTAACCACCTGCGCCATGGATAAAAGCACCCAGCCAAGCCCGCGGTCGTATGCAATGCCGGGACCTCCAACGAAGCTGCTCGCACTGCCGTACGTCGCAACCATTGTCATGGCCAGCACCAGTCCTCCAAGCTCACGGCTTCCTAAATAGTAGTCATGAAGAAAAGAAGCGGCACCCGACCTTTTTTTAGCCGACCAGATACCGATCGCAAACGTAAAAAGTAAAAAAACGACTAATGGTACAATCACTTCTATATTCATCGGTCTTCCTCCTGATCAAGAGGAATATCGCGGAGGACGAACTTTACGACAAACCAAAGAGTAACGAGTAAAAGCACCGGTCCGAGTACGCAGCTGTAAAAAAGCCAGTCAGGCATACCCATTATGTATTGGTAATTCTGAGGGTCTCTGCCCCCAAGCCCATATGCAAAACCAAACCACCAAATAAAATGGCCTACAGCAATAGCAACACCAAGAAGCGCTTCCCTGGCTGTGAGCTGCTGCAGCTTTCTCTCTTTTTCTTCCAGGCTCATGATCATCCTCCATTTATTTCGTTCCTTCAAAAACTTCAATTAGTTTAGCTGATTTACAAGTCTGCTGCAACTATATTGACAAATCGTTCCTGTTTCACGAGAATATACGTATTATGCCTGTACTTTCAAGTGATGTTTAATCATTATAAAAAAGGGTAATGTAATTTAATAAAGTCAAAAGGTGTTGATGTAAATGGCTGGCGAAAAACAATTTGACCAATTCGAACCTGGAGAAGTCGTTCATTATGAAGGATATGAAATGAAAGTTATTTCTGAATTTGAACGCACGGTTATTGTAGAATTCAGTGATTATCCAATTGTGGGAAAAGAAGAAGAATTTCCTTACCACCGCATCGTTCTATTAAAAAATGAAGTAACCCATTAAAATAATCATCTATCAAGTGCAAAGCTGCTTCCTCACAAAAGAGGAGCAGCTTTTTTATTTTATAAAAGCGCAGACCCGGGGGCAGGCCATGTCTAGCTCCATGCGTTACCAGCCCAATCCATTCGTGATTTCAGTTCGACGTTGCTACAGGACACAGCGGTCTTAGTCGAACTTCCTTTAACCCGGGTGTTACTGTTTCCTCTATTCGCCAATCGCGTTTTTCTCTGTCCAGCTCCGGAAGCCAACGATGTCGCATCCCTTCAGACCTTTGTCGAAGTGAAAAAGCCACTTTTCCAAAGCTCTTCCAGGGTACGCATCGCTGGTCAGGCTTCCACCGCTTTTCTTTTACATCTCTTTCTCCATAATCAGCATCGGAATCTGATAGCCGCCGAATTCCCCCTGAAGCTTTTCCTTTTTCTCGAATCCCTGTTTTTCATAAAATTTCTGCCCGCGTGTATTTTTTTCCTCTATATAGACGCGGATCTTTTTAGCATTCGGCTCTTCCATCAGCGTTTCGTCAAACAGCTGTTTTCCAATCCCCTGGCTTTGATATTCAGGAAGCAGGTACATAGCAGACATTTTACAGCTTCGCTTATCGTCGATCGGTCCTAAATCAGAAAATCCCACGACTTTCCCGTCCACTTCAGCTACTTTGGAGGTATGCTTGGATATTCGGCGCATTAACATCTCATCGTTGTAGGCCTGACTTAAATACATCTCCTGTGCCGGCAGCGGAATAATGCCCTCATAGGCGTCATACCAACAGTCTCTTGCTACTTCACGGATTCGGTCCAAGTCTTTATACTCCATCGAACGGATAACTACGGCCATATCGTTTCCTCCTTCTGCATGGTAGCATGTCTTCCTGTTATTCTTCTCGATCTACCATTATTTACCCTTCCTATCTGCAATAAAAACCGCGCGGACCTGCTTCATTTTCTGCTTGACGTTTATGATTTCCAATTGTATAACTAATCTGTAAGCGTATTCAAATTTTCCAGGAGGACGACATCATGATTACTTTTATCATCGCAGTAGCATTACTGGTTATCGGTTATTTTACATACGGCGCTTTTATTGAAAAATTATTCACTACAAATGAAAAACGGGCGACTCCTGCCTTCACTAAACAGGATAACGTGGACTACCTTCCTATGGGGACGAAGCGGAATTCCATGATTCAGCTGCTGAACATTGCAGGCGTCGGCCCGATCTTCGGTCCGATTATGGGCGCTCTTTACGGCCCAGTTGCTTTTTTATGGATCGTGTTCGGCGCTATATTTGCCGGAGCGGTGCACGATTACTTAACCGGAATGATTTCCATCCGGAACGGTGGCGCCCACCTTCCGCAGCTTGCGGGCAAATTTCTCGGCAAGTCGATGAAACATATTGTAAATGGGTTTTCAGTGCTTCTTTTATTATTAGTTGGAACCGTTTTCGTCACTGCTCCTGCGGAGCTGCTGAGTGGTATTCTTCCAGCAGGAATCGGCCTTGCGGCTATTATTACCGTTATTTTCGCCTATTATACTCTCGCAACGCTTCTTCCGGTCGATAAAATTATCGGCAAGATCTATCCGATTCTCGGGGCGCTCCTTCTGCTCAGCGCTGTCGGTATCGGAGGTGGACTTATCGTTCAGGGACAGCCGATTCCAGAGCTTTCGTTCCAAAACATGCACCCGGATCAGGCGCCTATTTTCCCGCTGTTGTTTTTAACTATTTCCTGCGGGGCTATCTCCGGCTTTCATGCTACCCAGACACCAATTATTTCCCGTACCACCCAGAGCGAAGGCAGCGGAAGAAAAATTTTCTATGGCATGATGATCGCCGAAGGCATCATCGCCATGATCTGGGCCGCTGCTGCCATGAGCATTTTTAACGGCGTGTCCCTGAACGAAATCATCGCTGCCGGCGGTCCCGGAGCTGTGGTTAGTGAAGTTTCCATGACGATGCTTGGTGCTGTCGGCGGTACACTCGCAGTCATTGGGGTTATTGTTCTTCCAATCACGTCCGGGGATACTTCGTTTAGAAGCGCCCGGATGATCATTGCGGACTACTTCCGGATAAATCAAAAGAAAATGCCGAACCGGCTTTGGATTGCCCTTCCATTGTTTGTCGCTTCGTTTGCTTTAACGAACATGGACTTCACCATTTTATGGCGGTACTTTTCCTGGGCCAATCAGTCCACCGCCATGATCGCCCTGTGGGTCGGTGCCATGTATCTCGTGCTTGCCGGGAAAAACCACTGGGTCGCTTCGATTCCAGCCACGTTCATGACCATGGCAACGTTCACCTACATTTTGAACGCGCCGATCGGCTTCGGACTTCCGATGGAATTGAGTTATATTATTGCAGCTGTCGGAACACTGATTGTTATCGCCCTGTTTGTTAAACGGGCCCGAGCTTACGTGGGAACCAGGTTTCCAGTCGACGAACAGATCGAATCCGCATATGAAAAAGCTCCCGCGAAAGCATAACAAAAAGGCACCTCCCATTTCGGGCGGTGCCTTCGTCGTTATTACATCGTTTCCGGCGCGTTCACGCCGATAAGATCGAGACCGTTCTGAACTGTCGTCTGGACTGCCTTCGCCAGTACGAGCCTTGCCTGGGTTTTCGGCTCGTCCTCCGCGTCCATCACGCGGTCTGCGTTGTAAAAGCTGTGAAACGCAGAGGCCAGTTCATGAAGATAGGTGGTCATGCGGTGCGGAGCATATTTGTCCGCTGCAATCGCCACTTCTTCCGGAAATTCCCCGATTTTTTTCAGCACGTCCATTTCTTTTTCACTGTGGATCGGCGTCAAATCGGCTTTCGGATCAAAAGTGATGCCGCGCTCCTCCGCCTGACGGAAAATGCTGCAAAGCCGTGCATGAGCGTACTGCACGTAGTATACCGGATTTTCATTGGACTCTGATTTAGCCAGGCTCAGGTCAAAGTCCATGTGAGTGTCCGGACTCCGCATCGCAAAGAAATACCGGGTGGCGTCAATGCCGACTTCGTCCATTAGATCCCGGAGAGTTACTGCCTTCCCGGTCCGTTTGCTCATTTTTACACGCTCGCCGTTTTCAAACAGGTTCACCATCTGAATGATCTGCGTTTCGAGCTGTTCTTTATCATGGCCGAGCGCCTGTACCGCTGCTTCCATACGCGGAATATAGCCGTGGTGGTCTGCTCCCCAGATATTGATAACTTTTTCAAAGCCGCGGCCGAATTTGTCCCGGTGATACGAAATATCCGGCAGCAGATACGTGTAGGTACCGTCGTTTTTCACAAGTACACGGTCTTTATCGTCCCCGTAACGGCTCGAACGGAACCATACCGCCCCGTCTTCTTCGTATGTTTCTCCCTGGTCGTGCAGGTATTGAAGCGTTTCTTCAACATTGCCGTTTGTATAAAGAGAGGTTTCCGAATACCACACATCAAAACGGACTCTGAACTGCTCAAGATCCTGCTTCAGCTTTTCGATTTCACGCTTCAGGCCGTACTCGCGGAAAAACTCGAGCCTTTCCTCTTCCTCGACGTGGACGAACCGGTCTCCCTGTTCGCTTGCAAGCTCTTCGCCGAACTGGCGCACGTCTGCTCCCTGATAGCCGCCTTCAGGCATTTCCATCTCCATGCCGAGGGCTTCAAAGTACCGGCTTTCGACCGATCTTGCCAGGTTTACGATCTGATTGCCGGCATCGTTAATGTAATATTCACGCGTCACGTCGTAGCCGGCAAAGTCCAGAATGTTGCAGAGCGAGTCCCCAACGGCCGCGCCGCGGGCATGACCGAGATGCAGATTGCCGGTCGGATTCGCCGATACAAACTCCACCTGAACCTTTTTCTGCTTTCCAACATCAGAGCGGCCATACTCTGCCCCCTGATCAAGCACTTCCGGAATCACATCAATCAAATAACGGTTATCCATAAAAAAGTTAATAAAGCCGGGCCCCGCAATTTCAATCTCTTTGACGGAGGCTTTGTTTGTGTTTAAGTGGTTCACGATGTCTTCGGCGATCGCCCGAGGTGCTTTTTTTGCCACGCTTGCGAGCTTCATCGCCGCGTTCGAGGCAAAGTCGCCGTGGCTTTTTTCCTTCGGGGTTTCAAGCACAATCTCCGGGACGTCCTCCCCCCGGGCAAGTCCAGCCGCTTCAATTGCCGCCGCAATTTCTGTTTTTAACTGCTCTTTCACCTGATCCATTATATTCATATGCTTATGCGTCCTCCTCAATAACGATCGAAATTTCGTAACGCCCTACCGGCGTCCCCTGCAGTACCAGCCGGTAATGAAAATCAATATGCATCACCCAGCCGAGGTTGGCCTTTGTCACAGCCAGATGGTCTGTTACCGCTTCTGTATGAAGCCGGCCGTAGCCCATGTCGTAGGTGCCTTCGGTACGCTCGCCGTACGCGTATACCTGACGCATGGCCACGGCCCCGCTTCGGAGTACCATCACCTCTGCATTTCCGATTTTCAGCGTGGTCTGTACCTTTCCTATGCCCTCGAGCTCTTCTTCGAACCGGACATATGTCCATTCCTGCTTTTCGTACATTTCGCCATCTGCGTTCAGTTGGATGGTTTCACGTTCATCTTCCTGCTGCATATTGGTTGTCATAGCGACTTTTACCGAGGTCTTTGCTGTGTCTGCCACGATGAGCCACCTTTCTCTATGCCTGCATATACTCGCTTTTAACGTTCCGGTTAATCACTGTCTTATTTTAACACGACTTCACGCATTGAGAAGGGAAAATTGATCATTTGAAAAGCCTGCAGACAAAAAAGCTCCCCTGCCGGAGCAGAGAAGCTTTGATCACCCTTTAACCGAGCCGGCAAGCAGACCGCGGACAAAGTATCTTCCAAGCACAATATAGACTATAAGCGTCGGCAGGGCGGCAAGCATGGCACCGGCCATCTGCACGTTCCACTGCACGATCTGGCTGCCGGATAAATTCTGCAGCGCCACCATAACCGGCTGGCTGTCTGCGTTTGTGATCGTTACCGCAAACAAAAATTCATTCCAGATGTTCGTAAACTGCCAGATGGCTACGACGACAAATCCCGTAATGGATAGCGGAATAATGACGCGCCGGAATATCTGCAGAAAACCCGCTCCGTCAATTTTCGCTGCTTCAATCATTGTATCGGGGATGTTGGCATAAAAGTTTCTAAACATCAGGGTCGTAATCGGCAGACCGTACACGACGTGGGTGAGAATCAGCCCCGGAATCGAGTTGTACAATTCAATACTCCTGAGAAATTGGATGAGCGGAATGAGGATGCTCTGATACGGAATAAACATCCCGAACAGCAGCACGGTAAAAAGAATTTCCGAGCCCTTGAACTTCCATTTGGACAGCACATATCCGTTCATCGCCCCGAGCAGCGCGGATAAAATCGTTGCCGGAATAACCAGATAAAAGCTGTTCGCCAGGTTCGGAGCCAGGGCAGCGAAGGCTTCCGCGTAGCTTGAAAAGTCGATCGCTGTCGGAAACGCCCACATCGTAGCGAGACTCACTTCATCGAGCGGCTTCAGGCTGGTTACTACGATGACGTAGATCGGTGATAAAAACAAAAGCGACATAAAAATGGCGAGTGCGTATTTGAACACCGGCGTTAATCGAATGGCCATCAGCCTTCCCTCCTTCGATTGGCGAGTAAGTACGGTACGATGAATACAGCGACCAGAATGAGCATTACCATGGCGATGGCTGCCCCGTTTGCATAGTAATTGGCACGGAATGTGGTTTCAAACATATATACGCCCGGAACGTCGGTTACGAAATTCGCCCCCGAGCCGGTCATCGCGTAAACAAGGTCAAATATTTTCAGCGAAATGTGCGCCATGATAATAACAACACTTACTGTAATTGGCAGAAGCAGCGGAATGACTACCTTCATGTATACCTTCCACTCTGACGCCCCGTCGACCCGGGCAGCTTCCCGGAGCTCTTCCGGAATGCCCCGCAGGCCGGCCAGATACATCGCCAGGGAAAAGCCGGTCATCTGCCAGACGGCCGCTATGACAAGCGCGATAATAGCAACAGGAAGACCGAATTCAATACTCCCCCACTGAAAGCCGCCCAGAATATTCGTGTCGGTATACCAGAGCGGTTCGATACCAAAGAATGCCAAAAATGTATTGTAGCCGGTGGACGGGTTCAAAAGCCACTGCCAGACGACCCCCGTCACGACAAAGGAAAGCGCCATTGGAAAAAGAAAAATATTGCGAAAAAGCGTTTCGGCCTTTAACTTCTGGTCGATAAGCACCGCCAGACCGAGGCCGCTCACAATCACAAACCCGATAAATAAAAGTGTAAAAAACAGAGTGTTCCTTAAATCCGCCTGAAAACGGAAGTCCTGGAACAGGTATATATAGTTTGCGAACCCGGCAAACGAAAAGTCCGGTGTCAGGCTGTTCCAGTTGCTGAGCGAGACGTACCCTGTCCACCCGATAAATCCGTATACAAATACAGCGACCAGTAAAAACGAGGGAGCGATAAACGCCACGGCCCACCAGCGGTCCCTGACTGCTTTTTTACGTTTCACCCGGTCTTTTGCTGCTGTTTTGTCCATTACTTCGTCGGCCATCTTCCATCCCTCCTTTGAACAAAAGAAGCCCGGCACCGCTTTCACCGGCACGGGGCTTTTTTCTGTTAATTCATCCTATTGCTGTTCTTCCTCAAGTGCTGTCTGCATCGATTCCATCAATTTCTCTTCATCGCCCTGAGTAACAAAGATATTTACGGCCTGGTTCGCTTTCGTCACGAAGCCTTCAGAGGCAGCTGAACCGTGCGCAAGACTTGGCGTGAGCGATGTCTCCTGGAAGTCTTCCATCGTATCCTGGCCATATTCGTCGTATTTGGACTCATCCGCGTCCACACGTGCCGGGATCGATCCTTTTAACGGGTTGAACGCGTCCTGTCCTTCCTTCGAACCGAGGACGCTCAGGAATTCTTTAACCTGTTCCGGATTTCCCACCCCTTTTGGCAGACCGAAAGTATCAGTGATGACCATGAATTCTTCCGATGTTCCAGGGAACGGCGTGTAGCCGAAGCCTTCATTCACTTCCAGGCCAAGGTCGTTTACAAAATAGCCTTTCGCCCAGTCACCCATGTTAATCATGGCAGCTTCCCCGTCTGCAACCATCTGCGCTGAGT
Source organism: Marinococcus sp. LNHM5E3-2.1 (assembly GCF_056034365.1). Classification (NCBI taxonomy): domain Bacteria; kingdom Bacillati; phylum Bacillota; class Bacilli; order Caryophanales; family Bacillaceae; genus Marinococcus; species Marinococcus sp. LNHM5E3-2.1. The sequence continues at coordinate 268,658 of NZ_JBQLIB010000002.1, forward strand.
CCTGCCAGTTTCTCGAAGCGTGATCTTCGTTTACATATTCAAGCATTTTCCCAAACTGTTCAGTGGCTGTTGCTACGCGCTCATCATCAAAGCCAACTTCCCCTTCCCAAAGAGCTTCGTAGTCTTCCGGACCGAGGTTGGCAAGCAGCAGGTTTTCGTAAATTTGTGTAGCCGGCCAGGATTCTTTATCACCCATTGCAAGCGGCGTCACTCCTGCAGCTTCAAGCTCTTCTGCGACTTCAAAAAATTCGTCGATATCACTTGGCGGTTCGATGTCGTTTTCTTCAAACACCTCCATGTTGTAAAACATGACGTTTCCACGGTGAATATTGACCGGTACGGAGTAGATATCGCCATCCGAGCTGACCATATCCACTAGCTCTTCCGGAAACTTGTCATTCAGCTCTTCCTCTTCGTAAAAATCATTGAGCGGCTCCATTTTGTCTGCTGCCACCCAGCTGTCATTCAGCTCAGCTCCGCCGTGCACCTGGAACGTGGATGGCGGATCGTCACCCTGCATTCTTGTGGCGAGCACTGCTTTAGCATTTGTACCGGCACCACCGGCTACAGCGGCGTTTTCCACTGAAATATCGGGATTTTCCTCTTCAAACATATCGATTAAAGCCATCAGGCCGTCTTCCTCGCCAGCGCCCGTCCACCAGCTGAAGATTTCTACTTCGGCATCACTTCCACCTTCCCCCGAGCCTCCGGAGCTGCCTTCATTTTCCGAACCGGAGCCGGAATCCGAACCGCCTCCCCCACAGGCTGCCAAACCGAACAGCAGCAATGAACTTCCTACCAGACCAACACTCTTTTTCAACATGAACCCTCCCCCTCGCAGGAATAAATATGATTTTATGATAACGCTTACAATTTTGATTATAAGTTAGGTTCCTGCGATTGTATGGAAGTATTTTCTATACAATCTTTTGATTATCTGCATTATTTTTAGGTTACTTTATCCTATTACTTTTTGCCTTGCTGATATTGTTTCGGAGAGCACCCCACCTGCTTTTTAAAGACACGGCTGAAATAGTTAGGGTCTTTGTACCCGATACTGATACTGATTTCCTTTAACGGCCGTTCGCGGTCCTGAAGCATCCGTTTTGCTTCCTGCATCCTTACACGCGTGACGTAATCAACAAATGACACTCCGGTTACTTCTTTAAACTGGTGGGAAAAATATGCAGGGCTCCACTGCACATATCCTGCCATATCTTCAAGCTGGAGCGGCTTGGCATAGTAATTTTTAACGTAGGCTTTTACTTTTTCAATCTGGTGATGCTCCCGAAAATGGAGCCCCCGGTATGCTCCCACAATATGAAGGAGACGCTTCCATTCCGCAGTATCCGACGGCATGTTCTCCTCGAGTGTACCGCCCATTTCCTTAACCAGCTCTTCAAGCTGAAGCCACAAATGTCTCCTGGATGATTTTTGGGGCTGGGTGCTCCACCATTCGCTCCAATAATAGACGGCGGCTTTTTCTTCCCCGGTCCGCAGCGCATTCACAATGGAGGAGACCCACTCGCTGCTCTGTTCCGGCAGCGCGTACTGATCTTTTTCAAGACTGGACAGTGCTTCCACATAAGCCTGGAAAAGCTGTTTCATGTCGTATTCCTTTTCAGAAACCCCTATCGCTGCTTTTTCCCCGAGTTCAAAATGCATGCGGCGGCGCAGGCGTTCGATCTCTTCAGATCCCCTGTTTTTGCCCGTATGGAAGAAAAAAGTCCGAAACCAGCCGCCCGGCTGACGGTCTGTAAGAAAAGAATCATTGGTCCACTGGGCTATTCTTTCTTCTATATCCTCCGGCATTTCCTCCTCCCGCATGACTGTTGCAAAACCGTATGAGCAGCCCGGCACTGCTTCTGTAAGAAGATCGGCATGGTTTTCGTACGCTTCTCCGTGACAGACGCTTTGGAAAAGGAGCTTTTGCATTCTGCTTCTGTATTGCTTCTGCTCCAGCCTGCTGCGGTTCACTGCCGCCTGCACACGTGCGAGTGTTTGAATAGTCTCTTCTTTTTTGCCCGGCTTTAGCAAATACTCCTTTACGCCCAGCCCGAGCGCCTCCCGGGCATAGTCGAAGGAATCATAGGCAGTAACCATAATAAAATGGATACCGGCTGCCGCCTTCTGAATGCGCTGTATGGCTTCGAGGCCGTTACATCCCGGCATTTTAATATCCATCAGCACAATGTCCGGCTTACTTTCGATAGCCTGCTCCACTGCGTCGAGCCCATTTTCTGCCTCCCCGATTACTGTGATTTCCGGTAAATGCGCCGCTATCAGCTTTTTCATCGCTTTACGTTCAAGCCATTCATCCTCTGCCATCAAAAGTCGTATCATCCTGCCTGCCCCCCTGCTTTCTGCCATTCTTTGACCGGCATACACAGCTTTACCGTGGTGCCTCGTGCCGGCACGGATTCCACATCCACAAGCTGCCCGGCCTGAAAGAATAATTCCAGTCGCCTGCGTACGTTCTGCATCCCCAGGCCGGTGGAATGACCAACGTGCGCTTCCTGCTCTTCCCCCGCACCAAGAAGCTGCTGGCGCTGCCGCTCGTTCATTCCTTTACCGTTATCCATCACCCGGACGACGATCTGACTGTTCTCCAGACGCACCTGCACACGTACTTCAGCATTTTCCTCCATTCCTTCCACTCCGTGAATAAAGGCATTCTCGATTACCGGCTGCAGCGTCAATCTCGGTATCGGGACATCAAGCTCATCTGTTTCAATTTCAATATGTGCAGACAAGCGGTTCCGGAACCTCGTTTCCTGTATATGAAAATAGCTCCGGATCACTTCCAGCTCATCCCGAAGTGTTACTTCTTTTTCGATATTTCCAAGGCTGTAGCGCAGCAGGGAAGAAACAGACTCTATCAATTCCGACGTTTCCTCCGCATCTTCCAAATAAGCCATTTTTGAAATCGTGTTCAGGGTATTGAATAAAAAGTGCGGATTAATTTGGTTCTGCAGATGCTTCAGCTCCAGCTGCTTCATGAGCTGGTCCATTTCTGCCTTTTTTTCCATTTCGCCTACATACGTATGAATGTCTGTCCGCATACGGTTGAACGTACGGCCGAGAAGCTCCAGTTCGTCTCCGGAGCGGATACGGAGAGGTTCCCCTTGAAAGTGGCCGCGCGATACTTCCTCTGCTGCCCGGGATAATTCGCCGACCGGCTTTGTAATGCTTGAAGAGAAACGGAAGGCGATAAAAGCAGCAATCAATAGCGACGTGGCAAACAAGCATATAATAAAATAGCGAAACGAGGTATTGCGCTCCTGCAGCTGAGCATACAGCTGCTGGTACTCTGTCAGGGACTGATCGATAAGGGTCAGGGTGCTTTCCTGTATATATGCGTTCGACTGTTCGGTTTCTGCGAGATTGCTTCCGTATTTTTCGATATCCCCCTGAAGCACAAATCCGGCAGTCGTTTCGCTGTTTTGCTCGAGTGAATCAAGCAGCTGCATGTAGCTCTGCATTTCGACGGATCCAGGCTGATTTTCTTCATTACCCAGCTCTTCTGTCAGTGCTTTCATTTCCCCTGATGCCTGATAATAAGCGGCCCATGTTTCCTGTGAAGGGTTGGTCGCTATCTGCTGCGTCGCTGCTGTCCACTCTTCGGCCTGCCGGGAAATGGAATTCAGTAATACAAAGCGGTCAAAGCTCGAACTGTATTCATTAGTAATCCGCTCTGAGCTCCAGTAAATACCGATTGCTACGGCGTTAAACAGCAGGATAAACGCAAAGGAAAAAAACAGCATTTTCGAACGAATAGACCGTATCACCGCTCCGTTCCCCCTTCCCGGGCAGCTTCAGAAGCTCTCCAAATAACGGTGTCTGTATGCTGTACCGCCGGCACGTACTGCTGTTGATTCAGCCGTGCCACATCATATACCGCCTGCTCCCCCATCTGCACGGGGTGCTGACGGACCGTAGCATCAATTGTGCCCTCTTCAAGCAGCTGTACTGTTTCGGGCAGTGTATCAAAACCGATCACATACAGGTCGCCGACCCCTTCAATCTCTTCGATTCCCTGCGCCATGCCGACAGCATCCAAAGCACTTGTGCCATACAGCGCCGTAATGGCAGGGTTCTCCTTTAATAAACTATAAGCGGCCTGGGCGGCTCCGATCTCGGAAATACCGGAATACCCGATATCCTTGATTTCTACGCGGCCGCTTGCTTCTACAGTATCCCGGAACCCCTCCACCCTCTCCTGCTGATTGACCGTTTCTGCACTTCCGGAAACGATGCCGACATACTGCATTCCTTCTGTATTCCGAAGCAGCTCTTCACCTGCCAAAATTCCGGCTTCATAATTATCCGTCCCGATATAGGCACGCCTCCCGCTTTCCGGTACGTCGCTGTCTACAGTGATGACCGGCACCCCCTTTTCGAGCGCTTTTTGTACCAGCTCCCTGAAAACAGGATCATCAATACCCTGGGTGATAATGGCGTCTACATTGCTTTCAATCATTCGGTTCATCGTTTCAAGCTGCTCATCTTTATCCGCTTTAGACGGCCCGTAAGTTTCGACGTAAATGCCCGCTTCTTCTCCGGCTTCAGTCGCGCCCTCTTTAATCTGTTCCCAGTAGGGATTTCCTGCTTCTTCCATAATGAGCGCTGCTCTCGTCTGGTACACTTCGTTTTCCTCTGAATTTACCGGCTCCACGTAAAAAGCCTTCGTACCAAAATAAACGGTTGCCGCCAGGCTGGCCAGACAGCCGAGAAAGAAAACAGCAAACATCCAACCCTTCCTCCGTTCGCCCACCACCGAGCTCCCCCTTTTATTGAAACCGTTTACAAATTATTATATAACTTTTTCCAAAAATCGCCACCCTTTCTCCAGGAAAGAGCATAAAAAAGACACCGGATCCTTGACCCGGCGCCCACTGTTTATTCGTCTTCTGTTATTTCGAGTCCTACTCCGGAGGCCTTGAGCTGGTCGTACGTGTAGACGGCAATGGCTGTATCCTGCACCCCGGTGCCTGTCAGGTCACAGAAGGTTACCTGCTCCATCGTTTCCCGGCTACGGGCATCTCCGCTGATAATCGCCCCGATTTCCACGGTGCTGCTTTCATCGATAACTCCTGCTTCTTTTGCCGTCCGGTGTTCGCCGATGGAAAATGCCTGCGAAGCCGCATCACAGGCAAGAATATCTACCGCTCCGAGTACGTCCGGCTCGATTTCATTCTTTTCCGAGGCATCTGAGCCCATAGCTGTAATATGAAGCCCCGGATGCAGCCATTCTTTTTTGATGAACGGCTCTGTCGACGGTGTCGTCGTAACGAGCACGTCACAGTTTCGTACTACTGTTTCAAGATCGGCAGCTTCCGTCGTAACACCAAGCTCATGCTCCATTTCACGCTGATACGCTTCAATCCGTTCTTTTTTGCGTCCGTACACATACACTTTTTCAATTGACGGCCGTACCATTTTCAGCGCCCGCAGCTGAAAGCGCGCCTGTGTGCCGGTGCCGACGATACCTGCAATCCTTGCCTCGTCTTTAGCCAAATACTTGGCTGCCGCGGCGCCGGCAATTCCTGTGCGCACATCGGTCAAATATCCATTGTCCTGAAGCACTGCTGCCGGGAAGCCGGTATCCGAATGAAACAAAAGCATCATGCCGCTAAGGCTTGGAAGCCCTTTGTCCGGGTTATCGAAAAAACCGGTCGAAATTTTTAGGGCAAACTGGTCCATGCCCTTGACGTAAGCCGTTTTTGCATCCATTTCACCATTTTTATCGGCAATGGGCATGCTGAGTACAGGAGGCATGGTTACTTCTCCTGCCTGCAGGCGCCGAAAGCCGTCTTCAATAAGGGAAAGCGCCTGCTGATTGACATCAATCGTATTTCTGATCGGTTTTTCTTTGAATAAATACAAGGACTCCGCCTCCTTTAAAATGTGCTGCTTTTATTATAGGAAACATTACACTAAATCAAAACCATTAATCATGAGAACGCTTAAATATCTGCAGAACGGGAATAGCCTACCATACTTTGATTAAAAGGCAGGTGGACGGTGTGAAATATCGTCAGTTGGGAAATACCGATCTAAAAGTAAGTGAATTGAGCTTTGGCACATGGGCCATTGGCGGCGCGTGGGGAGCAACAAACGATACCGAAGCGCTCAAAGGCCTCGAGGCTGCCATGGACGCCGGGGTGAATTTTTTCGACACGGCCGACGTGTACGGGGATGGACACAGCGAGGAATTGATTGGAAAAGCAACCAAAGGCAAAGAAGACAAGATTCACGTGGCCAGCAAATTTGCGCGTGGCGGCGATATTAATGACCCAAATACTTATTCCAGTGAAAGTGTCACGGCCTACCTGGACGCTACACTGAAGCGGCTCGGACGCGAACGCCTGGATCTTTATCAGATTCACTGTCCGCCGATCGACGTCTTAAAAGACGGCTCGGTATTTAAGGTACTTGATGACCTGCAGGCACAGGGAAAAATCCGCCACTACGGAGTCAGCGTGGAAACAGTGGAGGAAGGCATGGAATGCCTGCATTATCCAAATGTTAAGGCACTTCAGGTGATCTACAATATTTTCCGTCAGAAGCCGGCAGAACGGCTTTTTCCACAGGCGAAAAAGCAGGGCGTCGGTATCCTGACCCGCGTACCGCTCGCAAGCGGACTGTTAACCGGAAAATATACAAAAGAAACGACATTCGCTGAAGATGACCACCGCAATTTCAACCGGGACGGAGACGCCTTCAATGTCGGAGAAACATTCGCCGGCCTTCCTTTTCAAAAGGGCGTAGAGCTCAGCACCTCCCTCCAGTGGATTAAAGAGCAGCGGGGCACAATGGCCCAGGCAGCTCTGCGCTGGATTTTGGATAACGAGGACGTCACCTGTGTCATACCTGGATTCCGTAACGAAAAACAGGTAACCGACAGCCTCGAAGCGGTCAGTGTTCCCTCCTTCTCGAAAGAGGAGCAGGAGAAGCTGACGAAGTTTTATTTAGAGGACGTAGAGCCAAGTATCCGGGGCGGCTATTAAATCGTATGATTAAGACACGTTTCACCCGGGTATTGTAACGAGTGGACAAACTATAACGCAAAGGAGCGATTATATATGGGAAGCCAATCCGTTTCCGAACTTACTGCAGGTACAAACTATAAAGCGAGTGAAATCGACAGCTTTGTAGAAAACAACCATGTCACGGTCATCTCTAACAACGAGAATCAGTTGTTTACAGAGCCGGACCGCGAGTACAAAGTCGTTTATAAATTCGGCGGCTACTTCGATCATTCCGAAGAACTAGGCGGCAAAAGATTCGTTGAGAAGCCAACGTACGTTGTAGAAAAAGTCTAAAAGCAGAGTAATTCTGTGTTAAAGACGAAAGAAAAGCCGGCATCCTTTTTTAGGGAGCCGGCTTTTTTTAATGCTTTTGGTCCATTGCCTGGGAAAGCGACGAGGCAATCGGTACATCCTGAAATCTGATGCCAAGATTGACGGAGGTTTGGGCGATTTCGGGACGCATGCCTGCCAGAACAGGCTGTACGCCAATCAGCTTTAACGAACGTATCAGCCCGAAAATCTGATGAGCGACGTGGGTATCGATGCCGGCTACGCCGGAAAGGTCAATAAACAATTCAGAGACCTGCTTTTTCGAGCACGCCTCAAGTGTGTGCTCGAGTATTACTGCAGCCCGTTCTTCGTCAATTTCTCCAATTAACGGAAGAAGGGCGGAGGATTTATTCAGAGAGATAACCGGAGCGCTCAGTTCATTAATAATGCTTTCCCTCGCTTCTAATTTCTGCAGGAGCAGCCGGTTGGATTTTTCCACGTAAGAAAGAATAATCTGATCCATGCCGTTTGTTACGAGCTCCCGAAGCTGTTCTTTCATATTCGCAGAGAGCTCTGATTGCTCTTCCGCATAAAAGCGCTTCAAATAGGCAGTATACTGTTCCCTGTACCTCATTATTTCCCGGACGACCCGCGCATCCTTCGTCCGGAAGTATTTAGGATCACGGATAATGCCGTCTATCCATACTTCAAAGGTATTCTCCCATGTATTCCGGTCCTCGATAAAAATACTCGAGAAATATAAATGAAACTCATACGTCTGAGACTTCAGTTCCTCAACTTCTTTTGGGTCAGTCGTTGCGTAAGCAGATTCTCTGTCTGATTCCTCCAACGTTTCGTACCATGAATTCGCCATTTCCGCTGCGTGATTGACAAAATAGTCACGGATCAACTGGTTGGTGCTCATACGGCACCGTCTCCCTTCTGTATGCAGACTACTCATATCCTTTTCCGTGTTCCTTAAAAAAGGTGAAACTAAACGAGGAAAATTATGACTCCGGCTGGAGCTGACGGGACCTCCTTAACGTCCACTGATCTTTTTCAAGGTGTGCTTTAAAGCGGTTCATGATCCAAAGATGAATAAACGCCTGGGTATATTGATAAAAGTACCATGGCATAGCCGGAACATAATCATGTACCGCTACAATGCACTGGTTCGTGTGAGGAATTTTACGAAATTCCAGCCGGCCCCGTTCTCCTTCATTTACCTGTGCAAGGAGTCCACCGGTAATATAGTACAGCGCCCGGTCTTCTTCGCTGCGCTCCTTGGAATAGGAGAGCTCGAGAAATGTTCTTTTCATAAAGGCAGGCCGCAGGCCGTACTGATAGCGATCAGTCGTTTCCACCTTTACGAATGGGCGCAGAAGCTTCGGCAGCCACTTTATATAATAACGGGCCGTCCAGTCCGCGTCTCTTCCACTTGGGATGGTGACGCGCTGGACAGAGCGTACATTCCGCTCCACAGGTGCCGGCTTCAGGCGTGCCAGAATGGAGGACTGCTCCTTCCTGCTTTCCTTCAGAGAGTTTTCTGCCGCCTCCCGGAATGGAATTTTTCCATCACTGATGCCTTTCACACTTTTAGCAGGGTCAGCCACCATCGGATGGATCAGACTTTCAATCAGTGGATAAACCAGGCTTTTCGGCGTCCCGGTAGTTACACTCACCCACAGTCTTGAAAGGCGCACGGTGAAAAAAGGCACGGTAACTGCGTAGCGCTTCTTCCCCATCACCTTTGAAGTGATGTTCATCATTTTCCGGTAAGTCATTACGTCCGGCCCTCCAACATCGATGGAACGGTTGTAGAGCGATTCTTCCCCGATGCTCTTCTGCAGACTGTTTAATACGTCGGCCAGGGCAATCGGATGGGTCTTGGTCTGCGTCCATTTCGGAAGGATCATGACCGGCAGCCGCTTTACCAGCTTTGCGAGAATAGGAAACGAGGAGCCCTGTGGACCGACAATCAATCCCGCACGTATAGCAGTCACCGGCGTCCGGTATGATTTTAGAATGTCTTCCACCTCGAGCCGGCTACTTAAATGGCGGGACAGCCGGTCGGCTTCAGGAATAATGCCGCTCAAATAAACGACCTGCTTCACCTGCTTCTGCTCGGCGGCACGCGCGAAATTATCGGCAAGGATAACGTCCATATCTTCAAAGCTTCCCTGAGTTAATTTGGACGTCGGCATCATCGAATGAACTAAGTATAAAGCGTAATCTGCACCTTCGAGTGCCTGTTCCGCGTCTTTTAATGAAAATAAGTCACACGAACGCCATGTTACATGCTCCTCGTTTTCTTTTGTGTCTATGTTTCTCGACAGAGCAATAATATCCGCGTGCTTTTTCAGTTCCTTCATCAGGTTTCTTCCGATATATCCACTAGCGCCAGTAATAGCTATGACCGGTCTCCGGCCGTTTATATCCTCCATGCTTGCACGCTCCTTTTCGCTTATAAGCTTTACATACACCATTCCCTAATTTCACCGCCGCTAATTACATATTTATTTTAGAAATAATCCACTGCGCAATTATCACTGTAACAAAGCTGACGAGAAATCCGAAAACTACAAAAGCAAGCACCCACAGCCATCCTCTGTCGAGATTCAGACCGGCGAGCAGACCAATCACTGCCCACGTCAACGCTGTCGGCAGCGCATATTTTAACGCATTTTCCATCGAGTCATTCCTCCTCTTCTGCTCCTTTCCCGTTTCGATTTCCTCCCAACACGTAAGTTCATCATTTGTTCACAATTATATATTTTCTATGCTTGCATCACTTTGTGAAATAGTGCACAATATAAATAGATAAAGATTGCTCATTCATTCACATGATTCATATTCGAAAGGGGATTTTATACATGAAAAGAAATCACGTCCACCGGGTTGTTGTTATCGGAGCCGGAGCTGTCGGCAGCGGCTATGCATTTTCGTTAATTAATCAGGGCGTCGTCGAGGAGCTCGTGATCATCGATCTGGATGAGCGCAAGGCCGAAGGGGACGTGATGGATCTCAATCACGGTAAAGCCTTTGCCCCGCATCCTACTAAAACATGGTTTGGCACCTATGAAGACTGCCGGGATGCCGACATTGTCTGCATTACCGCCGGTGCCAACCAAAAACCGGGTGAAAGCCGTCTCGACCTTGTAGGCAAAAACACGGCTATATTTAAAAATATCGTCGGTCAAGTGATGGATAACGGCTTTGACGGAATATTCCTTATCGCTACTAACCCTGTGGATATTCTTACGTATGCCACCCAGCAGTTCAGCGGGCTTCCAAGAGAACGGGTCATTGGAAGCGGGACAATTCTGGATACCTCCCGCCTGCGGTTTATGCTGAGTGACTATTTTGATACTGCTGCCCAGAATGCCCACGCCTATATCATTGGTGAACACGGCGACACATCGCTTGCCGTCTGGAGCCAGGCAAACGTCGGCGGCCGAAACGCAGTAGAGCTCGCAGATGAAAAAGAAAACAAAAATGTGAAGGAAATGAAAGGCATGATTAAAGACGTCCGCGGGGCTGCCTATGAGATCATTGAGCGTAAGGGCGCCACCAGCTATGGCATCGCAATGGGACTCACCCGTATTACAAACGCGATTCTTAAAAACGAAAACAGCGTTTTGACCGTCAGCGCCCACCTTGACGGCCAGTACGGAGAAAATACTCTATGCATCGGTGTGCCGGCTGTCATTAACCGCGAAGGAATACGGGAAGTGATCGAACTGCCACTGAATGAAGAGGAAGCCCAAGACTTCCACCACAGCGCAGAGACACTCCGCAGCGTATGGGAAAATGCGAACGGCCAAGCGGCTAATTAAGCAGGTCTCTTATTATACAAATACAGCCCTTCCACTGCGAAGGGTTTTTTCACGTCTCCACCCCCCTGAAGCGCACGGATTCCCCATTTCGGGGCAATGTATGTTAGAATTTGAAGGAATAGTAACATACTAGTGAGAAGGAGCCTGAATGTATGAGTATTTCACGTAACGATCCGTGTCCTTGCGGCAGCGGTAAAAAATACAAAAAATGCTGCGGCGATCCCGCCAACCAGCCAGCTTATACGACTGAAGAAGTAACCAACATACAGCTGGATCTTGCAGCCGCTGCGAACAAAGACAGCCGGAAGGATTTCAGCCATTATTACCGCCGTGTCTATCGGCCGAACTATTTCCCTTATGCCTGGCATAAATTTGTCCAAAACCTGGCGCTTGCCGACTTTTTACTTCACGGCAATGAGCGCAGGGAATGGATGAATATCCATCAGCAGATAGAGCAGAACAGTCAGCACCCGCGGCTTCAGCGGCTTTATTCCAACTGGACCGGGCATAACCTGTCATTATTTCGTTTGAATAAAATGACCGACGACTGGTACGAAGTCACTGACCTGTTGAGCGATGAAGTTCACCACATTGAACCACTGTCCTTTTTCCGCGACCTGCAGGAAAACATTGTATTCCTCGCCTTTTTAGTTCCTGTGGAGGACAAATGGTATCCAATGCTCGGCCTGCTGCCGTTTCATCCGGACTTCGGCGATGACGTCATTAAAAGTGTTACCGGCTCTGTTCCGGATAACGAAGCGGATAAAGCCGGCTGGATCACGCATCACCTGCCGGACGTGCTTCGCACACTTAAGGATGATCTTCAGGAAAAATACCAGGAAGCAGATAGCACCTCCACCACCCCGTCTGAAACAGGTTCAGATGCTGCGGCCGATACAACAGAGACCGCTGCGGCATCCACTTCAGGCCTGAACGACGACCAGCAGAAGGTAGTGGAGGCGCTCGAAAGCTCCGATCAGCTGTCTAAAGACGCAGCAGCTGCAGCTTCAGAGCTGTGGGCACGCTTTTGTGAACAGGAAAATCCTGTTATCCGCAAGCCGGAAGCCCAGGCAGCAGCCCTTGAATACGCAGTAGGAGGCGGCACCCAGAAAGAAATCGCCGAACGCTACGGCGTGGCCTCGTCCACTATTCGTACGCAGTGGAAAAAGATGGAGCCTTATGCGTCAAATGAAAATGCATAAACAGTAAACGGCCTGCAGGGATAAACCCCTGCAGGCCGTTTACTGCTTCAGAAAGAACGTTTCTTTTTTCGTTTTTTCAAGGCAAGCATGCGGCTTCCAGTAAGCGCCAGATGAATAGAGGCAGCCATCAGTATAAGATCAAGCTCAAAGCCTCCAATCAATCCCTGCTGCCATTTGACCGTTGCAATCGCTCCAAGCATAATGAGTGCAAACAGCCCCGCCACGACACGCGTCAGCAGTCCTAGAATCAGTAAAATTCCTCCCGCGGCTTCGATGACTGCTACAGCGTAAGCCGTGCCTTCCGGCATGCCCATGCTGCCAAACGATGCAGCCTGGTCACCCATTCCGTTCAGTAATTTATCTGCTCCGTGGGCTAAAAATATCACGCCTGTCACGACCCGGAGGATCAACAGTCCGGCTTCGATATTTTTCATATGATTTCCTCCTTTTTCTTTTTCATCAGTATGCGGAACTACTGCAAATTTGAAAAGGCACTATACGAAGATACGTGATTTCTGCCTATAAAAAAGAGACCGGAAACGGTCCCAGGTTGTAGACAAAGGCCTCCGAAAATGAATTTCGGAGGCCTTTGTTGTGCCATCGAAAGAAAAAAGAAGCCCCAATAGACAAGCGCCTATTTGTCGCCACCGCCAGGTGGCGAGTTTTTTGAGGTTCATCGCTGCATAAACAAGCATCGCCTGCGCAGAGTTTCTTGCCCCTCCGGCGAGGAGCGTCCAACGCAAGCCATGCTTTTGTTTGAGATCCGCAAAAATCCGTTCGATGGTTTCTTTTCGTTCCGCATAGGTTCTCCGGTTCCACGGGGTGTGTCGAAGGTGTTCGGCTTCGTCCAGATCGTCCTGCCAGACGTGGCGGAGGATCACCTTCCGGTGATCCCGGCTTTGGGTGCAGGTTTCAAGCAGCGGACAGGACTGACAAATGGCGGGATCCGAGACATATTCCTGATAGCCGTCCCGAGTCGTGGTGCGGTAGCGCAGGGCCTGATGCTCGGGACAGAGATACGCATCCAGGTAGGCATCATACACAAAGTCCTGTTTACGCAAACGTCCCGGCGGGCCCTTGGGACGGGTATAAGGCATGACCGGGCGGATGCCCTCTTCACGAAGCAGGTGAGCAATCGCCGGGGTTTTATACCCGGCATCCACCGCGACGGCATACGGGCGGCCCATCCGGGCCGTCACCTGGGCCAATAGATCATGAAAGACCCGGCTGTCATGAACATTGCCCCCCGTCACGATCGCTCCGAGGACAAACCCATGCCGGTCGCA
>NZ_JBQLIB010000003.1:0-220531 GCF_056034365.1 Marinococcus sp. LNHM5E3-2.1
CTTTGCCAAGCATGGCGATATCGCCCCTTTTCTTTTTAGTATACGACCCTTCGGGGCGCTTGCCTACAAAAAAACTGCCGAGAAAGGAGACTTTCTCGACAGCCTGAAGAAGGCTTTCCATTTCGGAAAGCCTTCTCTGTTTATACTTCTTTGTTACGGCCGGCTCCCATACCGGCTCCCACCTGCAGAACGGATACAATCATTAAAATAAGCAGCGCAGGCATCCATGTTTCCCAGGCATCAAAGGAAGCACCTACCAGAATCGGCCCAAGGGCAGCCATAAAATAACCCACCGACTGGGCCATGCCCGATAAATCTGCTGCCCGCTGCGGAGTGGAAGCACGGATGCTCAACAAAGCAAGCGCCAGGCTGATGCTTCCGCCCTGTGCAAGGCCGATGAACAGTACCGCAATCGTAAGCATAAACGGCGCTGTGTTTGTCATAAGCAGTACCAGGCCGAGCACCGCCACCACACCGATCACGGCAATAATACCCTGCTGATTACGGAATCTGCCGGCAAGAATTGGCGTTAAAAAGGTAGCCGGAAGACTTGCGACCTGCATAAGTGCCACAAGCCATCCCGCAGCTGCAAGCGGCATGTTTCCAAGATTATTTAAAATATCCGGCAGCCAGGTGATAGTCACGTAAAATCCGATGGACTGCAGGCCCATAAATAACGTTACCTGCCAGGCGAGCGGAGACTTCCAAATTGAGCCTTCGGGCCTGCTTCGCTCCACCGCTCTCACGCGGCCCGGCAGCTGCAGCTGCCTGTTTTTCAGCACAAATCCCCAGCACAATACTGCTGCTGCCGCGGGAACGACCCAGAACAGGAGCGACCACTGCCATCCCAGGCCGGCGCTGGCCGCAAGCGGCACCGAAACTCCTGAACCGACTGCCGCCATTAATACCATCGTAGTCGTATAAATACTGGTCATCACGCCGACATTATGAGGAAAGGACTCTTTAATGACACCCGGGAGGAGCACATTGAGCATCGCAATGCCCGCTCCGACAAGCAGACTGCCGGCAAACAAAAACAGGGCTTCGGGGACGTAGCGCATAACAATGCCCACAATGAGTACGATAACACCAACCATTAAAGCCCGCTGGTGCCCGATTTTTGCTCCGATTTTTGGCGCCACCGGCGAAACTGCCGCAAACGTCAGCAGTGACAGAGTTGTAATCAAACCAGCCGTCCCTCTTGTCAGCGAAATATCTTCCCGGATTAACGGAATTAACGGACCGACGCTTGTTAACGCCGGCCGGAGATTGACTGCGAGCATGATGATTCCGGCAAACAGCAGGGCAAGCTGTGCTGTTGATAGATGCTGCCCCCGCTGCCGCAGCCTTTCTCCTGTCTGTTTATTCTGCATACTTCTCTCTCCTACGATCGCTTTTCATATTGGTTTACTCTACATTCTTTTTCATTGTACAACAACCTTTCTCTGCTTTTCTTCCTGCTGTCACTTTGATTCTCAATTTCAGAACAAGGGAGTCTTTAGGTTAAAAATAGCGCCGGATGTCTTCCCAGTGATCAACTCTTGTATGAGCCGTATCATAAACGTTGTGAGGAGCGGTATATAAAATTCCTTTGCCGGCAAAGCGTTCAAAGTGTCTGGCATTATCATCTATCAAATAATCTGCATGAATAATGCTTTTATCGCCACAGAATACAAAATTCATGTCTCCCAAAAAAGATAAATTGTCTTTCAGCCACTCGTATTTTGCCGCAAACGAGGGCGGGAATTCCATAGCTGCTGTTGTAATAAACACTTCATATTGTTTGGCAAGCTGCCCGATTACCTCCGGCGCACCGTCCATGACCTGCAGATGACGAAAAAAAGACGGCTCGTAGAAATAAGCTTTAATCTCATCATGAAGCTCCGGGTGCAGAGCCTCCAGCTTCATCCCTCTAAGATTCTCAGCTGTAACACTGTATCCGTAATCACTGTTAAACCTATGTAGCAGCGTTGGCAGCGTATTTACCGTGACTTCATCCATATCAATCGCTATCCGTTCCATGTGAAACCTCCCTTTTTACATTAAGAAGAAGCCGCGCAAATATGCGCAGCTTCCATCTGCTATTCAAATGTAATTACTGGTTTGATCGTTTTGCCCGCTTTCATATCTTCAAGGGCCTGCTCCAGATCTTCAAATGGATACATGGTAATCAATTTATCAAAAGGAAATTTGCCCTGCTTGTAATATTCCACAAGCATCGGAATAAACAGCTTCGGCACGACGTCTCCCTCTACGACACCTGACATAGTGGCGTTTGGCACGATGAAGTTCTGATGCACGTGAAATTCGGTATCTGCGCCAGCACCGACGACGGCCGACTCCCCTTTATAACGGAGCACCTCCATCGCCTGTTTTGCCAGGGCCGCCACTCCGGTGGATTCAAGCGCATAATCGGCCCCGCCATCGGTCCATCCCTTCACTTTTTCAACCACATCTTCCTTTTTACCATTGATCGTATGCGTAGCTCCGAGTTCTTTCGCAAGCTCCAGACGCTCTTCATTAACGTCGACAGCGATGACCTGCAGGGCGCCGGCGAGGTGGGCCGCCATAACGGCACTCATGCCGACTCCTCCGCAGCCAAAAACGACGATCGTATCGCCAACGCCTACGTTCAAACGGCTGAGAACTGTGCCTGCACCAGTCTGAACCCCGCAGGCTAAAGGACCGAGCAGACGGATATCTACGTCTCGACGGACTTTTACTACATTATTGACAGGTGTCACAGCGTAGGTGGCAAGTGACCCCTGGCCGAACAAAGAAGACACTTCACTGTCTTCACTGTGAAGACGCCGGGTGCCGTCGTTCATGGTGCCGCCAAAATTCAGGGCATTAAAATTTTCACATGCCCCTGGATGTCCTTCCAGGCAGTTACGGCACGTTCCGCAGTGCGAAAATGTGATAACCACATGATCGCCGGGCTCTACATCCTCGACCCCATCGCCGACCTTCTCCACCACACCTGCTCCTTCATGCCCTAAAGCAATCGGAAGCGGCGTCGGAATCTCCTGCTGCTGCACGCCGAGGTCGGTATGACAAATACCGGCTGCAGCAATTTTCACTCTCACTTCTCCTGTTTTCGGTTCATCGAGTTCTGCTTCTGTATGCTGAATGGCGCCAGCTTGTTCACTGACTACCGCTGCTTGAATTTTCATTGTTATCCCTCCTGCTTGGTTCTTCCCGATAGAACGCAAAGGAAAACCGAGTCTAGAAGTGAACATTCATCCAATTTTTACCTTCCAAATACCTTGCTACAAGCATACTTGAAACGTTATCACCCGCAACGTTTACAGTTGTCGCAGGAGGATCAACAACAATCCCGATAGCAGTAATAATAGGCAGGGCTTCAATAGGCAGGCCGTAGAGCGTAATAATCATAATTTCTCCAATAAACCCTCCGCCGGGCACCCCGCTCATCACCATTCCACTGAGCAGCGCAATGCCGATCGCAGTTAAATATGTATCTAACCCGGTAAATTCCATTTGAAAAACACCGAATACAAAAGCTATTTTTAATATAGCTGATAAGCAGGAACCATCCATATGTATAGTAGCTCCGATAGGAAGTATCGTTTCTCTTATATCTTTAGGTACTCCGGCATTTCTGGCTGCGTTTAAGTTCACCGGCAGAGATGCTACGCTGCTGGCTGTACCAAGTGAAGTTACCGCCGGTGCAAAGATATTTTTCCAAAAGCGGCTGAATCCCTGCTTTCCTCCGGCCACCCAGGCATAAAAAGAAAAACCAAGAATAAAATACAAAATAGCTACCGGGTAATAAACTGCTACTGCTTTAGCGTATTCTCCGATCAATTGTGGGCCGTATTCCCCTACCAGAGCTGCAAAATAAGCACCTAGCCCAATTGGGGCGTAATAAAGAACCAGAGCCACTATTTTCATAAATACTTCCGACCCGCTCTGTAAAAACCGTGCAAAGGGCTTTCCAGCTTCCCCCGATAAACCTGTAGCTACGCCGACAAGCATCGCAAAAACAATAAGAGCGAGCATATTTTCAGTTGAAAAGATGTCTATAAAATCAGAAACTGTGAATGTCTCTACAAGCTGATCAGCAAACGAACCCTCTTCCTCCTGCTGAGATGGCTGCTCTTCGCTTACACTTACGTTTTCTGCAGGCGGAAAAACTACAACAGCCGCCAGCATAAGGCAGGAAGAAATAATGCCGGTTATTATAAAAACAATCATCATTGAACCCAGAATACGACCAAGCCGCTTCACCGAATCCATGACCGCTACGGCTGAAGCAATAGAAAAAAACACCAATGGTACTACAATAGTAAACATCATATTTAAAAATAAATCACCGAGAGGCTGAACCACCATGGCGTCTTCGCCCCAAATAAAACCCGCTATGCTTCCAATGATAATAGCAATAAGCATAATTACCGGAAACCGATATGCTTTCCAGGATCCCATGCTTTCACTTCCTTTCCTTTTAAACTTTAAGATAATAAATAATATTATTTATTATACGGAAAGCTGAAGTGGAAAACTATGGAACTTTAAACATTTTTTATTTTTTTAAAAAACAAACCATCCAGTGCTCGTCATCGTATCCTTCTTCTGTTTTCATCGCTTCTTTTTCTGTCGAAAAAACAGAAAATCCGCAGGCTTCGTACAGGCGGACCGCAGGCTTATTTTTACTCACTACGGTTAACTGCACCTGTTCCACCCCGTCTTTATCTGCCTGCTTCAAAGCAGCCTCTACGAGCCTGCCTCCAAACCCGTATCCCCTGAACACTGGCTTTACATACATAGCGAGAATCGTCGCTTTATGCTGAAGCTTCTGCATTTGCATCGGGAGCAGAGTGATGACACCCGCAAGCTCGCTTCCGACCTCTATGCCCCATGTAAAAGACCGGCTTTCTTCCAGCCTTTCTTTATATTTTCTGACCAGGTCCGGGTTCTGTCTTTCCTCTTCCAGGGTGGAAGCAAAGGCCTCCGGGCTCTCCTCCAGAGCCTTCATCCGAAGCTCTGCGTATGCTTCAGCGTCTCCGCCTCCTAAGGCCTTCAATTCTGCTTCCTGCACTCGTCTCACCTCCCGTTCTCTTTTCCGAAGTCCTTCGCTGTAAAGTCTCCTCCTTTTTTCGGATGGCCCCCTGCCTCTACTTCACCAGCGTAGTCTTCTGCATTCTCCCGTGGCTCGTAGCCAATCTCTTTTGCCCGTTTGTTTTCAAACCTTGCCCGGGTGTTATTTGAAATGCCGTAAACAATCAGATACTCAGGCACTGAGCACGTGAGCGCTGCTTCAAATAATCGCTCTGCATCACGGGGGCTGAACCAGTTTTCCAAATCGTGTTCGGATGCCGGCCGGTCCTGAAAATTACAGATGCGCACTCCAATGCCTTTTAAACCAAATTTGTCGTGATAATAACGACCGAGCGCTTCCCCGTAAGCCTTACTAACCCCGTAAAGTGTGTCAGGGCGCACTGGTGAGGCTTCGTCCACCCATTCATCCGCCGGATAAAAGCCGACTGCATGGATACTGCTTGCAAAAATCAACCGTTCCACGCCGGCCTCCGCCGCCGCCTCCATCACATGAAACGTACCTTTTATATTCGCCTGCTCAATGGATTCAAAGTCCACCTCAACTGGTACGCCTCCCAGATGGATGACCGCATCCACCCCCTGCATCAGATCGCGGACCTCTGCTTTATTCGTAAAATCCGCTTCCATGAATGTTTCTTCGCTTGTTAAATCCTCCGGAGTTTTCATGTCTGTCAGTACAAGATCAAAACGCTTTGACAGGTAGTTTCTCAGCACAGTGCCGATTGTACCCGCAGCTCCCGTAAGCAATACCTTCTTCATATGTAAGTCTCCCCTTTCATGTCATATTCTTTTATAAACCTTTTCCTTTTATTTGAAACCTATGGCAGGCACTTTTTTTGCTTTTCCTTTGTTTATTTTTTATCCTCAAGGAAAGACTTTATATAAAGAAGGGATACGTTATGGCTATCGAACACTTCCATTTAACGGCGGAGTGGCCCGGCGGCCGCAATGCCGTCGGCTCTATTGATGCCGGCCAATTGAAAACGAATATTTCCATTCCCGAAGAAATGGACGGACCGGGCGTTGGCACTAATCCAGATGAAATGCTCCTGGGCGCCGCAGCTACATGCTACATCATCACACTCGGTGCCATGCTTGAACGGGCAGAGCTTCCGGTCGACTCCATGGCGCATACGAGCGAAGGCCGCGTAGATGTCACAAACGGCGTGTTTACGTATAAAGAAATTATCCATCGCCCGGTGATCACCCTCGAAGCCGGCGCTTCCGACAAACAGATGGAAAAAGCGCAGAAGCTGATTGAAAAAGCAGAAGCAGGCTGTATGATTTCCCGGGCCATCCAGGGGAACGTGGAGCTTACGCTCGAACCAACGCTCCGCCGCACAGATAAAGCCCGTACCTGAAAAGGCACGGGCTTTTTTATGCGAGCTCTCAGCACTGCTCGAGCAGATTGGTGAGTTCGTATACGACCAGCCGCTGATAGTCTGCGTCATCGCCGTATCTGGAAAAAATACTTTCGTATGCTGCCGAGCGTTCATCTGCGTACGTTTCATCATTTTCTGTCAGTCCGAGACTTTTGAAATGCTTCATCGGCTCCTGAATAAAAGCGGGCCTCGGTCCCCAGCTGAAATAAACCTTTCCGTGTTCATCAGAAACTACCACTTTTGGCACTGACGTGCCGCCAAGCGTCCGGAATTGATCTATAAAATCCGGGTGTTCCTCCTGAATAAACACTTCCACCGGAATACCTGCTTTCCGCATCACTTCCACGATTACCGGAAAGTTCCGGTGCACATCCCCGCACCAGTCGGATACAAGAATAGCACAGTGCAGATCATCCCGTGACTGCAGGGCGAGCAGCTTATCCTCCGGGTGATGCTTCCAAGAAAAAGCAGCCTGCCACGGCTCCATTTTCTCCCGGTACGTGGGGCGCATGTGTTCAACAAAATCATCTACGGCCAAACCACGGCCTGTTTTATCTGAAATATCAAATGCGGATGGCATAATTATCGTCCTCCTTGATAGTTCTCTACCTCAGCCGCCGTTTCTTTAAACAAATGTATTCTGGATGTAATTCATGCTTATCTGCACACTTTCAAGCGGCTTACGCCTCGAAGCATCCTGCTCCACGATCTGCCAGGAAGCCCCGGCTTCCTCTGCTTTTTTCATAATTGCTTCAATATCCATTTTCCCTTCGCCCAGCTCAGCAAAAAACTCCTCGCCGTCTGCCGTCATATCTTTAATATGCACAAGCGAAAGCCGCTCCCTCAGCTGTTCCATCCAGGCAAAAGGGTCTTCCCCCGCCTTCTGCACCCAGTATGTATCAAGCTCTACCTGCACGTGCTCCGGTTTCATTTCCTCCAGCATCACTTCAAACGGCAGTCGCCCTTCGAGCGGAAGCAGTTCAAAATCATGGTTATGATACGAAAATGTGATTCCTTCCTTCCGGCATGCTTTTCCGATCCTGTTCAGCTCCTTTGCCGTCTGCTTATAAGCTTTCAGACTCGAACGTTTTTCTTCTTCGAGATATGGACACACAATGTGGCGGCACCCAAGCGCCAGGTGCTTTTGTATTACGCCGTCCAGGTCATCCTGCAGCTGTTCGAGCGGTACATGGCTCGAGACTATCTGAAGGCCAATATTCTTCATTGTCCCAGCGAGCTCCTCCGTACCGAAGCCGCCGCTTTGACCGGCCAGCTCCACCGCTTTGTATCCCATGGTTCTCACCTGCTGAAGCGTTCCGATAAAATCCTCTTCAAGCTCATTTCGAAGCGTGTAAAGCTGCAGTGCAATGTTCATAGATTCATCTCCTTTTGGTAAACGTTTACATATAGTATATACGGTTTTGCCGCTCTATACAAAAAAGCCTCCGGAACAGAGTCCGGAGACCTTTCTCATTACGCTTTTTTTGCTTTCGATAAACCGTTTCTAAGGCCTGTCTTTTCACAGAACGACTCGTATTCCGTATTCCAGGCAGTATGCTCATTCGGAGAAAAAGCGTTTACCTTCACTGCTTCACGGATATACTTCCGCGCTTCGTGGCGGTCCTTGATTTTTCCGGCAGCGGTCAGCTGCACGGTAACATTACCGAGGGCACTTGCTTCCTTCGGCCCGGCCCACACGTTACGCCCAAGCGCATTTGCTGTAAACTGGGACAGATGTGTATTTTTAATGCCGCCTCCTACCATGTGAAGCCCGGAAAAAGACTGGCCGGAAAGCTGTTCCGTACGTTCGAGCACGTAACGGTATTTCATGGCCAGACTCTCCATAATGCACCGAACAATTTCTCCCTTCGTTTCAGGGATTTCTTGGCCGGTCTCCCGGCAGTAATGCTGGATTTGGGAAGGCATGTCTGCCGGATGCAAAAACTGGAGATCATCCGGATCGATAAATGACTGAAAGGCCGGGGCTTCTTCCATTTGGGCAAGCAGTGCTTCATGGGAAACATCATCGCCGCGCCAGACACGCCGGCATTCTTCGAAAATCCACAGCCCCATAATGTTTTTCAGCAGCCGGAAGGTCCGCTCCACGCCGCCTTCGTTGGTGAAATTCCATTCAAACGCTTCCGGAGTCGTAGCAGGCTCTTCAATCTCGGTGCCCATCAGCGACCATGTGCCGCAGCTCAAATAGGCAAAGGAGGAGGATTCAGCCGGAACTCCGGCTACCGCTGCCCCCGTATCATGTTCGGCGCTTGTGTAGACAGGTATTGCCGGCACCTGCAGCTCCTGCTGCAGATCCTCACGCAGCTCTCCCACCCGGGTACCCGGCATCACTACATCAGGCATCCACTCCTGCGGCACGCCGATAGCCTTTAACAGCTCCTCGTCCCAGTCCATTTTCCGGGGGTTAAACAGCTGGGTCGTGGTCGCATTTGTAAATTCACTTTTCATTTCTCCCGTTAAAAAGTAGCGAAGCAGGTCAGGGATCATTAAGAGCGTCCGCGTTTCCTTTAAAACTGGGGAATCGGTCTTCACCATCGCTTCAAGCTGATAAATAGTGTTAAATGGCAGAAACTGAATGCCGGTGCGTTCAAAAATAAATTTTTTGCCGAGACGCTCCGTTACCTGCTCCATTACTCCGTCTGTATGAGGATCGCGGTAATGATACGGGTGGCGCAAAAGTTCCCCGTCCTTTCCTACACAACCGAAGTCGACCGCCCAGCTGTCGATGGCGATGCTTTCAATGTCCTGGCGCTCCTCGTAAGCAGCACGAATGCCTTCTTTTAATTCATGAAAAATGCGGTAAATATCCCAGTGAAAACGGCCATTCACCCGCACCGGTTCATTTTTAAAGCGGTGCACATCCATGGTTTCAAGCCGTCCGGCTTCGATCCAGCCAAGCACAGCTCTTCCGCTGCCTGCCCCTAAATCGAACGCGAGTACACTCACCAGCTGGCACCACCTTTGCCGCGGGAGAGAATTTTTTCCCCATAGCCGCTGGCGTGATAAGCATCCATCGGCTTTACCGAAGCTCCCGCTTCTTCGCGAAACGCTTCGAGCAGTGGTGTAACGTCGGCTTCAAAGGCAGACCGGATCGCGCGTTCAGCACCGAGAACGTCCTGCTTCTCCTGGGCTTTTCTCAGCTCCTCCAAATTAACCAGGCACGCCTTGGC
The DNA here is from genome assembly GCF_056034365.1 of Marinococcus sp. LNHM5E3-2.1. Classification (NCBI taxonomy): domain Bacteria; kingdom Bacillati; phylum Bacillota; class Bacilli; order Caryophanales; family Bacillaceae; genus Marinococcus; species Marinococcus sp. LNHM5E3-2.1. The sequence continues at coordinate 9,653 of NZ_JBQLIB010000003.1, forward strand.
ATACATCGTCTGAACGTTCTCAATCGAACGGATCATGGCCGGGATTTTTGGTTCCAGGTTATGGCACTGGTCGAGCATATACGCGATGTTCTCTGCGTTTTGACGAACCGCCGGATCCGGGTCCTCCTCAGCCTGCACAATCTGCTGTAGAATTAAAAATACTTCATACGGGTCATGCGCGCCGACAATAAGATCATCATCTGCATACTTGCGGCTGTTAAAGTGAAAGCCGCCCAGCTTCTGTTCGTCGAGCAGGTACGCCACAATGTGCTCGATATTAGTAGCCTGCGGATGGTGTCCGGTGTCCACCAGCACTTCCGCTTTGCTGCCAAGCTTGTTGGCTGCGTTAAATGCCATGCCCCAGTCTGCAAAATCAGTGTGATAAAATCCCGGTTCGAAAAATTTGTATTCAATCAGCATACGCATCGAATCGTCCAGTGCATCATACGTGCTTTTCAGTCCTTCAAGCATCCAGTTTTTCCGCTTTCGAAAGTCCGCCTGCCCCGGGTAGTTGGTACCATCGGCAAACCAGAGGCTTAACACATTGGAATTTACTTCCCGGGCAATGTCAATGCATTCAAGCAGATGATCGAGCGCCTTCCGGCGGATCGCCGGGTCCGTATTGGTTAAGCTGCCGAATTTATAATCGTCATCCTGAAACAGATTCGGATTCACAGCTCCAATACTCACGCCAAGACCTTCTGCGTGCGCTTTCAATTCCTTGTAATTATCTACTTTATCCCACGGAATATGAATCGCAACTGAAGGGCTTGAACCGGTGTGCTTGTGCACCTGAGCGGCGTCCTCTAATTTTTCAAAAGGATCTCTCGGTATGCCTTCCTGCTGAAATACTTTAAAACGGGTGCCGGAATCTCCAAAGCCCCAGGAAGGAGTTTCGACCTGCAGCTTCTGCAGCTTCTTTTTCACCGCTTCGAGGTCAATGCCTCTTGCCTGCTGCTGTTCTTCGAATAATGTATAATGACGATCACTCATGTGTCATCCTCCTATCTCTATTTCAAAAGCGGGCCGCACTGATGCCGTACCGCTGTCTGTCTGCTTTATTCAGGAGGGGCACGCCCGCCGGGGAGCGGCAGGCAGCTCCTTTTTTTCGTTTAGCGTGTAAAGGCCGCTGGCACACCGCCGTCTACGGTTAGCATGCATCCAGTCGTTTTTTCTGATTTTGATGAAGCGAAGAAAGCAATCGCCTCTGCAATATCCTCCGGATAAATATTAACCAGCAGCGTTGTACGTTTACGGTAGTGTTCATCCAGTTCGTCAGCTTCAATACCGTAGGCCGCCGCCCGTTCCTCCTTCCACGAAGAGGTCCAGATTTTCGATCCCTGCAGCACTGCGTCCGGCAGAACAGAGTTCACACGGATGCCGTACTCGCCGCCTTCTGCTGCAATGCAGCGTGCAAGGTGGGTTTCAAGCGCTTTTGCCGAGCTGTATGCTGCCACATTCTTTCCGGCGTATACCGAGTTTTTAGAGCCAACAAAGACCATGTTTCCTCCAGCTCCCTGCGCTTTCATCTGAGTGAACGCTTCACGGGCCACCAGGAAGTAGCCGGTACCGAGCACGTCCATATTCAGCTGCCATTGCTTCAGCGTCGTTTCGTCGAGCGGGCTTGAAGAAGCCAGGCCGGCGTTGTTCACGATGATATCCACGCCCCCGTACTGCAGAGCCGCTTCTTTAAAGGAAGCCGCGACAGCTTCTTCAGAAGTAACATCCATCGCCACGGCGCAGGCTCTTTCTTCTCCGTATGCCTGCGTATATTCCTCCGCTTTTTCCTGCGCGCCCTCGGCGTTTAAGTCGGCAATCACTACATGGGCGCCGTCGCCGAGCAGTTCTCTGCAGGCTGCTGATCCGATACCGCCGGCTCCTCCGGTAATAAATGCCACCTGTCTCGAGAACTCTGCTTCCGGCGGAGCGAGAGAAAGCTTATACAGCTCAAGCGGCCAGTACTCCACGTTATAGGATTCATTTTCCGACAGGGAAACGAAAGAACCGAGAGCGGTGCTTCCTTTCATTACAGCAATCGCCCGGTGGTAAAGTGCTCCACTTACGTTGGCCATCCGCTTATCCTTGCCGGTATTAACCATACCTACGCCCGGAATTAAAATGACGCGCGGCGCCGGCTCAAACATCGTGTCGCCTTCATTTTTGTTTCTTTCAAAGTACTTGGTGTATTCCTGCTTGTATGTCTCGATGCCTGCTTTTACTTTTTCAACCAGAGCATCTTGTCCCTCGGATGGCTTCCAGTCAACAAACAGAGGTGTGCGTTTCGTGTGCACGAGGTGGTCCGGGCAGGCAGCTCCCACCTGGGAAAGCTCAGGCGCGTCTTTACTGTTCACGAATTCAAGCACTGCTTCGTCATCGGAGTAAGAAAGGATCATTTTTTTATGGCCGCTCACTGCTCCGCGGATAACCGGCATGACTCCGGCAAGCAGTTCTTTGCGTTCTTCTTCCGGCAGCGCTTTTGTATGTTCGCCTCCAAACACCGTTTGCTGATTTTCCTGAGTTTTTACAATGTAGTCCTCTGCTTTCTGAATTACTTCGATGGTCTGATCGTAGCTTTCTTTCGATGTTTCTCCCCATGTGACCAAACCGTGTTTTTCCATCAGTACCATTTCTGCCTTCGGATTATTTTGTACGCCTTCGGCGATCATTTTGGATAGTGTAAAGCCCGGACGTACATACGGCACCCAGACAAACCGGTCCCCGAATATTTCCCGGGCAATATCCTTGCCATTGTCTGCGCAGCAGATACTGATAATGGCATCCGGATGCGTATGATCCACATGCTTAAAAGGCAGAAAAGCGTGGAGAAGCGTTTCAATGGATGAACGCGGATGGCCCGGGTCGATCATGCAGTGACGCAGGTAGGCTACCATTTCCTCGTCAGGCATTTCTTCGCGCTCCATTAACGGACGGATATCTTCCATACTCAAAGCGGTAAAGTGTTTTTCTTCCATGGTCGCAAGGTCCGAGCCGCTTCCCTTTACCCACATTACTTCAATGTCCCGGCCCCGGAAATCTTTTTCCGTGGTCTTCAAAGACGTATTTCCTCCGCCCCAGTTACATACCGAACGGTCCTGCCCCAACAGGTTGGAACGATAGCGAAGCTGTTCTACGCCGGTCTTGAACCTGGATGCTTCATTTTCATTCCAGAGGTTTTTCACCTTTTTAACGTTTGTAATCATTCTTCACCCTCCATTAATCTTCTTTAAGCGTTTTCATACACCTATCCTATCACAAACTACGGCAAAAACAAACATAAAACAAAATAAAACAAATAAAATTCACTATAATTTTCGTCGTTTTCACTTTCAATTTTTAAAACTTATTTTATTAGTAAAGCAGCCCTGCTTTACGCAGAACTGCTTTACACACCGTCACTCAACCAGGCCGAACAGCCTTGGCAGGAACAAACTGATTTCTGGAATAAATGCCACTAAGACCAGTGCTGCCACAAGCGGCACATAGAACATCATCAGCTTTGGTATAATCTTTTCAATTGATACTTTGCTGACACTGCTGCCGATAAATAGTACAGTTCCGATTGGAGGCGTCGTAACCCCGATCGCAAGTGCCATTGCCATAATCATTCCAAAGTGTACCGGATGAATCCCCATCTCTGTGGCCACCGGGAACATAATTGGGGTGAAAATCAGCAGGGCTGGAGCGACGTCCATAAACGTGCCGACAACTAACAAAATTAAAAGCATAATAAGTAATAAAATAATGGTGTTATTGGTAACCGACAGCATCGCATTAGTGATCGACTGTGGAATTTCCGCATACGCAAGCACCCAGCTCATCGCCGTCGATGCACCGATCAAAAGCAGAATAATGCCCGAATAGGAAACAGTCTCTTTCAAAATCTTTGGAAAATCAGAAAGTGAAAGACTTCGGTAAATCAGGCAAAGCAGAAGTGCATAAAATACTGCTACCGCCGCACCTTCCGTTGCTGTGAATATTCCGCCGGCAATACCACCGATGACGACTACAATCAGAAACAGACTAGGAACAGCCTGCCAAATAATTTTTAACGCTTCCCCGCCCCCTGTTTTCTCAGCGACAGGGTATTTCGCCCGCTTGGCAAGAATGTAGGCAACAATTATTAACAGTCCGACCATCAGGAGCCCCGGCAGATACCCGGCGATAAACAAAGCTCCGATCGACGTTCCGCCAGTTAACAGCGAATAAATAATCGGCATACCACTTGGCGGGATAATCAACCCAGTCGGTGCCGAAGCAATGTTAACCGCCGCAGAATAAGAAGAAGAATAGCCTTCTTTTTCCTGCTGGGGATGCATGATTCTTCCCATCGAGGCAGCAGCAGCGATCGCTGAGCCCGAAATAGCGCCAAACAGTGTGTTACCGATAATGTTCGTATGCGCAAGCGATCCGGACATCCTCCCGCCGATCAGCTTTGCCAGGTTAATCAGCCTAAGAGCAATACCACCATTGTTCATAATGCTTCCCGCAAGCATAAAGAATACAAGCGCGAGAAGCACGGTGCTGTCCACCCCGGTAATTAACTGCTGGGACACCGCAAGAAGCGACGCGTCCACGGATAAAATCAGCAGAGCCGCTGCGAATGTTGCGGCTGCGATACTTACCGCGATTGGTACGCCAATAAATAAGAATAGGAAAAACAATCCAAATAGTATAACGCCAGTCCAAACAGCTACATCCATTTATGATCCCCCTTTTCTTCAATACGGGGCGTGTCCACTTCCCGGCGGTTCATCATGTTGTAAATTTGATAGAAAATAACGATGACCCCGCTTACCGGAAGTATGCCGTAAATCAATCCCATTGGAATTCTCAAAATAGGTGAAAGCTCGGCCATAGTCGCGCTTGCGATCGTATAGCCGCCAATCACCAGAACAAACAATGCAAAACCGATGACAATCAGATCAATCAGCCACCGGAGCCCCAGGTGGGCTTTTCCGGTGATTTTGTCTCTTAAAAAGGAGATGGCTAAATGCTCGTCCTGACCAAATGCATATGCTCCTCCTAAAAAAGCGATCCAGATTAATGAAAAACGCAGTACTTCTTCTGTAATAATACTCGGATCTCCAAGTACAAATCTCGTAAATACCTGCCATATCGCTGCTACAGTCAGAAATATAACCAGGACACTTGTAATAACTAAAAGCACCATGTCGATACTCTTTTTTACTGCCTGCATGTTCCTCACCCCTTACCTGTCCACTTATTCTTCCATTGCTTCAATTTCACTGATCACGTTATCAACGTCCGGATTTTCCGATCGTCGTTCCTCAATAAGAGGCTCCACCTTTTCCCGGAATGGTTCCTGATCAGGATAAGAGAACTCCACGCCCATTTCCTCTTCCGCCTGCTGCATGCTTTCTTCAATCATGTCATCCCAGCGTTCGTTGTGCGTTTCCGTCGTTTCCTCCCCGGCTTCCTGAATGGCTGTACGTTCTTCCTCGCTTAACTCCTGCCATGTCTCATCACTCATAATGAGAAAGTCTGGTATACGTGTATGCTCATCAAACGAAAACTGTTTTGCCACTTCACCGTGATTGGCGTCGGTCAGGGCAATCGGACTGCTTTCTGCTCCGTCGATGACCCCTTGCTGCAGGGAAGTGTAAACTTCAGTTGCTGCTAATGGTGTCGGTGACGCACCGAGCATTTCCATCGTTTCAATCGAAGTAACGTTCGTCATCGTCCGGATTTTCAGCCCCTGGAGGTCCTCCGGGCTTTCTACTTTCGTATTCCGCGTATAAAAGCTCCGTGCCCCTGCATCGTAATAAGTGATGCCGCGAAGCTGGGCTTCCGATAAATCATTGTACATTTCATCAATTGTATCCGTTTCCATAAATGAGCGGAATTGTTCGTTACTCGAAAATATATACGGCAGACTGAAAACAGAGAACTGCTGATCAAAGCTTTCGACGACCCCACCGTTCACCTTGGCGAAATCAATCACTCCGTTCTGCACCAGCTCCATTACCTTCGTTTCCCCGCCAAGAACGCCCTCTGCGTAAATATCCACCTGTACGCTTCCGTCAGTCTTTTCTTCCACTTTATCGGCAAAGTCTTCAAGGCTTTGGTATACAGGACTTGCATCGTTGTGAATGTGTGCAAGTGTTAATGTTTGTGTTTCTTCTGCATTCGCTTCTGTTGCTTCTGAGGAATTACTTCCACTTCCACCGCAGCCCGCGAGTGTCAGCAGTGCCGAAGAAGTTAATGCTATCGTTCCGGCCCGTGCCCATTTCCACTTTTTCATATAAGAAACCCCTTTCTATTTTGTCAGCAAGGAAACATCTGATCTCTACTACTTTGTTATTATTTTAAGCGCTTTCAAACTATAAGTCTTATTAAATTAAGAAATTCACTCCCGATTTCAGAACAAAACAAAGTAAGTATGCTTAAATTCATTAAAAAACAACTCTAATAGAGTTGTTTTTTCTTGGTTATTATATGTGCAATCGAAAGGTCGTAGAACTTTGAAATTGTTTTTCTGCCTTCAGATATGCAGTCGGTTTTCCTAAATGAGCAAAATCCACCGGCAGCTGCTGGGTCTCGATGCAAATCCCGCGGTGCTTTTCTTTAGGTCCCGCTTCAAAATCCTGTTCAGGCACGTTGTTTGATGTATACACGACAGCTCCAGGGGCGCTTGTAATAATATCAAGCCGCCGTCCTGAAGCCTCATCCCATAGGCTTGCCTGCGGTTCTTTTTCTTCTTTGAGAATGAAGAAATGGTCAATGCCGCCAGCTACATCACGCACCTGCTCATGGGAGCTGTCGATATATTCGCCAAGCGGCTTACTTCCGTTTAGTTCAAAGGGCGTTCCTGCCGTTGGCAGCAGTTCCCCTGTAGGAATCAGCTCACTGTCAAGCTCCAGCACATCCGATGCGTGAACCTCAGCATACTGTTCTGTGACCGGAAGCTTGTTATTTCCACTCAGATTTATGTACATATGCTGGGTCGGACTGAACCAGGTATCGGTATCTGACTCTCCCTCGTATTCGACGGTAAAATCGCCGCCGGCCTCCACAGTATATGTGACAGATGCTTTCACGTTCCCGGGGTAGCCATCGGTGCTGTCTGTTCTGCTAATCGAAAGACGCACCCATGCCTGCTGTTCATTTTCGCCGGTGTCTGCTTCCCAGTAAACATTGCCAAAGCCGCCGTCTCCTCCGTGCAGATGATGCCTGCCTTCATTTCTAGTCAGGGCGTGCTTTCTGTCCGCTGCAGTCATCTGCCCTTCCTTGACGCGTCCGGCAACCGGACCGACGACTGCGCCAAGAAAAATACTGTCCCGCTCGTACTGTTCCGGTCCTGCATAGCTGAGCAGAATATTTTCTTCGATGCCGTTACGGTCCTTCGCCCATATTCGTTGAATTCTTGCTCCGAAGTTCAGCAATTCGACCCGTGGGCTTTTTCCTTTTTGGATTATCCATTTCCGCATTTTCTGGTGCTCTAGCTCTTCTTCCTGAATCATGCTTTTGTCCCCCTTATATAATGCATATTCAATACGGATAGCGGATGGGGTTAATGCTCATCATTTTCTTTCCCCGTGCCCAGGAGGCTGGAGTTTCCCCTGGAAGCTTCCGCTCAGCGTAGCAGGTTTCAAGCACCTCTGCGAGTCCCGGAACATACGTTAAACCGAGGGAGACGTCTACCTGTTTATCCTCCTCCGCAAATGCATAGCTTTCCGGAAATGCCTGATGCACGCTTTCGATGGTCAGCAGATGAGAGTAAGAGGCCTCCAGGCCGCAGCGGATATCCTGGGAATCTCCAAGCACCGCATCGATACACACATCAAGTTTATGCATATGCTCACTCTCAGGATCATTATAGCTTTTTTCTGCCCCGCTGTGCCACAATGCTTTCATCGGGCTGCCCCATTCATAGGAAACTACCGCCTCCTCAAACTCCATATAAAAAGAGGGGTTCACTTCTTTTTCAACCGCATGTGAAGCGAAGAATGTCAGATCTACATCTTCATCAGTTACCGCCCGTAGTGCACAAGTATCAAATGTCTCAATCGGGTTGGCACGGTACACTTCCATCTCCAGCGTGTTTATTTTTGCGCTTTCGTTTTTCGTACTCCCAAGCACGTAAAATAAATTGTGCATAAAGTGAGCTGTCGCGTTATTTGCCACGCTGTCAAAAATCGGGGCGCCGCCTCCGCCAAGCTTTTTCCCCGCCCAGCTGGAGCGGCCGTAATAGGCATCGTTCCGCGGCCAGAGCACCAGGGCGCTTCCGTGCAGCGGCCGGCCGAATTTACCCGTCTGAATATCTTCCTTGAACTCGAGCACAGCGTCACTAAACGACCAGTTAAAGCCGACTGCTAAAAATTTTCCGGTTTCGTCGCGCACCCGGCGCATTTCTTCCGCTTCCTCCCAAGACGCCGACGCCGGTTTTTCGCAGAGTACGTGACTTCCCGCCCTCATTGCTGTCACTGCCTGGCCGGCATGAAGATGAATAGGTGTCGCAATTACTGCCAGTTCAGCTTCCTTTTCGGCGTAAAAAGCCTCAAGTGATTCATACACCGGTATGCCTGCTGCCTGAATATCCGGATAAAAGGAGCTGTTTTCCGGAAAAATGTCGACCACGCCTACGAGCCAGGAAAGGCGGTTTTGTTCTTTTAATGTCTGCAAATATAATTCCCCGTATCCTGCTGTTCCTGCCAGGACAATCCGGCATGACTGTTTCATTTTTACCACTCTCCTGCTACCGCTTAATCTGTACTGCCTGCTTTTGTGCCTTCAGGCTTAGCTCCGCCGCTTTAAACGCATGTTCCTGCGGCATGGCTGTAGCTGTTCCGCGCACAACGTCCTTTGCCAGCCGGAAAAAGTAAGGAAATCCCACTTTTCCTTCTACATCGTATTTTCTTTCACCGCCCTGATTAACCAGGTACAGCCGCTCGCCACGCGAGCTGTCTGTAAGGTCCACGTATTTTCTGAGCTCTATATACCCTTCTGTGCCCAGAATAATTGTCCGTCCATCCCCCCAGTTGCTCAGGCCGTCCGGGGTAAACCAGTCCACTCGAAAATAGTGTACCGCTCCGTTATCTCCCCGGAAATGGGCGTCGCCGTAATCCTCAAATTCCGGATGCTCCGGGTGCGCCATATTCGCTGCTGTACTGCTGAGCACCTCTGCGTCACGGGCACCGCTAAACCAGAGAAACTGTTCAATTTGGTGGCTCCCAATGTCGCATACAATGCCTCCGGTCGGCTCTTTCTGAAAAAACCATTCCGGGCGTGAATTTATATTCAACCGGTGCGGCCCAGTGCCAAGTACCTGAATGACTTTCCCGATCGCCCCACTTTCAATCAGCTGTTCGGCAAAGCCGGCGCATTCCACCTGCAGCCGTTCGCTGTAAAAAACGGCCCAGTTTAGCCCTGTGGCTTTCGTTTTCTCCTCCGCCTGCTGCAGCTGTTCGAGGGTCGTAAACGGGGCCTTAGCGGAAAAGTAATGTTTGCCGTGATCCATCACCTTGAGGCCAAACGGTCCTCTTTCTGCAGGAATGGCGGCGCTTGCCACCAGATGCACCTCCCCGTCCTCCAGAATCTGTGAAAGTGATTCTGCAATTTTGACTTCCGGAAAACTCTGTTGAAATACACGTACCTTTTCCGGGTCATTGTCCCAGACCCATTTGATTTCCGCACCAGCGCTTTTCATTCCATGGCACATGGCATAAATATGACCGTGCTCAAGACCAGCAGCGGCCATCGTCAACGCTCCTTCTTCCACAGCACTCTCTTCGTGGTGCATCGGCTCAAAATTCGTGTGTTCAGACGGCTTCGACATTAAAATATCTCTCCTTCTACGCTGTAACATACGACAATAGCGGCAAGCCTTACGGCCCCGCTATTATCGGTTTAAACATAGATATGATAAGCTTCTTTCATCTGCTTTAAGGTTTGCTCCCCGGGCTGGTCCCAGATGGCCTGATTAATAATTTCCACTTCTATCGGTCCATTGTAGCCCTGTTTTTCAACCGCCTTGCGGATGCGCGGAATATCAATGACGCCTTCCCCCATCATACTGCGGCCCTTGAACATATCCGGCAGTGGCACACTCCAGTCCGACACGTGAAAGCCCAAAATAGTTTCACCGGCGCGTTCAATTTCACCGTACAAAAATGGATCCCACCAGACGTGGAATACGTCTACGACGACGCCAAGATGGCTGCTGCCCACCTGCCGTTGCAGCTGATGGGCCTCGCCAAGGGTAGTAATTACCGAACGGTCTGCCGCATACATAGGATGGAGCGGTTCAATACCAAGCTTTACCCCGTACTGCTCTGCAACTGGAAGGACTGCTTCAATTCCTTCGCGCACCCATTCCCTGCTCTGGATAAGATCTTTATCCGGAGAGGGCCCGCATACGAGAACCAATACGTCAGTTCCGAGTTCGGCAGCCTCTTCCACCGCCCGTTTATTGTCATCGATGCGCCGACTGCGTTCTTCCTTATCAGCGGCTGGAAACATTCCACCCCGGCAAACGCTTGAGACCTGCAGGCCATTGGCGTCGATAATTTTTTTACTTTCCTTTAAGCCTATTTCCTGTATTTTGTGCCGCCATACGGAAATCCAGGGGATGTCCTGACTGGCGCATCCTTCGGCGGCCTCCTTCAGCGACCAGTTTTCCGTAGTGATCTGATTCAGGCTTAGACGATTCATATCAGGAGATGCCATTATTTATAAACCTCCTTTGCCTGAAGCCCGGCAAGCTCAAGTACCGGCTTCATGCGTGCTGCAGCAAGCTCCGGATCCCGGAAGACCCTGGCTTCGTCGGCCAGGCGGAATAATTCGCTGAAATGAAACACGGAGCGGGCACTTTCAGCACCGGCAATCATACGGAAGTGCGGCTGATGGCCATTCAAATAAGCCAGGAACACCACGCCGGTTTTATACGCAAATGTCGGGTGCTGAAAAATGTGACGGGCAAGCGGAACAGTCGGATCCATAATTTCGTGATATTTCTTCATATTACCTGCATCGAGTTCCTTCAGTGCAGACGCTGCTGCCGGTGCGATCGCATCAAAAATACCAAGCAGCGCATGGCTGTATCCCTGCTCGTCTCCTTCAATCAGACTCGGATAATTAAAGTCATCACCAGTATACATTCTAACGCTTTCCGGCAGCCTCCGACGCATCTCGATTTCTTTTTGATCATCCAGAAGCGAAATTTTGATGCCTTCGATTTTGTCTGCATGCGTATGAAGCACACGCAAGCACACTTCCATTGCTTCATCGACATTGTCTGAGCCCCAGTAGCCAGCAAGATTCGGATCAAACATATCTCCGAGCCAGTGCAATATTACCGGTTCCTTTACCTGCCCCAGAATTTTACCGTAGACGTATTCATAATCCTCTGCTGACGAGGCCGCTCTGGCAAGAGCCCGGCTGGCCATCATAATAATTTTGCTTCCGGCCTGCTCCACAAAGGAGCACTGCTCTTCGTATGCTTTCACCACGTCGTCAATGGTAACATCCGGCCCGGGCTCCAGATGATCGGTTCCGGCTCCGCTGGCCATGTTCCCGCCCACACTCTTAGCTTCCCGGACCGAGCGGGTGATCAGTTCTTTAGCGTCTTCCCAGACCAGACCCATGCCCCTTTGAGCGGTGTCCATCGCTTCTGCCACCGATAGACCGAGAGACCAAAGGTAATGGCGGTATTCCATCGTTTTATCCCAGTCAATTGCAGGATGGCGGACCGGATCGCTGCTTCCAAACGGATCCGCTGTTACGTGCACGGCGGAGTAAGCTACTCTGGAAGTGAATTCGTTTTTCGAAGGAGCCGGCAGCGCTTCTGTCTGCCTCAATTCATACCGATACGTACTACCGTCTGCCTTCGGTAAATAAATATAGTTAGTCATCAGCTGCGCCTCCTTATATATTCAGCTCCGGTACATCCAGCCAGCGTCGCTCTTGAGATGACTGCAGGCCAAGATCGGCCAGCTGCATCCCTTTCGCTCCTTCAAGAAGATCCCACGGGAAAGCTTCGTCCTGATGAACGTGCTTTAAAAACATTTCCCACTGGATTTTAAACGCATTTTCAAACAGCTGGTTGTCCGGTACTTCTTCCCACTGATTCTGAAAATCGATCGTGTTTTCAAGGTCAGGATTCCATACAGGCTTTGGTGTATTCACCCGGTGCTGGGTCTTACAGTTTCTAAGACCGGCTACAGCGCTGCCTTCGGTCCCATCCACCTGAATTGTCAGCAGGTCATCACGGTCGACCCGCACTGCCCACGAGGAGTTGATTTGAGCTGTGATGCCGCCTTCAAGCTCCATCGTTGCATAGGCAGCGTCATCCGCCGTTGCTTTATACGTATTACCTTCCTCATCCACACGCTCCGGAATATGCGTTTTAACCGAAGCAGAAACCGATTGTACCGAGCCGAATAATTCATCAAGCACGTAGCGCCAGTGCGGGAACATGTCTACTACGATACCGCCGTCTTCTTCTTTTTTATAGTTCCAGGACGGGCGCTGGGACTCCTGCCAGCCGCCTTCAAATACCCAGTAGCCGAACTCCATGCGGACCGAGAGTATTTCCCCGAAAAATCCGGAATCGATCAGCCTTTTCAGCTTCAATACGCCCGGCAGAAAGAGCTTGTCCTGCACGACCCCGTTTTTAACTCCTGCTTCTTTAGCCAGACGAGCCAATTCAAGTGCACCTTCCATCGAAGTGGCTGTCGGTTTTTCACAGTAAATGTGTTTGCCGGCCTCAATCGCCCGTTTAATGCCTTCAGCACGTCTGGAAGTCGTCTGCGAATCAAAGTAAATAACATTATGTTCGTCTGCAAGTGCTTCATCCAGGCTGGTCGTCCATCGTGCAATACCATGCTCTTCCGCAAGCGCTTTCAATTTTTCTTCGTTTCTGCCTACTAAAATAGGGTCCGGCATGATGTATTCACCCTTATCAATCTCGACGCCTCCCTGTGCGCGGATAGCTGCAATCGAGCGGATAAGGTGCTGCCTCGTCCCCATTCTTCCGGTTACCCCGTTCATAATAATCCCAATAGTATGTTCTGCCATCTTGATCCTGCTCCTCTCTTAACTGATTACTACCCAGTCTAGAGAGAAATGTATGCGCTGTCTTATTAGTTGCAGACGTTCATTCTCAGATTCGGAAATGATTTAATCTTTATGAAGAAGTGTTTTTGCGATTTTTTTGTGTCGCCCTATACATATTCGGCGGGACGCCAACATGTTTTTTGAATAAACGATAGAACGTGGATAACGATTCGAACCCTACTTCAAAGCAGATTGATACTATGTCTTTATCGCTTTCCACAAGCAGCTGTTTGACCAGTCCGAGGCGGACCTCGGTCAAATACTGCATTGGTGTCCGTTCGTAGTACTCTTTGAAAATTGTCTGCATATACCGCTTACTCATTCCCATACGTAAAGCTATATCTTCCGCGCTTTCAATATCATAATAACGAGTCTCAATATATTGTCGAAGACGATCAACCCTCAGTTTATTCGTATCCCCCGGCCCATCTTCCTGATTGGAGCGGGCAAGCGTGCATAGGAGTTCAGCAATATGGATTTTAAGCGCCATCTTCCATAGCTGATCGCCGTGCGACTGCTCGTAAAGCATTTTTCGCATAATCTGCCGGAGCTCACTGCTGTCAATAGCGCTGAAGGACTGCACGCGGGCCTTCCCAAAAACGCTTGGAATCAGCTGCATACGCACGTCCTGGCTGAGTCCCCCGGCATCGAATTCGAGCACTAGCACTGTCATATGTGAATCCGCCCGGATAGAATGTTTTATACGCGGAGGAATAATAAGAAAGGAATCTGCTGTAATATCATATACCTCTCCATCCAGTTCACAAGCGCCATCACCATCGAGTACGTATAAAAGTTGATATGTTTCATGAGCATGAGTAGCGACCGTGTCTTTTTCTTTGTGCTTACTTTCATATAATGAAATTACTGCGTCTTTGTTTCCATTTTGCACACTTATCCCCATCCTATAAATTAATTAAGGAATAACATTTTACCTATATACTTTTTATCATATCACAACGATTCCAAGCTTGACCCTTTCATTCTTTCACAGTTTAAGCTTTAACTATTTAATTTACTTATTTTACACTAATAATTGAATTATGCATTTTCAAAACAAAAAACTTACTTGTATTAAAATTTTATAAAATCCGATTTTAATTATTTTAGAAAGAATTCACAAAGTTTTATCGTTTAAATAGCGCTCAATTTTAAGCATAAAAATACACCCTCACTGCTATAGTCAATCTAGCAGCCAGGGTGTAAAGATTACTTTTATTTTTGACTTTATACTCAATCGTATATAAGTGAAGGTAAATATGTCGACATTCCTGGCGTGAAGGTAATTACAAGCAACGCTATTATCATTACTATAATAAAAGGAAAAGTTCCATTTATAACAGTAGTAAGCGGCGTTTTTCCTACTCCAGCTGCCACGAATAAATTTAACCCAAAAGGTGGCGTAAGCATGCCGATCGCCAAATTAACGATCATTATGATACCAAAGTGAACGGGGTCTACTCCCAATTCCATTACTATCGGAAGGAAAAGTGGAGCCATTATAAGCACAGCTGCACTTGGGTCCATAAACATACCTACAATTAACAACACAGCAATAATAATTAACATAAGCATGATAGGATTTGAAGCAAAATTAAGTGCTTGGCTTGCAATTTGGTTAGGAATTTGTTCTATTGTCAGATACCAGCTGAAAACTTGGGCGCTTGCTATTACCAGCATTACCATTGAAGCAGTAATAACCGAACGTCTTGTAACCTGAAACAAAACGCGGATATTAAGTTCTCTGTATACAAAAAATCCTATAGCCATACTGTATACAATTGCCACTGCAGCTGCTTCGGTGGGGGTGAAAACTCCAAAGTATATGCCCCCGAGTACAATGATAGGCATGATTAGTCCCCAGAAAGCATCTATCGAAGCTTTTGCCACTTCTTTAAATGGAGCACGAGCATCTGGCACATGACCTTGATATTTAGCTATGATAAAGCTTACAATAATTAACACAAATCCAATGAATATCCCGGGTATAACCCCAGCAATAAATAATTCACTAATCGATACTTCTGCTATCACTCCATATACAAGAAGCGTAATACTTGGAGGTATGATAATACCAAGTGAGCCTGCTGCACAAATCAATCCAACTGCAAATTTAGTAGAATAATTTGCTTCTTTTAGAGAAGGAATCATAATCCCGCCTACCGCAGCCACCGTAGCTGGACTGGAGCCGGAAAGAGCAGCAAAAAACATCGAAGAAATCACGCCCGCAATAGGCAGTCCCCCAGTGGTCCAACCTACAATCTTTCTGGCCATATTGATGAGCCGTTTCGAGGTTCCTCCAGAGAGCATTAAATCGCCGGCAAAGATAAAGAAAGGAATCGCCATTAGAGTAAATGAATCTAGACCAGCAAACATATTACGGGCCACATTATCAAGGGATCCCCCAGAATCAATAATGGCATAAATGCTTGTTAAACCCAGCGCAGCTGCAATCGGCGTGCTGAGAAGCAGAAGAACTACAAAGAGAATAATCCCGATCATTTCGCGTCCTCCTGCCTCTGTTCGACATTTGTCCATCCCTTATGCAAGCGCTTGCCATCCCACCATATGTTTTGAGAGAATCTAATAATCATCAAAGAAGCTCCGACCGGGATTGCTAAGTAAGGAATGTACATGGGAATCTGCAGTGCCGGAGTGTAATTCGAAAATTGTATTACATTTTGTATTGTTTGCACACCTGAAATTAAAATTAATACACAAAAAACTATAGCCATTAGTGAAGCTGCGATTTCTAAAATTTTTTTAGCACGGAAAGGGACATAAGAAGTCAATACATCTACTTTAGCATGCGCTCTTTCACGAACAGCCATGCTGCTTCCCACAAAAATAAACCAAATGATTAAATACCTGGCCATTTCCTCCGACCACATAATTGAATAATTAAACACATAACGCATTACTACTTGAATAAAAATAAGAGCAGTTGCTATTAAAAGTGAGAAGAAACCAAAATATTCTTCTAAATGGTTAAGAGCCTTGTTAATTTTATTCATGAATCGCCCACCCTCACACATGACTTCAATACGATTATGAAGGAGAGACAGATCTCTCCTTCACTTTTTATTATTCTTCGACAGCATCCAATATTTCTTCGCCGCCTTCTACGGTTTCTACGTATTCATCATAAACGCCTTCGCTGGCTTCAATGAATTCTTCTTTTTCTGATTCTGTTAATTCTGAAATTTCAATGTCCGCTTCTTCCAGCGTTTGGCTATATTCTTCCTCCAGCTTTTCTGACTGTTCCCACTGCCATTCGGTAGTTTCTTGAGCTACTTCTTCTACTGTCTTCTGTAAATCTTCAGGTAACTCCTGAAAATATTGCTCGCTGATTACAAGTGGATAACTCATGTAACCATGCGAACTATAAGTCATGTAATCCTGCACTTCATAAAATTTTTGCGAAACGATATTTGATAACGGATTTTCCTGTCCATCCACTGTGCCCTGCTGTAAAGCTGGGTATAATTCAGAAAAGTCTACCGAAGTACCACCGGCTCCCCAGGCTTCAAACTGCGATTCTAAGAGGGGACTCTGAGAAACCCTCATAGACAGCCCGTCCATATCATCCAAACTTTCAATTGGACGCCTTGAATTCGTGAAGTGTTTGAATCCACCATCCCAGTATCCAAGAGCCCTTAAATCTGCTTCCTTCAGAGATTCGTTTAGTTTATCTGCTAACTCTCCGTTCACTTGAGCTTTCGCATCATCCCTATCTGAAAATAAGTACGGTAAATCAAATACTTGAAATTCTGGAGCAAAGGAAGGCAAAACTCCTGTGAATGGTGCGTTCATCTGTAAAGTACCTGATTGCATCTGCTCAATTATTTCCCGGTCGCTTCCGAGCTGGGAATCTGGATGAATTTCTACTGCCATCCGTCCATCAGTTTCTTCTTCAAGCAATTCGCCGAAATGCTCAGCAGCCTCGCCCTTCGCCGTAGATGGACTAACCACGTGTGCAAATTCAATTACATATTCTGCATCTTCACTGGAAGAATTCTCATTTTCATTTCCCTCACTTCCACTATTACCGTTGTCACCACTGCTTTCTTCACTGCTTAAGCCACAACCTCCTGCCACCAGCACTGTACTTAACACAATTGAACTCATCCACCACTTTTTCATTTTTTTGCCCCCCCCTATTTATATCCCGATTCAATTTAAACTTTATTTCTTGTATTCACCATAATCGAAGCGCTTACATTTTTCTTCTCAATTCAAGTTTTTTATTCTCATTTTCAGAATAAGAAAGATTAGAATAACTCTTCACAATTATATTTAAAATAAAAGTTCCAGAGAGCTTTATCCACTCCCTGGAACTTTTCTACAGCACGTACTTACTCAGTGCACGCTGGACATCGAAAATATTATCATCGTTTCGAAAGGTCTTGGCTACGGGCTCTGCAGTGCTGCCCACCCATATTTTTAATTCACTGTCCAAATCAAACGTGCCGGCAGTTTCTACGCTGTAGTGGGTGATGCTCCGGTAAGGAACCGTGTGGTATTCCACCTTTTTCCCGGTGACTCCCTGCTTGTCGATCATAATCAGACGTTTGTTTGTAAATACCATTAAATCCCGATACAGTTTAAAAGCACTTTCTACCTGTTCGCCTGCCGTTAACCATTCCCGAAGTTCTTCCTCTACCTTTTTTGAATCCGCTTCAGAGGCGTTTCCCATCAGTGCATCAAACAATCCCATAGTACGATCGTCTCCTTTTCCAGTATGCATAAGATGAATAGATGCTGCACCTTTAGTGTATCACTTTCTGCGGGCAAGTTCCCGTGCCTGCCTGACCCTTCTGCTAAATGAATCGCCGCTGTAAACGAGGACACTTCCACGGTAAAGACGAACGCTGAACCAGGCCGCCGCTGCCACCAGAGCAAGAGTGAGGCCGATGCTCAGGCCCATCTGCCACCACGGAACGTCTAACGCATTCGTTCTCACAAACATTGTAAACGGAGTGAAAAAAGGAATGAAGGAACTCGCAGTCACGAAAATATTCCCCGGAGCAGCGAGTCCGAAGTTTGACAGAACAAATGCCCCTACGAGCAGGAATGTCAGCGGCTGACTGAAGTTCTGGACTTCTTCCGTTTTGGCTGCCATCGACCCGACCATTGCGTACAGCGTTCCGTAAAGGACGATGCCAAGAAGCAGGAACACGACGGCATATATCCATGTGGAAACAGCGGCTCCGCCAGCCGAGCTGATAAGCGAAGTGATATCATCGAGCCCGGCCGCGTTCACATAAATCACGGCTGTTACCGCCACGAGAGCCATTTGGAAAAGCCAGATGGCTGATACTCCGAATGCCCGGCCGAACAAATGCTGAACCGGCGACGCACTCGAAATAAGAATTTCCATCACGCGCTGCTCTTTATCCTTGGCAATCTGCATAGCGATCATAATTCCGCACATCAGCGAATAAATATAAATGATAAAAACAACCGCGTAGGACAGAAGATTAAACCCTTCTCCGGAGGAAGACCCCCCGCTCCCCTCTGTGCTTTCTGCAATCTGCACAGGTGCGGTAATATTTTGGACCTCTTCCCCTGTGATACCGAGTTCTTCTGCGTATTGAGAGACATGCGCCTGCTGAATTCCGGCGGAAAGGGCGCGAGCAGTGTCCCCCGTCTCTTCATCGGTATACAAATTTCCATTATATCCGTTTCCGCTGTTTTCAAAGATCAGGTAGCCATCTGTTTCCCCGTTTTCCCATGCATTTTCTGCCTGCGCTTCCTGTTCATAAGGCAGAAGCTCTATACCAGCCGCTTCCCCCGGAACCTGAAGAGAGTCACTGTCATTGACGACAGCCAGGCTGCTGATATCAGCTTCCCCGTCTCCAAAAAAGTCGATAATTCTGGGCAGACTCAGGGCAATAAGCACAACAAAGAGCATAACCGCCGTTGATACAATAAATGATTTGGCGCCTGCCCGTACCCGGAATGTATGAGCAAAGATTCTCCACGTATTACGCATCGCTTTCACCTATTTTCTCTTTGAAAATCTCTTCGAGCGACGGGGGCTCCATCCGGAAGATGCGTACGTCTCCATATGTAAAAAGCTGCTGTAGAATATCCTGGGATCTTGCTTTTGAGTCCGTATAAATGTGCATTTTTTCCCCGGCGGCACGCACCTCCCGGACCCCTTCCCACATCCTGACCTCTTCCAGCGGGCAGGAAGCTTCAGCGACAATCCGGTTATGATCCATGCGTTCCTTGATTTCCCCGAGGTGTCCGCTCAAAACATCTCTGCCTTTTTTAAGCATAACGAGCTTGTCGCAGATCTCTTCCACGTGCTCCATGCGATGACTCGAAAAAATGATAGTTACTCCGTCCCGGCGCAGGTTCTGAATGGCTTCCTTTAAGATATCTGTATTCACCGGATCGAGCCCGCTGAACGGTTCATCAAGGATAAGAAAATCTGGGCGGTGGACGAGTGCAGCGATCAGTTGAATTTTTTGCTGATTGCCCTTCGAGAGCGTGTTTAATTTCTGTTTCTTTTCCTTTTCAAGCTCAAACACTTCGAGCCAGTATGCCATCGAAGTCTTTGCTTCCTTCTTATTCATGTTTTTCAGGCCAGCCAGAAACTGCAGCTGCTGCTCCACCTGTTCTTCCGCAAACAACCCCCGCTCTTCCGGCAGGTAGCCGACCTGCTCAAGCGGCAGATGATGGACTTTTTTGCCATTCCATTCCATTGTTCCGTCTGTACGCTCCATCAGACCGAGCAGCATACGGAACGTAGTCGTTTTTCCAGCTCCGTTCTGACCAATCAAACCGAGACTTTCTCCGGGCTGAATGGAAAAAGAAAGCTCATCAACAGCCTGCTTTTCTAAAAACCGCTTCGATAAATGATTTACTTCAAGCATATACGACCTCCTCCGGGGTATGAAAACTTCTCTTCCATGATAAACAATATAACATCCATTTTATACCACAAATTCCCAAATAATCTTTTTCGAAGACAGACCCTCGCATTAAAAGGTTCGACAAAAAAAGCCTGTTCCCTTGTCCCTGTTTATTGAAATTAAAGGTAAGCGCTTATCTTTCAGATGGAATTGGTTTATGATGGAAGCAGCTGTTTTTTACGCAAATGATTGATTTTTTACATAAGGATGATACCTATGACCATTACAAAGCGCGATCACGCGCTGTTTTTAACTGCGGTTTTTTGTTTCTGGTTCGCGACCTATGTATACGTACCGGTATTTAGCCTGTATTTGGAAAACAGCAATTTCACCTACACGGCTATCGGTATTATTCTCGGTGCCTACGGGGCAACGCAGGTGCTGTTACGCTATCCACTCGGCATTCTTTCTGATGCTCTAAAGGGGCTGTTGAAAAAACTGCTGATTGTTGGATTTGTCAGCGGATTCGTCAGCGGCGTGCTACTCGTCTTATCTGATTCTTTTGCAGCAGTTTTTACCGCCCGGCTGCTTGCCGGGGTGACCGCCTCGATGTGGGTAATGGCGACAATTATGTATTCCCGTTACTTTTCTCCTGACCAGTCTTCGAGAGCGATGGGCATCCTGCAGCTTTTAACGGTTTTCACCCAGTTTATCAGCATGATGTTCAGCGGGTACCTGGCTGATTTATTCGGGTTTACAGCGCTGTTCTGGATTGCTGCAGTTTTTTCTCTTATCGGCATTGGATTTACGCTGTTCACAAAAGAAATTCCGGTACAAAGCAAAACCGGGCCGTTGAAAATTCGTTCTTTAATCAGCCGTACTCTTCGTCTGCATGACCTGCGCTGGATTACGTGCGCGAGCTTTATCGGTCATTCTATTATTTTCATGACCATTTTCGGCTTCACCCCGCTGTATGCTTCTTCGATAGGCGCTACCGAGCGGACGCTGGTTATTATTTTTATCGCCTTTTTTGTTCCACACCTTTTAGCTTCTCTGTTTTTATCTTTTTACACCGTGTCGGTCCGTATGCACAAGCCGCTCCTTTACGGCTCCTTTCTCACAGGGGCAGCAGCGCTTGTGTGGATGCCGTCGACCGCGTCTTTATGGGAGCTTAGCATGAACCAGGCAGTGCTTGGACTCGCCCTTGGAATTGTGCTTCCCCTGCTTTTGGGAATGGTTGTCCAGGTGAGCCCCGGTCCGCTGAAAGCGAGCGCGATGGGATTCTACCAGTCGTTTTACGCTGCCGGAATTCTGCTCGGTCCGGTTGTCGCAGGCTCTGTCGCCGAACAGCTCTCCCTTTCGAGTGTTTTTTATTTCGGGGCACTGCTTGCACTCGCTGGGCTTTTCATTACCCGATTGATCCGTTTTCATGTTCAGACAGACGGGGAAGGTTCCCCGGAATGAATAAAAAGCCGTTTCCTGCCCGGGAAACGGTTTTTTTCACCCTAAGAAATACCCGGCCACCGCCGCCAAAATCCCCAGCGCATAGCTTCCAACTCCGTACAATAAAGCATTTCTTCCTTCGCCCGCTTCTATTTTTTGAATGATTTCCATATTAAAGGTGGAAAACGTCGTAAAGGCGCCTAAAAAACCGATGCCAATGCCCGCTGTTTCTGTAATCCCGGCTTCACGGGCAACGATCAGGCCGAGAACAAACGACCCCGATACGTTCACAAACATCGTGCCAAATGGGACTACCCGGTGCCACCCGTTTTCTTTGGACCATGAAACTAGAGCGGCGCGGGCAGCCGCTCCAAAAGCTCCTCCAAGAGCGACAAGCAGCCATGTCATCAGCTTTTCCTCCTTCCTGCGCGGTAACCAATACCTGCAGTTACAAGTCCGCCTGCGGCACTGACCAAAACGTAAATTCCTGCTGCAAGCAACGCATCGTTTTCGATTAACTGAATGGTTTCCACACTGAACGTCGAAAAGGTGGTAAAAGCACCAATAACCCCCGTACCTACTACAGCCTCCCACATAGACGGCCATGCTTTCTGCTGTATAATTCTTGAGGTAAACCATCCAAGTAAAAAGCAGCCGGTAATGTTTGCAGCCATTGTTCCCCACGGAAATACACCGGGAGCCGCTGCAAACAACCGGTCTACAAGGTAACGCAGCAGGCTGCCAACAGCCCCGCCAACGGCCATCCATACGTACAGTCTCATCTCTTTTCCCCCTTATTAACGCAAAAAATCCTGTCTGCGCACGTATCCCGTGGACAGACAGGAGTCATCAGCCCTTTTCAGAGCGGTTTCGGCGAACTCCATCGCCATCATTTCTGCACCAGTATACCATAATCTTACACTCAGGATTGATATTTTTATGAACAGGGAAAACAAAAATCAGGGGGCGTGGTCGCTATGTTTATTGTTTTTCAGTTTATTTTAGTTTTTCCTTTTCTGCTGCTGCTGTTCGTTGCTCTGATGATCGGTTTGAAAGAAGACATCCGTACCTTAACCTTTACCAGGCAGCAGGTAGAAGAAGACACCTCCGGCATCATGTTCGTCTTCCATGCATTCGAAAAAAGGGTATACGAATGGACAAACTCCCTATCCCCTCTCTGGCAGAACATTGTCCGCCGTCTCGTTTTTCTCGTCCTCGCTCTTCTTTGTGCAGGGTGCATCTATCTCATTTTATTTTAATACAGAAAGGATACTTATCATGAAACGATGGCTTCTTGCAGCAATTCTTCTTCCTGCCGGCATTCTGCATTTTACCTCACCGGAAAAATTCGAACGTATTCTGCCGCCAAAAGCCCCCTGGAGAAGGGCCGTAGTATATGGATCCGGAGCAGCAGAACTAGTTTTAGGCACAGCTTTTACAGTGCGGAAATGGAGTAAATACGCCGGCAGACCAGCAGCCATCTTTTTTATACTTATTTTTCCGGCTAATGTGTATATGGCTGTCAACAAGATTCCTCTGCGTCCAAACGGCAGAGCCTATCCGCTTTTATACTGGCTGCGTCTTCCTTTGCAGCTGCCGTTGGTTCAATGGGCACTTGCATGCAGCAGAAATGAACGCTGATATAAAGAAGAAGCCACCGTCTCCCAAAAGAAGAACGGCGGCTTTTCGTTTACAGTTTTTTAGCCGTCGCCGAGCGGTCCCTCGGAGCAATGGCAGGTGGGAGTATCGGTTTGTTCTGCTTTCTTCGCATACGCCGGTAATACTTAAATATGGCGTAGCCTATCATCGCACCGATCGTATTCAAGATGATCGAATCAATATCAGCCACTCTCGTCGGGTAACCGATAATTAAGTTAATGCCAAACTCCATCAGCTGTATGGAAAAGGATAAAAGCGTACCAATGGCAAAAGCCCAGATAAAGTGAATGTCATCACTGATCAGTATGCCAAAAAAGATTGGCAGCAGCAGGTACAGCAAAATCTGCCCTCCTATTACCCCTAACCATGTGCCTTCCTGAAACGACTCTACAATCGTATAGAATGGTAGAAACTGATAATATTCCCCCAGCTGAAGGCCGGGGCCGAGCGTTCCTTCATAAGGTGCCGGAATCAATGTAAAACGAACAATCGTTGCCAGGTAGATCATAAATACCGCAGCCAGAATTTTTCTTCCTATCGGGTCATGGCTGCGCCGGAACCAGAAAAACAAAAATGTTATTACAATCAAAATCAAACCAATGGTGATCCATAAAAACGGATCAATAAACAGTCCTGTCATTCTTTCACTCCCCTCGTCTGACGTACAAAGAAATCCTTTTTATCCAATACCCGTAATTCGTCTGATATATGAGAAAACAACTAAATTTTTTCTTTGCATATCCATGACAATTCGGTGAACCGATTATTCTTCAAACAGCGGCTTGGTCTGCTCTACCACATATTCACTGCCGCCACGGGCCTCAACGTTTTGAATCATCGAAGTAATTAATAAGTCCTCCTCTTCATTATCGTACGCCACAAACCAGCCGTTTTCCGTTCCTTCCTCTTCACCGGCCTGCTTCAGCTCCGCCGTGCCGGTTTTGCCTGAAATCGAAATATTTTCATTCACAGGCTCATACGCAGAGCCACGATCATCCTCCACGACGCCTTCAAGCCCTTCCTGAATCGTTGAAATGCCGCTTTCAGGTACAACGTTTTCCTCCCAGACTTCCCGCTCAGAAGAAGCGAGCAGCTGCGGGGCAAGCATGTCTCCCTCGTTCGTAAAGGCTGTAAATGCCGAAGCCAGATGAACCGGAGACATCTGCATCTGCCCCTGGCCGTAGCCGGTGTCAGCAAGCAGCACTTCAGAATCGAGACCGTCCGAAGCAATCGTCGACTCCCCTATTGGAAAATCATATGGAATCTCCTGATTAAAACCGAACCCTTCCAAACCAGTGGTGAAATCTTCTGCTCCAGTATTCAACGCTGTGCGCGCAAAATAAATATTATCCGACGTAATTAACGCCTCGCGCAGGTTCACCTCACTCAATGCATCGTCCACCCGGGTCACTGAATAGCCGCCCCAGGAGCTGTCAGGCTGCCATTCAAGGCCTTCGATTGTCATTTCTTCATCCGGGGTAATAGCTTCATTACTCAGACCAACCGAAGCGGTAATAGGCTTCACCGTTGAACCAGGAGCGTACGTGCTGTTGAATTTAGCAGCACGCGGACGGTTCTCGCTGTCATTGAAATCATTCAGCTCATCTTCCGGCCAGCCGTAAATGTAATTGTTTGGGTTGTAGGAAGGGGCGCTGACCAGTGCCAGCGTATCGCCGTTCTGCGGATTTAGTGCTGCCGTAGCTCCCACATCCTCCTCTATCTGCTCGTAGGCACGCTCCTGCAGCGACGTATCGATGGTCGTCTCCACATCTTCCCCGGCGACCGCTTCTTCCTCTGCAATCACGTCGTCCTCCGAAGTAGAGATCAGCATGCCCGGCTCACCGCGCAGCCGGTCTTCATACACATATTCAAGCCCGGCCTTGCCAATTTCGGACGACTGTGTATACGTGCCGCCCCGTTCTTCAAGCTCTTCTCCTGAGATATTTCCAGTATAGCCTGTTAAATGAGCAGCGGCCTCCTGTTCCGGATAATACCGCTGGTTTCCGACTTCAGAAAGCTGGACCCCTGGAAGATCCTCCACTGCTGACGCTGCTTCTTCATCATCAGGAGAGAGGGTCTTTACCGGCACCGAGCTCTCGTCTGAAACCCAGTCCTGCTCGAGCGCCCCGGTAATATCCTCTTCCGGCATATCCAGTTCTTCTGCAATAGTGGAAATGGTATCATCCTGCTCTTCTCCCATACTGCCAGGCACCAGACTTACTCTGGTCGTTTCCACATTCGTTGCAAGCGGATCACCGCCTTCCGCCAGAATTTCTCCGCGTTCCGGCTCCGTCCGTTCTACATTTACCGTTTCTTCCCATCCCAGTTCTTCAAATATGTACGAAGGAGACCAGTCCAGCTGCCATTCCTCTCCGTCGTCCTCTGTCTCTTCAAGCACCCAGGAAGCTTCCTTTTCAAAGGCAACATCGCCTGCACTCGTCGTCATGCTTACGGAGAAAGGGAGCGTTGTTTCTTCTTCCCCCTCAGCGTCTTCACCGGCCTCGCCGTTCTGAATATTCAGTTCTTCAGCATTTGTATCCTCGTAAATTGTTTCGTGCCGGTTAATAAACGTTTCCTCGTCAATCTGCTCGCGAGCCTCTGAGCTTAAATACCCGTACATTTCTTCGAAATTTTGGTTGTTCCATGCGTCTGTAAATTCCTGCATTTTGTCCTCCGCACTCTCGCGGTTATTGCAGGCACTGAGCCCTCCAAGGAGGACTATAGCGCCCGCTGCTGCAGCCGTCTTTTTCATCTTTCCCCTCCGTTCTCCGTTTCTACAGCCATATTTTAACATAAGTCAGTTTCAGGCGCCGGGTTCGGCTACAGCTTATAGGAACGACTCCCTTTCCGAACACGGACAGCCCGTGCACCCTGCTTTCCGGCATACTCTTTTCTCTGTTTTCTCACTCTGGTTACATGAACCTGGTGAGCTAGAGCTATGACCGGACGAATAAACATCTGAAGGCTCCCGATCACAAACAGCCAGGTACCGTAAAATGTGGTCGTCTCTGAGAAAAATAAAAAGCTGCCGACTAAAAAAACGAGGGCAAGCAGCAGGTCATTGATATGATAAATCAGCTGATATACTTTCGTCACACGCAGCTCATAGCCGCCAAATACAAGATCAATATTTTTTCCCAACGTTTTTCACTCCTTTTTTACTCCTTCTGATTCCCTCCCTCCCGCCTCCATAACATAAAAATCACCCGCCACAGCGCAGGTGATTAAATATAGAGCGAGAAAAACCATATAAAAGCAAGAAAACCTGTCAGTATAAATCCGTTACGAATAATTTTTGCCTGGCGTGCATTTTTATTTTCACTTCTGCTGAACCTTCCTCGTCGATGCACCCAGAAAAGCGTCAGATAAAAGATCAGACAGAAAATAACAACCGCTGGCATTAGTATGGACCGAAAGAAAAACTCTGCTTCCATTCCCAGTTCCTCCATGTGTGCCTTTTCTCTTACTATACTGCTAATACAGGGGCGGAAACAACCATGTACAGGCTGCAGGAAACTGGGAAATGAAATACTTTCTGTCATGCATAGCCTTCGGTTTTATATGGAGCGCCACCTGATTTTCAAGCTGCTTTCGGAGAAGTTCATACATCATCTGCGTTCTCGGCACCATGTAGGGTTCAATAAGCGGCTGCCCGCTTCCTTCCCACTCTCCCACATACAGATATACGTAATGGCGCAGGGTAAGAGAGAGTCTATCTTTAATAAAAGACCCCATCCCTTCATACCAGAGCGAAGCAGAAATCAGGCCAACCTTTTGGAACACGTGGGGATACAGATCGGCAATATAAATTGACACAAGCCCTCCAAGTGAAGCTCCAATCAACCCGGTATGTGAAGCCTCTGTTCTCACCCGGTATTTTTCGTTAATATACGGACGGATGCCATTAGTCAGTATGTATGCGTATTCTGTACCGAGACCCTTAAAATCCGGATGGTGCAGAGAGAGGGCCTTTGAAGGCCACGGTGTGTATTCATGAATACGGCTTTTCGGTTCCACACCGACCATTACTACCGGCTGCATATATCCCGCTTCCATCAGAGCTTCCCACACACTGCCCGACTCCCGGAATAAATATGCCCCGTCCTGAACATAAATAACAGGATAACGCTTCTGTTTGTTCCGGTGGTAATCCGGAGGCAGGTATACATATACATCGCGGTCCATAATCTGATGGTGAGTGATTGTTCCTCTCATGACCTGCCCCCTTTCTGCTGCATTTTTCCAATTACTTCTTTTTTACCGGTGTCTTTTATCTCATTAGCAATAGGTTAATTGAAAAAGATTATCATTGTCAAATAAAGCGCACAGAGTTTACCACGCAGGCAAAAAGGGTATTTTATTTTATCTTGTATATTTAGCCAGTGAAGGAGGATTTGCTTAGAATGGGACATTATGTAGCTGTAGAAGAAGATGTGCATATCTATGTGGAGGATATCGGTGAAGGAACGCCGGTTGTTTTTATACACGGCTGGCCGGTCAATCACAAAATGTACGAATACCAGATCAATGAGCTGCCGAAGCACGGATACCGGTTTATCGGCATCGACCTCCGGGGATACGGCCAGTCCGACAAGCCGTGGAACGGGTATGATTACAATCAGATGGCTGATGATGTTAAGGGAGTCATTGACGCCATGGGGCTCGATAGCTTTGTCCTGGCCGGTTTTTCCATGGGAGGCCCGATAGCCCTTCGCTACATGGCCCGGCATCAGCAGCAGGGAGTTTCTAAGCTGCTTCTGCTTGCGCCGGCGGCTCCAAGCTTCACGCAGCGGGAAAACTTTCCGTACGGCATGGAGAAAAAAGACGTGGATGGCATTATTGATAACCTGAACACCGACCGGCCGAAAATGCTCGAGGATTTCGGAGGTATGTTCTTTGGCAGTGACGATGTTTCTGATGTATTTAAAACCTGGTTCCACGGCCTGGGGATGGAAGCCGGCAGTTATTCGACGATCCATTCAGCAGAAGCCCTGCGGGATGAAGATTCCTTTGAGGATCTTTCTTCCATCACGATCCCTGCCGAAAGCTTTCACGGAAAAAACGACCAGATCTGCCCGTATGAATTTTCCAGCGAGCTTCAGAAAGGAATCAAAGACCTGAAGGTCGTTCCTTTCGAAAACAGCGGCCATGGCCTTTTCGTAGATGAAAAAGAAAAGTTCAACCAGGAGCTGCTCCGTTTTCTCAAAGAGTAGTACAACGATCAAAGGACACGCAGGCAGCGTGTCCTTTTTCTATAATAAGTGACGCTCGAGGTATGACCGCAGCATTTCCGGAGGCTTTCCGGTGAGTCTCTCCACATCCGAAGTAACCTCTCCCATTAATCCCATCGAAGCCGCTTCATACAGAGAAGCGTTCACACTTCCAAAGCCGGAGCCGTCATCGTATGTCCGGGCAAATTCCTGAACCTCCATTGGTTCATAACGAATGCGTTCTCCTGTAATGTTAGAAAGCAGCTCACACAACTCCTCCATCGTATACGCCTGTATCCCGGTCAGCGTATAAACACCTTCGTGTCTTTCAGGTGCTGCAGCTGCAGCAGCTATAGCCTTAGCCAGATCCCTTCTCGAAATAAAGGAAATAGCTCCTCTTCCTGCAGGATAAGGCAGCCTTTTGGTCCGAACCAGTTCCTCCGTGTAAGAAATCAGCGGGTCGGCATACACTCCATTGCGAATAATCGTTCCGGCCATTCGGCTCATCGCAATACGCCGCACAGCATAGCCGAAAAATGGGCTCATATGGAAGGGGTTGTTCCAATGGTCTGCCGTGAATCCGATAAACACAAACTGCTTTACTCCAGCCTGTTCCGCCGCTTCAACAGAAGTCTGAAATTCTTTGATCCGCTGTTCGGATGGGTGCGTAATGCTCGGGATATAAAGCACAACATCCGCATTGTGAAAAGCCGCCGCCTGTTCGTCAAACGAATAGTAATCCATTTTTTCTATGTTAATATTCTGCTCTCTGAACACCCCTGCTTTTTCGGGACTCCGCACTCCCAGAGTCACCTGTTCCTTTGGGACAAGTTCAAGCAGTTCTTCCGTTACTTTTTCCCCGAGGTGTCCCGTGGCTCCCGTAATAACGTATTTCATACCTTCACCCTCTCAGCCGATTTTTTCTCCGGTCTTCGTTTCGTGATCTGTTTGCAGAAGAGTCACCCCTTCGTCCGTATAAACGCCCAAAATTAAGCATTCTGAAGTGAATGAAGCAATTTTCATTGGAGGAAGATTCACAATACCAATCACTTTTTTCCCTTCCAGGTCATTTATTTCATATAAATCTGTAATTTGAGCACTGGACTGCTTCACTCCCACTTCTTCTCCAAAGTCCACCCATGCCTTATACGCCGGCTTTTTCGCCTCTGGAAATTCTTTTATCTGTACAATCTTTCCTACTCTGATATCCAGGTCGTGAAAATTTTCAATAGAAGCCATCGAAATACCCTTCCTTTCTTTACTTTGATTATGTATCATCGTATCATAAGCGGTTATATTATTTGTAATATCCTGGTACATTTTCGGCCGGGAAACTCATTCGAGGTGAATTGACGTGCGGCGTTTTCTAACATTTTTGCTCGGAATTATTTTAGGTGCCGCCATGAATATACCTATTATCAGCATTGCCCGTTTTTCTGCTGAGTTATTTATCGGGCAGGGGTACTGGCTGATCGGCATCGGGGCATCGATTGTCCTGTGGCTTGTATTTAATCTTCCATTCATTCAATGGTTCGCTGCTTTTGCTGTGCGCTGGAGGTGGATGAACCGTATCGGCATTGGCCTGCTGATGATCGGTGTAGTCACTATGTTCCAGCTGAATAGCGGTGAACTGTTCTGGTATTACATAGAAATTGGAGTCATCATGGCCGCTTCCCTCTGTCTTTTGGTACAGATTATTTTCACTCCGAAGAAAAGACCCCCACATGTGAAGTCGTAAGCTTCCGGCAGATAGCCGGGAGTTTTTTAATGCTCGAACAGAGAACCAAAAAATTGTCCGGAAGAGCCCCCGGGATTTCCCTGTCATGAACGTCTCACAATATATTTTTGCCTTCTTAGAAAAAATTGGATGATTGAATCCACACACAACGGGTATCATATATTCCGATGCCACTTATCATTTTAAAGTAACTAACGTTATGGCAGAAACAGCTTATAGAAAAAAGGAGCGATACACGTCATGACAGAACTTCAAGGTAAAACGTTTATTATTACAGGAGCAAGCAGCGGCATCGGCAGAGCAACTGCTAAAAAGCTCGTCGAAAACGGCGCTAACGTAGCACTTGCCGCCCGCCGTCTCGAACGCTTAAACGAAATTAAAGAAGAGCTTTCCGATCAGCCTGGCGAAATCATCGTCAAAGAGACTGATGTTACTTCCCGTGAACAGATGGAAGAGCTCGGACGTGAAGCAGTAAATCACTTTGGCAAAGTATACGGCCTCTTTAACAACGCCGGCCTAATGCCGCTTTCTTTATTGAAAAACCAAAAAGTGGATGAGTGGGACCAGATGGTGGATGTAAACATTAAAGGTGTCCTTTACGGCATCAATGCTATCCTTCCACACATGATTGAAAATAATGACGGCCACATTATTTCCACATCCTCTGTAGCTGCCCACCAAATCTTCCCTGGCAGCTCCGTCTACAGTGGTACGAAGTTTGCCGTGAAGGCTATCATGATGGGCTTAGAACAGGAAGTAGCCCAAACTAACATTCGTACGACTGCCATCTCTCCAGGCGTGGTTAATACAGAGCTGACTGAAACTATTACGGATAAAGAAGTAATGGAACAGTTCGATTCAGTACTGAACGTGCAGCAGCTGAATTCAGAAGATATTGCAGAAGCAGTATACTATGCACTTACCCAGCCGGCTCACGTGGACGTCAATGAAATTGTCGTTCGCCCGGTCGATCAGCCGTAAAATCATGAACGTATTTAAGCCTCTGCTCCGTATTCGGAAGCAGAGGCTTATTTTTTTCGCAGTCTTGCGGCTCCCACGCTCACGCCGGGGCTGACCATCACATGAGCAGGACGGCCGTCTGACTTCCCGAACCCACCGGCTATAAGCAGTCCGTTTTCTTCTTCCATATACTCCCCGCGATACAGCTCCCACGGCTCGTGCACGACGTCCCCGTACCATACCTGTCTGTTTTTGGCCGTGTAAAAACGGTACCTCTCAGCAAGCCAATTTTCGAGCGAGCCAGCTGCAGCCGGCAGCTGTTCTCCTGTCGCCCGGTACCTGGCACGAAAGCGGACGTTTCCCGATCTCCGGTGGTGATTCCAGTACGTCCAGCTTTGATGACGGCGGATCGAAAAGCGTGCCTGGTAGTACGGTATAGCAAAATTCCGTCGTGCTATCCAAACACCGAGCGGAGAGGCAGCATCTAAATTATAAAAGTAAATGCCCGGGACCCCGTCTACACGTACATACGTACGCAGGTTTAATTCCGGGAAGTTCAGGCCAGTCCGGCCTGGCAGAAAAAACGGGCGGATATCGTGCATTGAAAACGAAACCACCCCTACATACGCCTTCCCCCGAAACGTATCTACGTCCATACGATCCGGCAGAGTGCGGGCCACTTCACCGGGGTCTTTTTCCCAATGTGCAAACAGGGCGTCTCTCCATTTCATCCGTATCAGCTGCGGCTCTTTCATCTCTTCCCCTCTCTCTTCCTTTTCGTTTTATTCCACCCAATATACTACGGTTTGCCGCTGCTTTAAACATAAGTGGCTTCAGCTGTACTTTTTTTCCTGCTTCTTATTTTCCTCTCCAACAGGGTTTATGATACATTGAAGGAAGTTTATTCTTCGTAAAGGAGCTTATATATGGAAGACGCCAGAATGAAAATGTTCAGCAGCATGCTTTTAGCCATTTCTGCATTACTTGTTATCACCACTGATATTCTTCTGATTGTTACAGCCATCGTAGTGAGCGGCGGTATTTCGTTATACGTTTATGCCGGCCTTGTTATTACCGCTCTATGGGGCGTTGGCCTGGCGGCTCATTTTAAAGCCCAGAGCCGGATAAGCTTTCTTATCTTTTTTATTTTAACGGTGCTTCTGCTGATTAATCTGTTCAGCGGCATTTTAACGGGGCCGGCAGTAGAATTTTCATAATAAAAAAAGGCCGTTCGCGCGGCCTTTTTTTATTTCCCGGGAAATATTATTTTCTTCTTTTTTTAATGCCCCATAATGCTGCTAATATAAGCGAGACCACCGATACCGCGGTCATCCACCAGAAATAAGGCGGGTAGTACGTGAGAGAAAGGTTGTTTTCCCCTTCTTCAAGCGGAACAGCAGTAAACGCCCCGTTTGCTTTTTCAATTGGCACGCCTTCTCCGTTTACTTTAGCTCTCCAACCTTTTTCATAAGGAATTGGCATCACAGCGTACGCATCTCCTGTATCGTTTTCAATAACTGCGTCAACTTCATTACCGTTCACGTCTACATCCCGGGCGTTCTCCTCTGCCTGGGCGTTGGCCTCATTTAATTGTTCATACGTTTCTCCATAAACGGCGAGGTCTTCAAGATGATATTCTCCTTCAGGCATCCGGATCTCTATGACGTTGTCCTCAGGATTTTCCACGCGAATCGTTAAATCATTTTCATCGGTGCGGTACAGCGAATCTCTTGCCTTGCGGGAGGTTTCAAATTCGTTGACGTTCATCCGGAAAAAACCAACGCCGGGCTCCTGGCGGAGGAGAAAATCCACGTAGTAATCCTCCACGTTTTCATCCTCCGGCACTGTAATATTGAGTCCGCCCTCTTCCCCGGTAACCGTAAGCATTTCGTTCTCGTAGGTGCCATTTACAGCTTCAACATTTTCACTGGCAATGACAGACTCTTCCCTCGGAAATTCGGCCGCTTCGTCCGGTTCCTCGAGGATCACGCCGTTCAGCATGGCATGCTCTTTTTCAAGCGGTGCCGCTTCTTCCGCGTCTTCATAGGCGTATACCTGTCCCGTGGTCCGCACAAACGGCAGCACATTTTCATTCTGGTAAATAATATAGTCATCATTTTCTACAAACGGAGTAAACCCGTACGGTACATTTTCGTCCCCGTCCTTTTCAAACATCGCGTATTCCCCGCGCAGCAGGCTGTAAATGTTGGCCCTTCGCCCGAAGTCCGAATAACGGCTGATGCTCTCCCGGCCAAGATCGATCTGAAGGTCATTGTAATAAAACATGAGTATTTCTTCATTTAAAATACTTGAGTATGCCCCCGCCCCGAAAAAATCCAGATAAAGCGGCGTATTCGTGCGCTGTGGGTCCTTGATCCATGTAGTTCGGGACAGAGCGTCCGAGTCCTCCTGCGAGGCTTCATCCAGCAGTTCGATTTGATCTGCGTCCATGTACTCCTCACTCATGAGAAATTCCTGCGTCGTGCCGCTCATGCTTCCGCGTTCAAACAGTTTTTCGTACTGGTACTGGTTCGCGACCACCACGCTCGTAATAATGGCAAAAACGGCAGTAATGATTCTTTTGCCGCGTACATCCGTAATTGTTGTTACGATAAATGCCACCAGGGAAATGATGATCATACCAGGCGTCAGCCATCCGCTCCAGTGATCGATGGAAAAATCGGCATCCAATAAATAAAACAACACGTACATGCCTGTCGCAAAAATAAGCGAAGGCACGAGCTCCCGCCAGTCGAGCTTGCGGATATGCTGAATACCTGCTGCCACTGCCCCGGCAAGTAAAAACGCAGCGATATACTCAAACCGGTTCCGCGGCGCGGAAAAACCGTTAAATACGCTACCTATCAGCGGACTGTAATGAAATACGATAAATACAAGCGAAAGAACCGTAAACAGCACAAACCGCGGATCCTTATACAGCTGTTTCCAGACTGCAAACACTAAAAAGATGGTCGGCACAATGAGAAAACGACTGTCGAGCAGAATATTGCTTGTATTATCAAACAATACGATCTCCTGTTCAAAGTCCGGCCGGTAATTGTTAAAGTAGCCGTAAATGCCGGCGAAAAAGCCGGTCAGACCGATGCCGAATCCAAGCAGAGAGCTGCCCCCGAAATAAAGTATCTGTTTACCTATTTTTGTTTCTCCAGGTGTAAGGCGGATCAGCCACCTGGCCAATATATAAATACCGATAAAAATGAGTACGATATAGGAAAAGTAGAAGTTCGAAAAGACGGTAGCTGCGAGGGCAAAAATAAACAGCAGCGGTTTTTTCTCCCGAATAATTTTTTCCACGCCAAATATGAGCAGCGGGAGCCAGATAAAAGCATCCGCAAAAAATTCCCAAAATGCCGTGTGACGGAAATACATTACACACGTGGCATACAACAGAGCCCCTGTCAGGGCAGGTAGACGGTCGAGCTTCATATAACGGAAGCAGGCGTACGCTAAAAAGGAAACGAGTGTCATCCGGGCTATGCTGATAAAAATGACGGCCTCCGTCCAAAAAGCGGCGTCCGGCTCACGAATCAGCCCGACCAGCTCCAGCATATACACCACGGCCATCTGAAAATAAAAGAACAGGTTCGTTGAATAATAGTAACCGAGCTGGGTAAACATACTGCCGCCAAGTCCAAGCTGAAAGGAATAAAAAAATTCACCGCTCGTGTAATGATCATACAGCAGCTGCTTAAACGGGCCCATCTGGTTCAGGCCGTCATTCGGCCCGGCCATGTACGTATCGTTGGTCCATTGGTATAAGAAAAACGCATGCGCCGCGATGACTGCCAGAATCACCGCTGCTATAACCCCCCATATATGCTTGTGCTTCAACATTCTCTCCCCACGCTATCTTTTTAGTATTTTCCCTGTGACAATGAAAGTGATTGGTATAGTAAAAATCACCGCTCCCAACGGGGCGATAGTACTGTTAATACTCAGCCATTCCACAAATATATATGCAAAAACGGATGAAGCCCCTACGTTTACTATCTGGGTCAGCGGAAATTGAAAAAACTTCTTCCATGTCGGCCTGACTTTGTAAGTAAAGTATGTATTTAAAAAGAAAGAAATGACAAAGCTGATAAAAAACCCGGTAATATGGGCGATCATATATGGTACCGAAAGCACCACGTGAAGCAGTAAGTAGGCGGCATAGTAGTTTAACGTATTCATACCGCCCACTAAAACAAATCTGGTAAACTCATTATTCAACTGTTTCATGCATCTCGCCTTTTCGTATTAGATTCCTGCACCAAATAGTGCGGGCGCCTTTTCGTTTCATAGTAAATGCGTCCGATATACTCCCCGAGCACGCCAAGGCTCATTAGCTGCACTCCCCCTAAAAACAGTATAGCGGAAATAGTCGTAAAATAACCCGGCACTTCTATTCCCATCCTCAGAATCTGCACAAACGTAATACCGATATAAACCAGCGCAAGCAGCATCACGACCAGGCCGGTATACAAACAGACACGCAGCGGACGGTTATTAAAGGAAATCATGCCGTCAACGCCGTAATTCAGCAGGCTCGAAAACGACCATTTGGTTTCGCCCTCCTGGCGCTGGACATTTTCGTAGTAAACCGTTTTGGACGGAAAGCCGATCCATGAAAAAAGCCCCTTCGAAAAACGGTTGGCTTCACTCAGGGATAGCAGGGCGTCCAACGCCCGCCGGCTTAAGAGGCGGAAATCACCGACGCCGTCTTCAAGCTTCACATCCACCATTCTGTTAATAAATTTATAATACATCGATGCCATACCGGAACGGAACTTGGAATCTCCTTCCCGGTTCCGTTTTGCAATCACCTGATCATAGCCTTCTTCGTATCCTTCAATCAGTTCGAGAATCACTTCGGACGGATGCTGCAGGTCAGCGTCAATGATTACTACAGCGTCCCCGTCCGCATGATGCAGTCCGGCAATCAATGCTGCTTCTTTTCCAAAATTACGGGTAAAAGAAACGTAGCTTACATTTTCATGCATCCCGGCAAGCTCTCTCATCTTTGTCAGTGTCCGGT
Organism: Marinococcus sp. LNHM5E3-2.1; assembly: GCF_056034365.1. Taxonomy (NCBI): domain Bacteria; kingdom Bacillati; phylum Bacillota; class Bacilli; order Caryophanales; family Bacillaceae; genus Marinococcus; species Marinococcus sp. LNHM5E3-2.1. The sequence continues at coordinate 45,638 of NZ_JBQLIB010000003.1, forward strand.
CCGAGCTTCCATCATCTACATAAAGTGCCTCTATTTCATAGGGCAGATGCCCTAAATGGTTCTGCAGTGATTCATATACAGATACAATGTTGTCCTCTTCATTAAACGAAGGAATTACAATTGATATCTTTTTCATTCCATTTCCTCCCTGGCCCCTTCATCTCCCACTGTTTACACAGTACTTTCATATCGTACCCTTCTCTGTATCTTTTGTATCACTGTAGAGGGCTAAAAAAATCTCAAAAATTATGTGATGGACGCATATATTCTGCTTTCCGGGCGTAAAAAATAACATCCGGCCCGCCGCGTCCGGCATCCACCTCCTCTATCCATACACTATCAAAAACCGCTTTCAGACTGTTTTCAAAAGCCCTGGAATAAGAAGCACTCCAAAAAGCAGCAACTCCTCCGCGCCGGAGCGCGGCGTAAACCGTTTGAAGTCCTCCCGCCTCGTACATGTGATGGTTGTCTTCCCGGACAAGCCAGTCAGGGCCGTTATCTGTATCCATGCAAACAGCGTCCCAACGGTTGTTTGTGCCTTTCTCCAGAAACACCTGAAGGTCTTCCTCTACGATTTGTGCTTTACTGTTTTCAAGAGCCCCTCCGTTCCATTCCAGAAAATACAGGCGGTTCCATTCAATAATGTTTTTCTCCAGTTCCACAACGGTTACATGAACCGTTTCTGCATGCTGCACCGCTTCGTGGAGTGAAAAACCGACACCAAGGCCTCCAATCAGCACCGACTCTGCTGAATAAGCATGATTCAGCGCTCCTTGCACCATCCGCCGCTCCGACTCTCCGTTGTGTGTCGCCATCAAAAATGTGCCGTTACTTATGACTTCATAATGCCGACCGCGGCGCTGCAGCTGCAATTCTCCGCTTTGCCCCTGAACGTTTGCTATTATTTCTCTATTACTGTTCATTCAAGCTTACTCCTTTCCCGCCCGGCAAGTATATTTCATATTTGCAAAACCAGAAAAAAAAGGTACGATTAAAAAGTATGCAGAATTTTATCACCTATGAAATTTTCATTTATTTTTGAATGATCTGTTTACTATTTCAGCAAAAGACCAGGAGGTTGTTTGTATGCTCGGCGCCATTGAAGCAGGAGGAACAAAATTTGTCTGTGCGGTCAGTGAAAACGGCCGTGACATAAAAGAACGCATTTCCATCCCGACTACGACACCTGATGAAACTATGCAGCAGGTGTACGATTTTTTCCGTGTTTTTTCTATCGAAGCTGTTGGTATTGGTTCTTTTGGTCCGATTGATATTAATACAAAAAATGATACATACGGCTATATCACCACAACGCCAAAAACAGCATGGCAAAACTTTAACATTCTCGGAGATGTACAAAAACACCTTGCTGTGCCGGCAGGCTTCACCACCGATGTTAATGCGGCGGCGCTCGGTGAATGGAAGCACGGTGCCGGCGCTGGAAAGACGAGCTGTCTGTATATGACAGTCGGCACCGGCATCGGTGTTGGTGCGGTTATTAACAACAATATTCTTGAAGGCCTGAACCATCCGGAAGCCGGGCACATTATGGTCCGCCGGCATCCTGAGGACCATTTCACCGGCACGTGCCCTTACCACAGTGACTGCCTTGAGGGACTTGCTTCAGGGCCCGCCGTGGAACAGCGCTGGGGAGAAAAGGGCAGCGCACTCACCTCCCGCCCGGAAGTATGGGACCTTGAAGCTTATTATCTTGCTCAGGCAATGATGAATTACATTCTGATTCTCACCCCCGAGCGGATTATTATCGGCGGCGGCGTGAGCAAACAGCCTTCCCTGCTCACAAAAGTACAGGAACAGACGCAGCAGCTTCTGCAGGGATACGTTCAGGACCCAATGATTACTCATAATATCGATCAATATATTGTTACTCCGGGGCTCCAGGACGGTGCGGGCATCACCGGCGGATTTGTGCTTGCTGCTCAGGCGCTCGAAGACGCCCCCAGCTAAAGGCAGACAGTTCCAGGACACAAATACTCGTTTATACTTCCTGTACGCAGGTGGAAAAAGAAAGGAAATCAACTGAGTGAAAAGACATGTCTTGCTACTGATTACCGGTTTACTCCTCATTCTGGTTGTACTCGGATGGAACAGCAGGCAAAATCCTCTTCCCGAGGTGGAAGCAAGCGAAGTCGTCGAACAGAACAGCCTTCACCCTGTTGTGGAGGAGCGAAAAAATGAATGGATCCAGCGTGCAGAACAGCAGGGGATCGAAGTTGTCGTAACGGACGAATACCGTTCGGTGGAAGAGCAGGATGCTTTATATGCCCAGGGCCGGACTTCACAGGGAGAAATTGTCACGCAGGCCCGGGGCGGAGAATCATATCATAATTACGGCCTTGCCGTTGATTTTGCTTTGCGTACACCGGACGGAGAGCTTGCCTGGGATATGGAACGCGATGACAACGGTAACGGAGAGGCAGACTGGACGGAAGCTGTGGAGATCGCTAAGGAGCTCGGCTTCAGCTGGGGCGGGGACTGGCCTGGTTTTAAAGACTACCCCCACCTTGAAATGACCTTCGGCCTGAGTCTAGAAGAGCTTCGTGCCGCTGAACAGCAGAATACGTAATTACCATCGTCCGGCTCGTTGGCCGGACGATTTTTCTGGTTGGACAGGTTAAGTTTCTGCCAATTTGTGGTATACAGCTGTATTACCCTATATCCTGAAAGGAGCCCTCTGTAATGACTAAAACCGCCCTGATCGTAGGAGCGACCGGCATCATAGGCAGCAGTATTTTAAAACATATTTCATCGCTCGAAGACTGGACCGCTGTAGGCATTTCCCGGCACCAGCCTGAAGACATCCACGGGGCCGATTATTACGTGGAGGCTGATCTCTTAAAGGAAGAAGAAATAATGCAGGCACTTCAGGATGTGCCTGCCGTCACTCATATTTTTTACGCAGCCTACCAGGATTATGCTCCACTCTCCAAAGAACAGATCACAGTTAATACCAATATGCTCCAAAGCACCGTCCAGGCCGTGGAAGCGACGTCCGACCGGCTCCAGCGTGTCGTATTGATGCAGGGAGCCAAAGTGTACGGTGCGCACATCAGCGCTTTTAAAACCCCGGCACGGGAAAACGACCCGCGTCATATGCCGCCGAACTTTTATTACAATCAGGAGGATTACCTGCGAAACCGCCAGAAAGGAAAAAGCTGGTCGTGGACAATTTTGCGTCCCGACGTTGTATGTGGCTATTCGGTAGGCACTCCCATGAATTTAAGCATGGTTATTGCTGTTTATGCCTCTATTTCTAAAGAACTCGGCCTCCCCCTTCGTTTTCCGGGAAAGGATGTTACCTACCGATCACTTGCCCAGGTGACCGACGCCGGCCTGCTCGCCCGCTGTTCCGTATGGGCTGCGCTGCATGAACCGTGTGCATTTGAGACGTTCAATATTACCAATGGTGACTTCTTTCGGTGGGAGCACATGTGGCCGGTCATCGCCGAGGAATTCCAAATGAACACCGGGCCCGTGCAAACAATTACACTTTCTGATTTCATGCCGCTGCAGCAGGATCTATGGGAGGAAATGCAGGAAAAATACAGTCTGCAGAATATTCCATTTGAGAAACTGGCCGCCTGGCCATTCGGTGATTTCATTTTCAATGTAGAGTATGATGTGATGTCTGATACTAATAAAGTAAAACAGTTTGGTTTTACTGAAGTCGTGAACAGTGATGACATGCTCCGGCAGCTGCTTCGTGAATTTCAGGAGCAGCGGCTGATCCCGGACTTCTCAGACTAAACTGCCGCTTGCCTGAAACCCCCATCCGGCAGAAGCTGGATGGGGGTTTCATCATTTGCCAATATGCTTGTGTACAAACGCCCTCATGTAATGCATCGCTTCCTGCCCGTCTTCCTCGAGCGGAAACTGATTGATAAATCCGTGAATGGTACCATCCACCCTGTGGTGATGCACCTCTGCATTTGCCTCTTTCAGCTGACGCGCCAGTTCCTCGCCTTCATCCCGAAGCACATCATATTCTGCCGTTATAATAAGAGTAGGAGGGTTTTCCCGCTTATCTTCATCCCGCATCGGTACAGCGAGCGGATCTCTGCGTTCATCCCAGGCCGCTAAGTAATGCGCCCAAAAGTCGCCTATATTTTTGGCCGTCAGGCCGTATCCCTCACTAAAACGATGATACGATACGTACGCCGGATCCTCCTCCCGGTTGTAAAAATCAGCGACAGGATACAGAAGCATCTGTCCTTCAAGGTATGTCTGCTCTCTTCGGAGCAGCGTAGAGGCTGCATAGACAATATTTCCTCCAGCGCTGTCACCGCACAGGTAAAACCGGTCCTCTGTATTCGGCCATTCCCGGTACTCGGAAAGCACCCAGCGAACAGCGTCCAGGCAGTCGTATACTCCTGACGGAAACGGGTGCTTCGGCGCAAGCCTGTAGTCCACCGCTACAACATACGCCTCCAGTTCGTTGGCAAGCACCCGGCAGAAGGTGTCATGAGTTTCAAGGCTCCCTACGGCAAATCCGCCGCCATGAAAAAAAATCACTACAGGAAGCGGCTCTTCAGATGCTGGTTTATATCTGCGCACGGTCAGGGTCCGTCCTTCTAAATCAATATCTTTATCCAAGACTTCAGCTACAGCAGGCCGTTCCGACGGAGCTAAGGTCATTTCGTTTCTTCGTCTGCGTTCATCGACTACTTCCTCCACCGTTTCCACCTCGAAAGAATTGTTCTGCTCCAAATATTTCTTTACATGGTCTCGAAGTTCCATGATTTCTGCCCCCTTCTTTCTATACAACCAATACCCTGAATTTTGATTACCTACCCCTTCTTCATTTTCGTATCCATTGACGATAACTGCCTGAAGTTATATAGTTACGCTAACATAATGACTATGGCTAAAGTAGGGGTAAATGTATGGAGCCTATTATTCAAGTGCACGATCTGCGAAAATCATTCAAAGACATGGAAGCAGTCAAAGGCATTCATTTTGATGTCGCGCAGGGCGAGATATTCGGCTTTCTCGGCCCGAACGGTGCAGGAAAAAGCACGACTATCAACATGATCTGCACGATGCTCGCTCCCACTTCCGGAAGCGTTACCATTAATGGATATGACGCATTTAAACAAAAAGCAAAAGTCCGTGAAAGCATTGGCATCATTTTTCAGGAAAATACACTCGACGAAAAATTAAGTGCTCTTGAAAACTTAAAGCTTCACTGCCGGTTTTACCGTGTGCCTAAAAATAAACGGGCAGAACGTATTCAGGAAGTGCTTGAAATTGTAGATCTGGTCGACAATCAAAAGAAAAAAGTAGAAGAATTCTCCGGCGGGATGAAACGAAGGCTTGAAATTGCCCGCGGCCTGCTGCACTATCCGAAGGTTCTTTTTTTGGACGAACCCACTGTCGGTCTTGACCCCCAGACGCGGGCCCATATTTGGGAGTATATTCTCCGCCTGAAGGAAAAGGAAAATATTACGATATTTCTTACCACCCATTACCTCGATGAGGCAGAAATCAGTCACCGTATCGCTATTATGGATAAAGGAACTATCATCGCCCTTGATACGCCGGAGCGCTTAAAGAAGCAGGTTGGCGGAGACGTCATTGAACTCGGCACCGAGGATAATGACACTGTCGCTAAGCAGCTGCAGGCAGCTATGCCGGAAGCCGAAATAAAACAGGAAGCAGGTATTCTGCGTATCCAGGTACCAAGCAGCGACCAGTTTATATCCACTTTTCTGCAGCAGATCCCCGTCCCTATTACGAGCCTGAACATACGCCGGCCCACGCTTAACGACGTATTTTTGTCTTATACAGGGCGAGATATTAAAGCCGGCCCCGCCTAAGAAAGGAGATCATACATATGGAAGGTATTTTTGCCATCTGGCAGCGGGATTTAATGAAATTCATCCGGGATCGCCCCCGTCTGCTTGGATCTTTTGCGATGCCTATTTTATTTTTAATTATTTTTGGCGGGGGCTTCAGCGGAACGATGGAAAATCTGGTGATGAATCAAACCTCTGAAATCGAAGATTTTAATTACCTTACGTTTATTTTTCCCGGGATTGTCGCCATGACCCTTTTAATGACTTCAATTTTCTCTTCTTTATCAGTTATCCAGGATAAAGAATTCGGCTATATGAAAGAAATTCTCGTGTCCCCGGTCTCCCGGGTGAACATTGCCATCGGTAAAATGCTCGGGGCCTCTACGGTTGCGTTTATGCAGGGCGTGCTGATGTTTATTTTAATCCCTGTTCTAGGCGTAACCTACGAATGGAGCAACGTACTGGCTGTGCTGCCAATTATGTTTCTGCTTTCCTGCACGCTCGCTTCCCTTGGCCTGCTGATAGCAAGCCTGCTTCGCTCAACGCAGGGGTTCCAGCTGATTGTGCAGGTACTCGTGTTTCCAATGGTGTTTCTTTCCGGAGCATTGTTTCCAGTAACGAATATGCCAGCCTGGATGGATATCCTTGTTAAGGTTAATCCTGTCACCTACGGCGTAGACGCTATGAAAAAAGTAATGACCGGCGCCGGAGATCTCCCGGTCGCCGCCCAGGATGCACTCGGACTGAGCCTGCAGCTGTTCGGGCGTACAGTAACAGTGGCAGAGGAACTGCTCTTTTTAATTATTTTCACTTCTATTCTGATCGCGCTTGCCACCATCAGCTTCCGCAGAGCCAATGCCTGAGCGGCGGCTTCACGTCTGTTCTATAAATTCCGTCACCAGCCGCTCTACAATATCCGGCTGCTCATGAACTACCCAATGCGTGGCATCGGATACAAAAATCAGCTCTCCGGCACGGCAGTATTCAAGACTTGTCCGGGCAGAGGCCTTCGATAAAAAGGCGTCTCCCACACCCCAGATAATCCGTACTGGCGGAGTCACGTGACTTGATTCCACAATATCCTTTGGCCCTTTTCTCATCCCTCTGTACCAGTTGATCATGGTTGTGGCCGCATTCGGCTGCGACCATGCTTCTTTATATTTTTCCAGATCCTCCCCGGTAAAAGCTCCGGGCCTGCTCGTTTTTACGAGTCCGTTGGCAAACTCCTCAAAGTCATTATAGGCAAGCAGCTTTTCCGGCAGTCTCGGAAGCTGAAAAAAAAGCATATACGAGCTTCTCAAAAGCTGCGTGGGATCTTTTTTCATGCTCGCCGGCATAGCAGGCAGGTGTGGAATATTGATAGCAATAAATTTCTCCACGTATTCCGGCCCTGAGGCTGCCGTGTACCACCCGACCGCTCCGCCCCAGTCGTGGCCGACGATCACTGCTTTTTCCCGTCCCAGTGCTTTGATGAGCTCTGTCACGTCATCACGCAGCTCGTCCAGGGCATAAGCTTCAATTTCAAGCGGCTTGCTGCTTTGATTGTATCCGCGCTGATCCGGCGCCGCCACCCGGTATCCACGTGCTGCAAGCGGTCCGATTAAATGTCTCCACTCATACCAAAACTCCGGAAAGCCATGCAGAAGCACCACAAGCGGTCCCTCCTCCGGCCCAGCCAGTGCCGTGTGTAAAGAAACGCCGTTTACCGTTATTGTCTCAAAGCTGATATTCTGCATACGTACTGCCCCTTAGTTGTTTTTCCTGAATAAAGCTTTTGATGAACTGCGTAACGAGCTCCGGTTGTTCATGATGTACCCAGTGCGTCGCTTCTTCAATAAAAACCCCGTTTCCATCGCTGCAGTATTTCAGGCTCTCTTTAGCAGCAGCGGTGCCCAAAAACCAATCATGCATACCCCAGATCATACGCACGGGCACATTGATAGTTTCTGTACTCATCGCTTCTGCCGGCCCGAATGGGATTGCCCGAAACCAATTGAACATGGCCGTTACGCTGCCGGGCTGAGACCAGGCAAATTGGTATGCGTCCAGGCCCCGCTCTGAAAACGCTCCGGGACAGCTCGTCACAGTCAGGTGAGCTTTCAATGCAGCGTATTGGAACATGGCAGCCGCTTTGTCAGGGAGGGCGGGAAGCTGGAAGGCCGCCATGTAATACCCTTTGAGCAAGTCCATTGGACGGGTGAGCATTGTCCTTGGCATAGCTGTTAAATGCGGCATATTAACAGGGATAAACAACGAAATGTATTCCGGACGGGTAAGTGCCATATACCAGCCTATTGCCCCGCCCCAGTCATGCCCGGCTATTACGGCTTTTTCTCTTTTGAAGTGAAAAATGAGGCCGATGATATCATCCCGGAGAGCGTCCATTGTGTAGGATGCTGTTCCGGAGGGCTTGGCGCTCAGGTGATAGCCCCGCTGATCAGGTACCACAACAAAATAGCCCTCCTCCGCCAGGGCGAGCATCTGCTTTTCCCAGGCTCTCCAAAATTCCGGGAAGCCGTGCAGAAGGATAACCATTTCTCCGTCCTTTGGGCCCGCAGCAGCGACATGAAGACGAATGCCGTTCACATGTACATATTTAAATGATAGTTCTGCCATCAAAAACCTCCTTCACTCTATGAGTTTCTTTACCCGTAAACGCTTTGTTTCAATGGTGAAATTCTATATGCCGCTATAAATGACAACAGCACCTGTCCGTGTAGACAGGTGCCGTTGTTTTTACATTTGGGCAGTTGGACGTACGACAATTTCATTAACCGATACTTCCGCCGGTTCTTCAATCGCATACCGAATGGTGCGGGCAATGCTTTCTGAAGAGATCGCGTTTTTATACAGCTCATCTACGCGTTCTTTCACCTGATTATCCGATATCGTTTCAGTAAGCTCCGATTCCACAGCCCCAGGTGAAATAATGGTAGAGCGGATGTTGTTTTCCGGCGATTCTTCTTTACGAAGCCCCTCCGAAATAGCGCGCACAGCGTATTTCGTTCCGCTATAGACGGCACCACCCGGAGATACCTGATGGCCAGCTACTGAGGAAACATTAATAATGTGGCCTTCTTTTCTTTCTCTCATGTAGGGCAGCACGGCACCAATACCGTAAAGTACGCCTTTAATATTCACATCGATCATCTGATTCCAGTCTTCAAACTGCCGGTTCCGGAGCATCGAAAGCGGCATCAGCCCCGCATTGTTTACTATAACGTCAATTTGGCCGTACGTTTCATTGGCAAACCGGGCAAGTTCGTCCATCTGCTCCTGGGAGGTGACATCCACTACTTTATAGGCTGCAGTACCGCCGTTCTGTTCGATATCTTTCTGAAGCTGCTGGAGACGTTCCTCGCGGCGGGCAGCCAGCACTACTTTAGCTCCCTTAGCGGCTAATTCCTTAGTCGCTGCTTCACCGATACCGCTTGAAGCACCTGTCAGTATAACTACTTTTCCTTCAACCTCTGCCATGTTATTTCCTCCAATGCTTTTCTGAATTGATCACCTACTCTGTATACCCGCCGCACTATAATCGTAACCTTTACCGTTACCTCTTAACTGCAGACATTATATGCGAGACGATTTCTCTTCATTTGGTCCATCAAAAAAAGCCCCCGTTTCCGGGAGCTTTTTCAGTTCCATTATTCTGCATGCCAGCGGACTAATAAAGCTGATTGTGCCAGACCGCCGCCAAATCCATAGATAAGCACGAGGTCACCTTTCTTCAGTCGGCCGTCCTTCTGTGCTTCCCGGAGAGACAACGGAATCGTAGCAGATGAGGTATTGCCGTAATATTCGAGGCTCGTCAGCGTCTTTTCCACTGGAATACCGGTACGTTCGCAAATCGACTCGATCATTCTCATGTTCGCGCTGTGCGGGGCAAACCAGTCGATGTCCTCAATCGTCACTCCTGCATCACTAAGAAGCTTGTCGATACCTTGAGGCACTGTCTTAACCGCCCATTTGTAAACTTCCCGTCCGTTCTGGACCACATAACCATCCGGATCCACTTCGTGGCCGCCAATCTGGTTGGACAAATCGGTGCAGTACAGGTACTCTCCTTTTTTTCCGTCCGAATCCGTGAGGGCCGCAAGAAAGGAGGGGCTGCTTTCGTCCGCTTCCACAAGAGCGGCACCGGCGCCGTCCCCGAACAAAATACATGTGGCACGGTCCGTGTAGTCTGTAATTTTGGAAAGTGTTTCAGCGCCGATCACCAGCACTTTACGGTGAAGACCGGAGGTAATCATACCATCTGCCACGTGCAGTCCGTAGGAAAAGCCCGCACAAGCAGCGTTTAAATCAAAAGCGCCTGCGCCGGAAATGCCAAGGCCGGCCTGCACGAGAGAGGCAACACTCGGCGTTTTATGGTCCGGCGTCAACGTGCACACAATAATCAAATCCACGTCGTCAATCGTCTTGCCGCTCACCTGCTGCAGCTCTTCCGCTGCTTTCAAACAGATCGTGCTGGTGAATTCGTCCTCTTCCGTGATTCTGCGTTCTTTGATGCCGGTGCGGGACGTAATCCACTCGTCGTTTGTTTCCACCATTTTTTCCAGATCATCATTCGTCAGTCGTTTTTCCGGAACAAAAGATCCTAATGCTGTAATTGAAGCTTTTGATTGTACCATCGGTATGTAACCCCCGTTTTATGTATAATTATCGCCAATTCGCTTTGATTTTCGTTGAATCCCATACTTAATTTATATTATCACAAAACCAAGGCTTATGCCTCCTTTCCTTTGTTCGCATCATGAGCCCATAACAGGAAAAACCCCTCCTTTTTTATAAGGAAGGGTTATCAGGCTATTTTTTCACTTCTGCCTGCTCGTGTTTTTGAATCAGATCTGCTGTCAGCTGTCCGGACAGTGTCACCATTGGTACACCACCGCCGGGATGCGTGGACCCTCCGGCAAAATACAAATTGTCATATATTCTGCTTTTCGCCGGCACTTTGAACCCGCCGTTCACTTTTTGATCAGAGGCTACGCCGTAAATCGAGCCTCCATTAGCGCCGTAGAGTTCTTCAAGGCCTTCCGGAGTGAAACGGTATTCAAACTCGATCGACTCCCGCAGGCCGTCCAGTCCGTTTCGCTCTAATTTATTCAAAATTGTCTCCTGGTACTTATCCCAGTCAAAGGATTTTTTCTGCTTGGCATCCATCGGAGGTACATGCGTCAGGACGAACAGATTGTCTTTTCCTTCCGGCGCCTGGGTCTCATCCGACCGGGCGGAGATACCAATATACACTGTCGGGTCATCAGCTGGAACCTTTTCTTCGAATACCTGCTTGAATTCAAGCTCAGGATCCTCTGAAAAAAAGAAATTGTGATGGTGCAGACCGTCGAATTTTTTATTCACCCCGAGAAGCAGCACGACACCGGAAACAGTAGGAATAAACGTTTTGCTTAGCTTTTTGGATTCTTTTTTTGCCTTCGTTTCCGAAGGAGCAATCGTATTGTAGGCCGGAATTGCTTCAAGGTTCGAAACGACAATATCCGCCTCATACTTGTCTCCATCCTCTGTTTCCACACCAGTCACCCGGTCGTTTTCCACCAGCAGCTGGCTGACCGGGCTGTTCAGATGAATATCAACCCGGAGCTCCTGCATCAGGCGTTCCATACCCTCGGCAATTTTGTACATGCCGCCCTTCACATAATGGATGCCGAGCCCAAGCTGAACATAGACAAGCTGGTTTAAAATAGCTGGCGCTGCGTATGGATTGGATCCGACATACATAATGAAGAAGTTGAACATCTGCTCGAGGTATTTGTTGTCAAACTGTTTATGCGTCGCTTTGGCCACCGTATTCAACGGATCCATCTTCATTAAGTCACCCAGCGTGTGGTGACTTTTCAAATCCTTTAAATCTTCGATGCTGTATTTATAAAAGCTTTTCATGCATAATTCATACATTTCTTCTGTATAGGATAAAAATTCTGTTATTTTACGGCTAGGCTGATCCGTTACTTTCGCTGCCTCTTCAATCATGCCGGGCAGATCGCTCGTAACATTCAGTGATGTTCCGTCCTCGAAAAATGTTTTCCACTGCGGTTCAACCCGTTCTACCTGTATGTAGTCATCAAGGTAGCGGTTCGCGCTGTGGAACAGCTGTTCAAGCACCCATGGCATCGTCAGGATGGACGGGCCGGTGTCAAAGGTGAATCCTTTGCCGCTGCGGCGGTTTAATTTGCCGCCAAGATTTTCATTTTTCTCCAGTAACGTTACCTCATATCCATCCGTCTGCAGCCGGATAGCTGCGGACATGCCTCCAAGGCCTCCGCCAATGACAATTGCTTTTTTCTTCAAATAGCACACCTCCGTGAATTAGTACAAAAATGGAATTAGCCGGTTTCTCTGCCGGCACCATAAACGATACGTATCGCCGTGCGTTTGACGCAGCATTTCTTCTTCAATACGGATTCGGTAAAGAAGTGCCGGCACCATGACTCCTGTACTTATGACTGCTGCTCCGGGGCTATTCATGAATAAGCAAAAGCCAAGTACAATGAAAAATAAAGCGGTATAAAGCGGATGGCACAAACGACGGTACGGACCGCTGCTTACCAGGCGGTCCCCGTTTCTGACAGAAACGTCTCTGCTGAACTGGTCCCGCAAATGAAGAATTCCCCAATACCGAAGGCCAATACCGGCTCCGTAGAGACAAAGCCCGGCAGCCTGCAGCCAAACTGAGGAGAGGCTGAGAAAACCAGTCTCGCCAAATACCACTGCGGTCCCCATCGACAGAATAATAGCCGCAAGTATCCAGCGGAACGAGCGTCGTTCAGTAAGCTCCGGCTCTTTTGAGGGAGCCTTCTGCCTGAATAAAAAAAATTCGGCGATCCAGAAAAAGGTGGCAACCACAAATATTGTATCAATCAGCACCATGGTTTTACCTTCTCCCTTCACGCCTCAGTTTCTTTTTACACTCGTTACCATTTCCCCCTTCTGTGCTGCCGCTAAACCAAAAGGCCCTTCCAGTTGTTCATTTACTTTTACGCCTGCACCGCCTTTTTAGTTACCGGCTTAGCTTTCATCAGCAGATCGACAATATGCAACGTATCAATTTCTTCTTCGAGACCTTCACGCTGTACCCCCAATTTCATCTGGAGCATACAGCCCGGGTTGGTCGTGACAATTCCCTCTGGGCGCTGCCGCTTAACGTCTTCCATTTTCACATCCAGAATATCCATTGCATCTTCGTGCTGCGTAATGTTATAGATGCCTGCCGAACCACAACAGAAGTCAGGCCGGTCGAGCTCTTTAAGCGTTACCCCCGGCACTGAGCGGAGCAGCTGCAGCGGTGGTTCTTTTACCTTCTGCACATTCGTCATATGACAGGAAGGCTGATACGTATAGGTTTCCTCGACCTTTTCGGTAAACTCCAGGCCGTCAAGCTCCACCAGTACTTCTGTAATGTCTCTCACCTTCTCGGAGAAAGCTTTCGCCCGCTGCTCCCACTCCGGGTCGCCGGCGAACAGTTCCCCGTATTTATGGAGCTGGGCTCCGCAGCCCCCGGCGTTGTTTACGATATAATCAACTGGCTTTTCTTCAAAGGCCTGTATATTTTCCCTGGCAAGCGTGACAGCTTCAGGCTCTTTACCTGCATGGGCGTGCAGCGCTCCGCAGCAGGTCTGCGCCTCCGGAAGCTGCACTTCCGCTCCAGAAAGCCGGAGCAGCTCCATCGTTTTTTCATTTTGCTTAAAAAATACGCTGTCCATTACACACCCGGTGAAAAATGCGACCACTGCCTTCGCCGGGCCATCCGGGTGCAGGCGATTTTTCCTTGCATGCCTCTCTTTAGGCGAGGGGGCCGATGGCAGCACCTGCTCAAATTTACCGAGATGAAACGGTGCCGCAGACATTAAATTCAGCCCCCGGGCCGCTTTTTGCAGACCACTCACCTGGTACAGCCATGTTGCATTTCCAAGCTGATCCATCCATGCTCCAGAAGGAAAGAAGGAGTGAAATAAAAAATTTTCGGTCTTTTGCTGTATGAACGTTTTTTCTTCATATTCATCGATCACATGCTTCGCACTTTCAAACAGCTGGCCGTACTGTACATCAGTCGGGCAGACGGTCGTACACGCCATGCATCCCAGGCATTTGTCGATTGGCTGTTTTAAATCCTCCACTGCCGCTTTTCCTTCTGCAACCATTTTGATTAAATTAATACGGCCGCGCGGGGAATGCGTCTCGCGCTCCATTGTTTCGTATGTCGGGCAGACAGGAAGACAGTAGCCGCACTGCACACAGTCAAAGGTCAAATCGTAGCGCAGCATGTCTTTTAGTGTATCAGCCATCACGCAGCACCAGCTTCTGCCCTTTTTCTGCGAATATTTTCCCCGGGTTCATAATGTTGTTTGGATCCCAGGCTTCTTTGATCCGTTTTAGCATTGATACCCCCGCCTCTCCCATTTCCTGTTCCATAAAGGGGGCTTTCATCGTGCCAATACCGTGTTCTCCGGAAAGCGTGCCTCCAAGCTCCAGGGCTGCCCGGAAGATTTCCGCCACCGCTTTTTCAGCGCGTATCATTTCTTCTTCATCACGCTGGTCGCACATAATATCCGGATGCAGGTTGCCGTCCCCGATATGTCCAAACACGACGAGCTCCACCTGATAATCCTCTTTGATTTGCTTCAGCCGTTCCATCATTTCCGGGATCCGGCTTCTTGGCACTGTAGCATCTTCGGAAATTTTTGTCGGTTTGATCGTCGCAATTGCCGGCGACACAAGCTTTCTTGCACTCCACAGCTTCTGTGCTTCTTCGTCGCTTTCGGCTGTAATGATTGGATCTGCTTTTAACTCCTCGAGAATGTGCTTCACCTGTTTGGCTTCTAATTTAATTGTCTCAGGATGGCCGTCGAGTTCGATCAAAAGCAGTGCTTCCGAGGCAGTGGGCAGGCCTGACGGGCGGTACCGCTCAACGGCTTCAATACAGGCCCGGTCCATAAATTCCATTTTTGCCGGAAGCACTCCTGAGGTGAGCGTTTTGGAGATAGCCTTCCCGGCTGTTGCCATGTCTGTAAAGGCGGCCATCATCGTTTGTACGGCCGGAGGCTTTGGCACCAGCTTGAGCGTCGCTTTTGTAATTACTCCAAGCGTCCCTTCGGAGCCGACGAGCAGCTTGGTTAAATCGTAACCGGTTACATTTTTAATAGTACGACCGCCTGTGTGCATCACCTCGCCCTCCGGGGTAACGATTTCAAGACCAATTACAAAATCCTTGGTTACTCCATACTTCAGCCCTCTCGGACCCCCGGAATTCTCAGCCAGATTCCCACCAATTGTTGATACGTGGGCACTGCTTGGATCAGGCGGGTACATTAAACCGTAATTTTCGGCGGCCGTATGAATATCAGCCGTCAGCACACTCGGGGTGACGACCGCAATCAAGTCATCAGCGAAAACGTCAATTTCCCGGGGCCATTGCGCCATATCCAGCAGGATTCCCCCCTTAACCGGCAGCGGACCTCCGCTCAGACAGGTGCCCTGCCCCCTGGGCGTTACAGCCAGTCCGAACCGGTTGGCAATTTTCATGATCGTCTGTACTTCTTCGGTCGTTTTAGGCTGTACAACCACTTCCGGCAGATGCTCGCCAAAAGAGGCATCAAAGCTGTAGCTATAACGGTCGGCAAGCTCTGTAAATACCCGTTTATCACTTAAAAGAGCACGCAGCTGTTCTTCCCATTCATGCAATACAAGCAGCTCCTTTCTCCCTTCTCTTTAACAACTTATCATTATCGTACTCCCCCGCCCGGGTGAATGCAATATTCTGACAAAAGAAGGCCGGGACTGCCCGCAAGCAGTCTCCAGCCTTCACAGTTTCCCATTCAAGAACTGAGCTTCTCCCAGTCCGAAGCTCCAGTCCGCTTCTGTGTTATCAGTGATTGACACCATCACGTCCTCCGGATCTATAGAACAGCGGTCCTGCAGGTTATTGGCAATTTCTTTATACAGCTGTTTTTTCTGCTCTGCTGTACGTGTTTTACTGATCACCTGAATAACTACAATATTATTTGTCCGTTCAAAGCCGAGCCCGGTATCTTCAATATACATTTCATACGGCTTATGCTGATTAATTATCTGATAGCGGTCTCGTTCCGGAACTTCAAAGCTTTCTACGACTGCATCATGTATGGCGTCTGCGACCAATTTTAATTCTTCTTCCGTGCGTCCCTCGATAACATCCATTCGTATTAACGGCATCGTAACCCTCCTTCAGGAAATTTCATTTTATTTTGACTTCAGAAGCTTTGCCTGCGCTGCCAAAAATATTCCTATGCTTTAAAACGTTCGCTTTGGCTCCCTTCATCTCGCCCTAATGCAGGTCAAATAGTTTTGATAGACTCTCTTCGAGGTGCACGTATCGTTTACCTGCACCGTTATCTTATTGAATGTCGATGCTCACTTTTTCGTTTGTGCAGCTGATACCGCTTTCACAAAATTATAAAAATATAGTTAAGCGCTTAACTAATTATAAACACATTCAACTGGCTATTCAATACTTCCCTGCATATAAAAAGACTCCGAAGGGGATCTTCGGAGTCCAGGCATTATTCTCTTGCCGATTTGTTAATATCTTCATCCATGTTTCCGGTAGATCCGATCGTTGGAAGATCGCTGTCGCTGTACTTGGAAGCATCGGTAGCGCTCTGATACTCTTTTGTTTTAGTATCATTATTATCGTCAGAACCTGCAACTTCGTCTTTAGCTTCTTTTACCTGGCTGCCGGCTTCTTTTAATTCTTCCCCGGCATCCTTTGCCGTGTCGCCTACGCCTTTCAACTCTTCGCCAGCTTCTTTCGCTGTCGATACTACTTCTTCTGAGTCATCCTTCACTTTTTGCACCTGGGCGATCAGATCTTTGCCGTAATTATTATATACCTCCTGAAGCTGGGTACCAATTGTTTTTGCCAGCTCTGTAGCGTTCTGGATACGTTCCATGAAGTCATCCTTATTCACTGCATCACTGTTTTTGGCATTTTCCTTGTACTGACTGGCCGTTTCTTTTGCCTCTGAAGACTTTTCCTTCACCGTGTCACGGGCTGAACGATTTAGAAATACTGCCCCGATCCCTGCAATGATTACAGAAGCTATAATAATTGGTAATTTACTGTTTTGCTGCTCTGGCATATGTTTCTCCCCTTTATTCTCAGTATCCTTCGTTAATAGAACCTATCTATTCCTTACCTTTATCTTTTCTTTAGTAAACGTGAATTTCTGCGGAAATGTACACTTATTCATACGCCCTGAGAAATGTTTAGCTTTTGGTTACAGGTGAAATATGAAAGAGTGTGCTGAAATTACAAAGGAGTGACGTTTAAATGGCAATGAATCGTGTAACACTTGGAAAATCTGAAGTCACTGTAAACCCTCTTGGCCTTGGAACCAACGCAGTAGGTGGACATAATATTTATCCTGACATGCTCGATGAGGAGCAGGGAAAAGCGTTAACCGCGACTGCCATCGATAACGGCGTGGATCTCCTGGATACAGCTTTTATTTACGGACCGCGCCGTTCAGAAGAACTTGTCGGTGAAGTAGTAAAAGAAAAAAACGCCCGTGAAAAAGTAGTTATCGCGACAAAAGCAGCCCATAAATTTCTCGATAATGGGGACACTGTGATGGACAACTCTCCGGAATTTTTAAAACAATCCGTAGATGACGCACTCCGCCGCCTTCAAACGGATTATATTGATTTATTTTATATTCATTTTCCGGATGAAGATACACCGAAAGATGAAGCCGTCGGTGCTCTGCAGGAAATGAAGGAAGCCGGAAAAATCCGTTCCATCGGCGTATCAAATTTCACTCTGGACCAGCTGAAGGAAGCAAATAAGAATGGGTATGTGGACGTAGTACAGTCCGAATATAACCTATTGAACCGTGAAGTGGAAAAAGACATTCTTCCATACACTGCAGAAAACAACATCACCTTCGTTCCTTATTTTCCACTTGAATCCGGGCTGTTAGCCGGAAAATATGATGAAAATACGACATTTAACGATATCCGTGCCCAAAAGCCTAATTTCCAGGGAGAAACATTCAAAGAAAATCTCCGTAAAGTCAATGAAGTGAAAAAAATCGCTGATCAAAAAGGCGAAGAAACAGCCCACGTCGTTCTCGCCTGGTATCTGCATCAGCCTTCGGTTGACGTTTTGATTCCAGGAGCCAAAACCTCTGATCAAGTAGTCAATAACCTGAAAACCTCCGATGTGGAACTGACGAAAGAAGAAGTAGAACACATCAGCAGTATTTTTTCCTAAAAAAAGAAGCTGGAGCCAAAATGGCCCCAGCTTCTTTTTTTCATCAGGAAAGCTTTTCGAGAGTCGCCTCTCCGGCCACCCCGTCTGCAGTTAGTTCTTCATACTTCTGGAAAGCTTTCACCGACGAGGTGGTGACTGAACCGTAAACCCCGTCTGTTTTCCCGCTGTGAAACCCTTCCTGCTGGAGAGCCTCCTGAAGCTCCTCCACCTCTTCTCCCCGGTCTCCTGGATGCAGCGTTTCACTCCCCAGAGAGGCATCGGCCTGTGCAGGTACAAATAATAATAAAGCAGCGAGCATGAACGCTGATATTCCTCTTTTCATTACAATCCCACGCTTTCTATCGTCTGATCCTATTTTATTGTAAGCACGGGGCCCGGACAGAACAATGGCTATTACAGAGTTGTAAACAATACGTAACCCTCTGTTCATACGTGTAATTTTATAAACTTTCCCTGCCGGACTGACTTAGAGCACACCGTTTCTGCTGAACGGTGTGCTCTAAGTATAATTTAGAAGCTCCCGGCCCCGATGTAGCGCGGAGCCCAGTATGAATTACTCATGCTGCTGATGGTGACGCCTGTCGAGGATCCTGCGTGAATGAATTGATTATTTCCAATATATATTCCATTGTGCGAGGCTCCCGCTTTGTAGGTAGTGAAAAATACCATGTCGCCTACCTGCGGGCTTGACACTTTTTTACTCGCAGCATACTGCTGGGCCACCGTACGTGGAAGGCTCGTTCCATTTTGCCTGTATACATACTGGGTGAATCCGCTGCAATCGAACCCCCTTGTCGTCGTACCTCCCCATACATAAGGCACACCTATAAACTGTTTCGCTGCATTTATCAGTCCCGATACACTGCCTGAAGAGCCTGAGCTTACTTTTTCCGGAGAGGAGCTCGTGCCGCTTTTCACCGAAGAATCGCTTAATGCTTTCCATGTATTAGAACCAACGATGCCATCAGCGCTCAAACCAGCTGCCCGCTGCAGGGCCTTTACTGCCCCTGCTGTCTGCGGACCAAACTGGCCGTCCGCTGTGCCCGAAAGAAATCCTTTGCTTTTAAGCGTCTGCTGCATACTTTTTACATTGCTTCCCGTATCTCCCTGACGGAGCGTTTTAGATGAGGTGCCGGAAGAAGATGTATCCGGTTTGGCAGCACTTGAATTATTATTTTTATCCGAGGCTTTAAAGCTGCTTAACGCTTTGAACGTATTCGGGCCGGCTACACCGTCAACGCCGATCCCGGCTGCCTTTTGAAACGCAATGACTGAAGACTTCGTGGCCGGGCCGAACTCTCCGTCGAGCGATCCAGCATGAAAGCCTTTACTTTTCAATTTTGTCTGGAGATCCCGGACATCGCTTCCTGAAGCACCTGCCTTTAATACACTTGAAGATGAACTGGAGGAACTGCCAGTATCTTTCGAGCTTTTTTCGGGCGAAGCTTGGTTTTTGTTTAAGCTCATTTTGGAAAATGTATTCGATCCGGCTATACCATCAGAGGTGATACCCGCTGAACGCTGAAAGGCCTGCACGGATCCTGCGGTCGCCGGTCCGTATATCCCATCCACCGAACCGTTATGATAGCCATTTCCCTTTAACCAGTCCTGCAGTTCTTTAACTTCCGAACCCTTCGAGCCCTGACGTAGTGTTTGATCACCTAACGCAGCATCTGCTGCAGTCGGAGCTGCAAAAACTACTGTTGCCGCAGCAACAATCGCTGCTGGATATGCATATTTTTTCATACATTTTCGCTATAAACTTTTGTACCGCTGCTCTGAATAAGCGCAATGCGAAAAGCCCGAGCGAATCCACCCCCCATTTGATCATGTGCTGCGATGCCTGACTCTACTGTTGTGTATAAAGTAGTATATAAGTGCCAGGGGGCATAGACAATATACTCAATACATTTGTATTGAAACTGTAACATTGGGATAAATAATCATAATATGGAAATTTAAAGTGTCTTTAGTATCAAAATTAGTTAACTATCAAGGAATTTCATGATTAGCATGCTGCGAAGGCACATTTGAATTATTATTAAGTGCCTATTAGTTAATTCCTATTTTTCTTTTTCTGATGTTAAATATTCTTCCACTGCTTTTACTACCTCTTCCGTAGAAGCCCTGCCTCCAAGATCTTTCGTAACCGTTCCTTCTTTGATGACATATTCCATAGCGTTCATTAATGTTTGCGCTGCCTTGTTTTCTCCGAGATGCTCAAGCATCATTTGAGCTGTCCACAGCTGGCCGATTGGATTTGCCAGTCCCTGCCCTTCAATATCCGGGGCGGATCCATGCACCGGCTCAAACATAGATGGATATTTTCCATTTATATTAATATTGGCGGCCGGCGCAATACCAATGCTCCCCATCAAAGCGGCGCCAATGTCTGTCAAAATATCTCCGAATAAGTTGCTTCCGACAATAACATCCATTGTCTCCGGCTTGGTAACAAAGGCTGCTGCCAGAGCGTCAATGTGCTCTGCCCTGGTCTTTATTTCAGGATGGCTTTCCTTCACCTCGTTAAACACTTCATCCCAAAATGGCATCGAAAACACAATCCCATTGGATTTCGTTGCAGAAGTTACATGCCCGCTGCGGTCTTTTGCCAGCTGAAAGGCATATTTCATGGCTGCCTTTACTGCTTTTTTGGAAAATACGTTGTTTTGAATCGCAATTTCGTCTTCCCCTCTGTACATTCGTCCTCCGACTTCGCTGTACTCACCCTCGCTGTTCTCTCTGACCACCATTAGATTGAACTGGTTCGGATTCGCAAGCGGAGAAGCAAGCCCTTCAAACTGGCGGGACGGCCGGACATTGATCTGCTGCTCGAAGCCGCGGCGAATATTAATTAAAAGCCCCCACAGAGAAATATGATCCGGAACGAGATCCGGATGACCGACCGCTCCTAAAAACACGGCGTCAAAAACTTCAAGCTGCTCCAGCCCATCCTCTGGCATCATTCTTCCATGCTCAATATAGTAATCGCAGCTCCATGGAAATTCTGTGACACGAAGCTCAAAGTCTCCCTGCACTCTCTCAAGCGTTTTTAACACTCTCCATGCAGCCGGTACAACTTCTTTGCCTATTCCATCTCCTGCAATTGACGCAATCGTATATGTATTCATTTCTTCATCTCCTTTTTAGTGTATGCACTTTCATTTTTCCATTTCTTTATACGTTTGTCATCTTTTCTTTCTATGTCTACTTATGCTTTTAGTAGCAAATGCCTTTTTTGATTAAAAACAAACTTCTAATTTAGAAATTATTTCTAAATTCAGAAACGACATTCCTCCTATTACTTACATAGGACTTTTCAGCCATTCAAACGTAAAAAAGAGCCTTTTATCAGGCTCTTTCACGTACAAGATGAATAACATCTTTCCATGCTGCAGCGGCTGCTCCTGTTGGAGAGGACGCGCCTCCGGAAACGAGGAGCCTTCCCATCGTATCTGTGGAAAAAAGCACTGCTTTCTCGGCACCGTCAACGTTGAAAAAAGGATGCTCCACTGGAAGCAGCCTGGGTTCGATGGAAACCGTGGCTCCATCCGCTGTCTTTTGCGCTTTCCCAACTAGTTTCCACTTTGATTTCCCCTGCTCCGCCTGCTTCCATTCAGCCTCGGAGAGCTGGTCCAGACCACGCACCGCAATACTTTTCCAGGTTACTTCCTTCGCAAGGCAGGCTTTGGTCAGAAAATACATCTTCAGCGCCGTATCTTTTCCCCCGATGTCCTCAGAGGGGTCTGCCTCGGCTTTACCTTCCTTTTTTGCTGTTTCCCACGCCTCCTGCAGCGTAATATTTTCAGCCGCGATCCTTGTCGCAATCATATTGCTGGTTCCGTTCAGCAGTCCTTCGATTGTATGTATTTCCGCTCCGGCTAAGCTGTACAGAGCTGTGTCCACAGTCGGGAGAGCAGCAGCTGCCGCTCCGCTGTATTTTATTGATCTTCCGGACGCTTCAGCAAGCTCGTGCAGATCGTCCCAGGCATAGGCAAGCGCTCCTTTACTGACGCAGACCACGTCCACCCCATGCTTTAACGATGACTGTATGAGCGGCAGGCCCGATCCTCCGGTTAATATATCTGTTTCTGCTGCATCAATGAATATATCAGCCTGGCTGTCCGCCCACAGCTGGTCTACATTTCTTGGCGGCAGCGAGCCGTCATCCACACGGCCGGTTTCCTCTTTTACTTCCAGCAGTTGTTTTAGATCCAGTCCGCCGCTATGCACTACAGCCCCGCTTCGGTCGAGCACAGCAGTAATTTTTATATGTACCCCGTACATGCGCTCCCATTCTTTTTCTTTATTCATCAATACACGGACCGCTGCTTGTCCAACAGCCCCAAACCCGGATAAAACAATATTCATGCATTTTCGCCCTCCCCCTGGCTTTAAAGCCCAGATGACTTTATTATACTAGAGAATTTTTCAGTAATGAGCACCTTTTTTGAATAACAATACGCAGGAGGCGTATAATTTTCTATGACCCAATTACCAGCAGGACGTGTCATATAAAGGAGAGATTTTCATGCCAGCATTTAAAGATATGCCTCTTTCAGTATTAAATTTATCCCCGGTAAACGAAGGGGAAACAGCGGGAGATTCATTTGCAAAAAGCCTCGAACTGACTCAGCATGCCGAAAAACTCGGCTACAACCGCTTATGGGTCGCTGAGCACCATAACATGGAAGGGATCGCGAGCTCGGCTACTTCTGTACTACTCAGCTACCTGGCCGGAGGAACGTCAAGCATCCGTCTTGGCTCGGGAGGTATTATGCTTCCGAACCACGCCCCGCTCGCGATTGCTGAACAGTTCGGCACACTCGAAAGCCTGTATCCGGGACGCATTGATTTAGGTCTCGGACGGGCGCCGGGGACAGATCAAACGACAGCTGCAGCCCTCCGCCGTCATGTAAACAGCGGAGAAGACTTTCCAGCCCGTCTTGAAGAGCTGCAGAGGTATTTCCAGGATCCAGCTAATATGGCCATCCCTCCGCAGGTAAAAGCCGTGCCGGGCGCAGGCCTGGATATTCCAATCTGGCTGCTTGGCTCCAGCGGATTCAGTGCCCAGCTTGCCGGACAGTTGGGGCTTCCGTATGCATTCGCCGGCCACTTTGCAGCCGAGAATATGAAAGCAGCCCTGCAGCTGTATTTGGATTCTTTCCAGCCGTCTGAGGTACTGGATGAACCCTATGCCATGACCGGGATCAATGTGATCGCCGGGGAAACAGATGAGGAAGCCGACTACCTTGGTACTACAATGAAACAGCAGTTTCTCAGCTTAATACGCAATCGTCCGGGGAAAATACAGCCACCGGTAGAAGATATGGACGCACTCTGGACGTCCCAGGAAAAAGCGATGATGGCACGCTGGGACGCCGGCACGATCCAGGGCGGACCAGAATCCGTACGCCAGCAGCTCGAAGATTTTTCTTCGAGCGTTCCGGTTCATGAAATTATGATCAGCGGCAGTGTGTACGATCAGACGAAACGCCTTCGTTCCTATGAGCTCATTAAAGAGGTACAAAAACAATCAACCGCCACTACAGCTTCGATTTAATAAAAAAGGCCGCGCCTGTTCGCTTTACGGCAACAGGCGCGGCCTTTTTTTATTTCGGGCGTTCAAGCGTAAACAATTCCCCAAGCTTGGAATAATCATTTCCTGCCAGACGTGCGACCGGCTTCAGCTTATCGGGAAGAATATAATTGTGTTCACTGTCATATACGCCCTCGGAAACATGGATACATATAATTTCTGCAAATATGACATCCTGAGTAATTTTTCCTTCAGCATTTTGAAGCGGTACGTGCTTATGCAGCCGGCATTCAAAGCGGATATTTGCTTCTTCGATACCCGGTACTTCCACCATTCTGCTCGGCACCGTATGTAGAACAGTGTGCTCGAGTTCATTTTCCTCCGGCGGGAGCGTGGCTGCTGTAATGTTTAAATCCTCTACAATACCTTCATCGCTTATGTGTACCACCAATTCCCCGCGATC
Organism: Marinococcus sp. LNHM5E3-2.1; assembly: GCF_056034365.1. Lineage (NCBI taxonomy): Bacteria > Bacillati > Bacillota > Bacilli > Caryophanales > Bacillaceae > Marinococcus > Marinococcus sp. LNHM5E3-2.1. The sequence continues at coordinate 69,727 of NZ_JBQLIB010000003.1, forward strand.
TAAAATATTTTTTGCACTGTCCTTTGGTTTCCCTTCTTTTCTCGTAATAGATATCATTAATACCGGCGGGTCCGGACTTACCGCATTAAAAAAGCTGAACGGTGCTGCGTTTAATGTTTCGTCTTCTGCCATTGTGGTGACAAAGGCTATCGGGCGGGGGATGACCGAACCGGTCAATAGCTTATACACTTCTTTTACCGGCAGATCATCTGGATGCAGTTCATGCATAGTATACAGTCTCCTTTTTTCGAATATTTTATACGTATTCCCCGCCAGAGTCCATTTCAAAAGAACTGCCGGAAATAATTTCCCTTGGAATTTTGCATGCAGTTGGTATAATAAAACAGTGCGTCTAAAGGAGAGTATAAACATGATAGGAAAAATTGCCTCTACGGCTGTATATGTAGAAGATCAGCAGCGGGCAAAAGAATTTTGGACAGAAAAAATAGGATTTGAGGTCCGGCGCGAAGACCCGCTTGGGCCAAACGCGTACCGGCTCGAGGTAGCAGCCCCTGGAGCGGAAACAGCACTGGCTATCTACCCTAAATCCTACGTTATGAACTGGCAGGAGCTGAAGCCATCAATTGTTTTTGAATGCGACAACGTGCACGCCTCCTACCAGTGGATGAAAGCCCAAAATATTGTTTTTGATGAAGAACCAACAGAGATAAATGGAATTACTTATGCAAGCTTTCGCGATGAAGACGATAATGTGTTTCTGTTAAAAAGCTGACAAGCGCTGCCGATACGGCAGTGCTTGTTTTATGCTTCCTTCCAGTCATCAGCAGTCATACCGTACACATCGACATCCTCGTAGCGGCTCCATTTCCAGACGTCCTGGCGCAGCGTGCCTTCATAACGCATGCCGATTCGCTTTAACACTCCGGCCGAAGCCTGATTTTTACTCATAACAGGAGCTGTCAGCCGGTTCGTTTTTAATGTGTGGAAGCTGAAGTCGCGTACCAGCGCCGCTGCTTCACTCATATAACCGTTCCCCCAGTAATCCGCCCCGAGCCAGTACCCAAGCTCGCCGCGGCGGTATTCAGGCTGCACGCGCACCGTAATGTTTCCCATTAATTCATCTTCATCTTTTTTAGTAACAGCAAACGGGAAACGGGAGCCTTCTTCCATCCAGGCTGGATGATGTCCGATCCACCACCGTGCATCTTCCTCTGTATACGGGTAGGGGAGCTCCAGGGTCGTTTTTGCAATACGGTAGTTGTTGGCAAGCTCTGCTAATACATCTATATCTTTTTCCGAAAAAGGCCTTAAAAGCAGCCGGCTGCTTTCTAGCTGCACGATGGTCCCTCCCTCTATGATTTTCTCATGGTCATCTCAGCCTGGCCCCGGTCAAAACGAAGGTTTGCAAATGCCCCGTTAATAAACGTCCACTGCGGGGGCATGTGGCCAATATCAGCGTCATACCAGACAGGAAGGCGGCCGCCGAACAGCTCCTTCAGGCTGTCCTCCATGGTAAAACCTTCTGTATCATTGTATCCTTCGGCCCGGCCTATAAGTAAGCCGGCAGCGTTATCCAGCCACCCGGCCTGCTGCAGCTGCCACAGGGAGCGGTGCATTTCTGCTGCGTCCATGCCTGTAGATTCCAGGTACCAAATGACTTTTTCTGAACGCCACTCCTGTATCCGGTCCAGAGGAGTGCCGACAAGACGCGGAAGCGTATTCAGGCAACCGCCGAGTAGACGACCACTCAATTCATCCGTATTCGCCCCTTCAAGATGCTTCCAGGACGTCTTTTTATCGAGCACAAATCCTGAGCCGGGCTGCTCAAATGCCTTCTCCCAGGACGACTGATAATACGAGCTTGAGTGCTGATAAATGGCTTCGCCCAGCGGAGCTTTTAAAGCCCGTTCCCATTTTTTTGTCACGTCGTCCCAGATAGGCGCAGCCAGATCAAACAGATTCGTGCCATGAGCCGAAGCCGTTCCGGTCATCATCGTGTAGGCAAAGGCAAGTGTACTCGTATCAGAGTATCCGAGAATCCAGGTGGGCGGCAGTTCACGAAGCCATTCCCATTCCAGCAGGGGCAGAATATCTACAATTCTTTCCCCTCCCCACGGAGGCATAACTACTTGTACCTCCGGGTCTGCCAGTGCCATCATCAACTCCTCAGCTCTTTGAAAACGATCTGTACTTGCTGCCTTTTGCTGCGTCCAGGCCGTTTCTCCCACCCGTACGTTAAACCCTCTCGTACGGACTTTTTCTACTGCCTGCTGAAGCACCCCGTGTAAAGACACAGGTACTCCGCTCGACGGAGCTGTTACATAAATTGTATCTCCCTTTTTTAGAGCTTCAGGGTACTTCATACTCCACCTGCTTTCTTTACCTGATTTTTTTCATAAGCACAGTGTGCCGCCATTTTTATTCAACAGAATATTGGGAAAAATTTTTAGCTGTGGTACAATAACCAAATATTGTATCGAAGGTGGTCCTCATAAATGAAAGCTATTTTGCTGGGCCTTACAGCAGCCCTCTTTTTTTCTGTCACGTTTGTTTTGAACCGTTCGATGGAGCTTTCCGGCGGCCATTGGGCCTGGAGTGCGTCGCTTCGTTATTTTTTTATGCTGCCCATGCTTATCGCAATCGTCGGAGCACAGAAACGGCTTCGCCCCGTCTTTCATCATCTCCGCGCCCGGCCTTCCGAGTGGCTTCTTTGGAGCACAGTCGGCTTTGGACTCTTTTACGCCCCCATAGCCTTTTCCACCGTCTATGGTCCTGGCTGGCTTGTCGCCGCCACTTTTCAAATTACTATCATTGCCGGGTCGCTGCTTGTGCCTTTTTTAAATAAAACACCCGGACCTAAGCAGCGCATCCCGCTCCAGAGTGTACTAATCTCTTTAGTAATTCTTGCGGGAGTGTTTATTATGCAGGCTGAACATGCTTCAGCGGTGCCGCTACTGAATGTCTGGCTTTGTGTTCTTCCCCTTCTGCTGGCTGCCTTTGCCTATCCGCTTGGCAACCGGAAAATGATGCACGTGGCCGGAAACGGACTCACTACTTTCCAGCGGGTGCTTGGAATGACTATTGCGAGCATGCCCTTTTGGATTATTTTAGCATTGTATGGAGCTTCCGTACACGGACTTCCCGGCAGGTCTCAGATTTCCCAGTCCTTCATCGTTGCTGTTTCCTCCGGAATCATTGCTACTGTCCTGTTTTTTTACGCCACAGAACTGGTGAAAAACGATACTGCTAAATTAGCTGGAGTCGAAGCGACTCAGTCCGGGGAAGTGCTGTTTGCCCTTATCGGTGAAATGCTTCTGCTTCATACAGCAGCACCTTCGGCCTTGACGTTCTCCGGCATTGCGCTCGTGCTCGCAGGCATGATTCTTCACAGCCTCCGCGCCGCCTTGGCAGCGAGGAAAATGAAAACTGCAGATATATAAGAAGCTCCGCCTGTTTCCAGGTGAAGCTTCTTTGTTTAATACAGCCTGATTTTTTTCAGATCAAAGGAAGGGATTAATTCTTCTTCCATCGCCCGTCCGAGCAGGGTTTCCACAGCAGCGTATCCGTCCTCACCAAGCTTGCGGGTGAATTCGTTAACATACAGCTCGATGTGGGACTGAGCCACCTCCGGTGACATCTCCTGAGCGTTTTCCATGACAAAATCACTTGATGCCTCCGGGTGCTCCCAGGCGTATTCCACAGAGCGCTGGGCATTATCTGCGAGCGCCTGCGTATCTAAATGGCGGCGGGCAATGATCGCTCCAAGCGGAATTGGGAATCCCGTGTCCCTTTCCCACCAGCTGCCCATATCCTCTACAAGCGACAGGCCATAATTATGGTACGTGAATCTGGCTTCATGAATGACAAGGCCGGCATCTATTTCGCCGTCCCGGACTGCCGGCATAATATCATCGAAGGGCATCACTTTAATTTCTCCAACACCTTCAGGAATCACTTTGGATGCCCATAAACGAAACAGCAGATAAGCTGTGGACCGTTCACTCGGAACCGCTACCGTTTTTCCGATCAAATGGTCGGGCGTTTTTTCGCCTTTTGTTAATACTAAAGGGCCGCAGCCGTACCCAAGGGCACCACCGCTCGGAAGAAGAGCATAATCTTCAAGCACCCACGGAAGAGCCGCGTAGGAAATTTTCATCACTTCCGATCCTTCTTTGTTTGCAGCCCAATGGTTAGTGATATCAATGTCTGCAAATGTGACCTCTGGAGCTTCTGTATCTTTTAACAATCCATGCGTCCAGGCATGGAATACGAACGTGTCGTTCGGACACGGGGAAAAAGCTATTTTCATGATGATGTAACCTCCTGCAATATAATTACAGCCGATCGCAGAGAATCCAGTGCTCCCGGTATGTTCCAGGCGTCCCTGTCTCTTGGCCCGACTTCATTTGATATGGCGCGTAATTCCATTACCGGAATTCCGAAATAGCTGGCGGCCACTGCCACGCCGTAGCCTTCCATTGCTTCTGCCGCAGCATCTTCATATAAAAACGCCCGCTGATTCACCGTTGCCTGTGTACCGGTTACGGTTGACACAGAAAGCACCGGGGCTTCAACAGCTGAAATCCCCTGTTCCGCAAGACGCCGGACTAACTCAGGAGTGTATTTTTTTTCTGCCGGAAAACGTGTCGGCCCCAGCCCAAGCTTTTCCAGCGGAGCAAATCCTTCCTCTGTTTCTGCCCCCATATCCGCGGCGACGATTTCGCTGGCTGCCACAATATCACCCAGCCAGGCTTTATCCGGAAATGCACCCGCAATACCGGCGTTTATAACTAGATCATAGTCTTGTTCAGCAAGCAGCAGTGATGTCCGGACACTCATCTGTGCTGCTCCGACACCGCCTACCTGCACCTCCCAGGCGTCTTCTGCCTCCACTGCTGCCTGCAGGGCTTCTTTTTCTGCCTCTACAGAAACCATTACCAGTACAGATGGTTTTTTCTCCATGCGCTTCCCTCCAAGCCGTAATCAAGCATCTGCTGCCCGCCTATAAAAAAGACACGAGCGCAGATGGCTCCTGTCATTTTATTATGAACCTTTTACCGCGAAATTTCCAGAAATGCGGTAACCACCGGCAGGGGAATTAACGCAGCTTCTCCCACTCCTCTTCGAGCATGCTCATCTCCACAAGAGACCAATAGGTGTTTCCTACAAGACGAAGATCCCGTTTTACCCCCTCGCGCTGAAAGCCGGCACGCTCATAGCAGCGCAAAGCGGAAGCGTTAAAATCAAAAACTCCGAGCGCCACCCGGTGCAGCTGCAATTCGTCAAAAGCGATCCGGCATACCTCCCGGACCATCCACTGCCCGAGACCCACACCGCGCATCGTTTCCTCTCCCACGAGCACCTTGCCTATCCGCCCGGAACGATCGTGGTAGTTAATGGCCCCAAGCGATATGTGACCGACGGGGACACCCGTCGTTTGATGCAGGGCAGTATAGACAAGCCGTTTAGGGTTATCTCCCTCCTGCTGTCTGCGGTAATCATCGAGCTGCTTTGCATTCAGCGGGTATGTAAAAGCTTCTCCGCTCCACTGCTTTAAAAAATCGGCCGACGGCACCCACTCGATTAACCTGTCATAATGCTCCCGCTTAAAGGGTACCAGTTTCACCTCAGCAATCGCGTTATTCAATCCAGACACCTGCCCTGTGTTAATATTGTCTGTCTATCATATGCGATACAGATAACCGCCCGCAACCGTCTTCAAACAAAAAAACCGGCGCAGACAGCGCCGGTTTCACTTAAGATGCTTCTTCTTTATTTAAGGAGGCGAATACGTCTATCCCTTTAGCTTCGAGATATTCGATCGCTTTTCGCACAGGCAGCTTTCCGAGTCCGAATTCATGCTGAACCACTTCTTCGATTTCTTCAATCGACTGCAGATCTCTTTTTTCCGTAGTTCCGTCTGGATGATAAATGCGCATCCGGTTATTTTTCAGCGTAATGTTTCGCGTTGGCTGCCACATCTGCAGTCTCAACAGCGACATAAACATAGCGTCTTCCCGGTGGGAATGCTCTACCATATCGTTAAGATATTTCTGGCTTCTCGGCTGGTCAGCGTTAAATACCCACTGATCTTTTGTCAGCGTCCCTTTTATATATCGTTTAAATTCATACAACTGGTTTTCTTTATCCACCGGACTGATGACAATTTTTTCATCATGATACATATAAATATTCCGGTCGGACCTCTCCAGGCGCACCGGTGAAAAAATCGGTGCCGAAACGGCACAGTCCACGAGAATACGCTCGCCCCGCAGCCTGACAACAGTCGCAATGTGTTCCGGACCCATGTTAATGTTGTAAGCATCAAAGCCTAAATCCTGAAGTATAGCCGCCACCTTCTGATTAACGGTAAAACACGTTCCGCCGAACTTGTATTTTTCGAAATTATCGACAAAGCTCTGTGTGTCCGGCGTGTAATTTTTCCAGGAATTTTCCCGGTGGTATATTAGTTTGCTCGCATTTTCAAATGGAAAAGTAAACAAGTGAGCGTTCATAATTTTGGCCAGATAAGAAAAAGAAGGTTCCTCCACCGTCAAACGTAGGGATTTCAAATAGCGCTTCGTACTGCTTTTAACCATGTTCACCACTCCTATTTATCTGGATTATCTAAATATATCTTTTATTGTGTTCCTGCTTGGACTTTTATCATATCATTATTTTCTGAAAATTTCGAGTAATTAGAGGGTGATATAGAAATTACTTTGTCATATTTTCTATCATTACCCTTTCTTGTTTATGTTATTCCTACGTATTTTTTCGATAAAACCTATTCAGAAGAAAAAATATGTTAAATAAATTCACATAAAATGAAAAAGAAGCCGTTTAACGACTTCTTTACTGCTTTGGCACACGTATTCCTAAAGCTGTTACAAAACTGACAGTGTAAATCAAAGCGAGAACACCGAAGGCCCATTCGACAGACACAGCCTGGCTTACTGCGGTGCTGAGCACCGGCCCGATACTGGCACCGATAAATAAAATAAATGTATACAGCGACGTTGCCACCCCTCTCACTTCAGCACCCACCTGGTTGATGAGCGCAATAATCGCAGGAACGATTAAACCAGCTCCGACCGTAAACAGCACGCTCCATGTTACAAGCAGCCATAAGCTGTCGGTCACGAGCATCAGCAAAAGCGAGAGCGCTCCGATACCGAGACCGGCGCGAAGGATAAACGGACTGCCGACATACCTGCTCCATTTCCCTGTGAAAAAAGCAACACTGATGCCTAGCAGCCCCGCGGCCCGGACATACAAAATGTCGCCCTGGCTTAGTTGGAATGCGCCCTGCAGGTACTGCCCGAGTGAAGAATACATCCCCACAAAAACCATCAGCACCGAAAAAGTGACGATAAAGCAGAGCAGCAGGCTCTTATTTCTGGCCGCCGTCTGCAGCTGCGAAAAAAAAGACGGCTTACTGCCAGTTTTTCCTTTCGACGGATCTACCGGAAGCAGACGCCACATTAAAATAAAGGTGAGCACATACACAACACCGAGCAGCAAAAAGGCCCAGTGCCAGCTGGCCACCTGAATGGCGGCACTGCTCCACGTCTGCCCGAAAATTCCGGCAATTAAAAAGCCGGCGCTGATAAACCCGATAACCGAACCTCTCTTAGCCGGTGCAAACATATCTCCAATGTAAGCGAGAGCCACTGGAGAAAATGAAGCCGCCGCGAGTCCCTGGAGAGCCCGGCCGATAAGCAGTGCAGAAAAGGTCGGCACCCAACCGATCAGCAGGGTGACAACAGCGAGCACAAGCAGACCCGTTACGATCGTACGTTTTCTCCCCGCCCGTTCCGATAACGGTCCGTACAGCAGGCACCCAGCTGCAAAAAAGATGGAAAAAACACTCCCTGCCCAGGCAGCTTCCCCGGCAGAAATGCGAAATGCTTCCGAAAAAGTTGGTATCAGCGGTATTGTCATGTACAAACTCGACATCACAATCAGTCCTGACCAGAACAAAAGCCCGGTCGTCAATCGTTCGGAGCGGAATTCACTTGTTTCGTACTGCATATGCTTTTCCTTCTTTCAAGTGAGATTTTTCCATTTTGGAATTTCGTTTCATTTCTTCCGGCAAAAGGAATAGAAACGAAGAAATTAAAGGAGGTAAATACTATGTATGACGCGATCGTAATCGGGAGCGGTTCGGCGGGCATGACCGCTGCAGGAAACTTAAACGGAGCCGGATGGAATACAGCAATAGTGGATGAACGTCCCTACGGCGGCACCTGCGCCCTGCGTGGATGCGACCCGAAGAAGGTGCTCCTCCATGCTTCAGAGGTTCTCGACCAGGCCCAGCGCCTGCAAGGCCTTGGTCTTGAAGGCAATTTATCCATCCACTGGGAAGATTTAATGAATTTCAAGCGCACGTTCGTCCAGGGCGTGCCGGAAACTATCGAACAAAGCTTAAAAGACAGCGGCATCGACACCCTGCACGGACGCGCCCGTTTTATCGACCGGGAAACGATAGAAGTAGATGGCCGCCATATTAAGAGTAAAAAATTCGTGCTCGCCACCGGCGCAAGCCCTGCCACTCTTCCGATTAAAGGATCTGAACATATGCTCAGCAGCGATGATTTTCTCGAACTCGATCAGCTGCCATCAAGCATTGTTTTTATCGGGGGCGGTTATATTTCCTTTGAATTTGCCCACCTTGCCAAACGGGCGGGAGCCGATGTTCATATTCTACAGCGCGGAGATCGTGCATTGAAAGGATTTGATACTGAGCTTGTCCAAAAGCTCATTGACTACTCCGAATCGATCGGTGTGCATGTACACCTGCATACCGAAGCAGACGAAATTCGTCCCGAGAGTCAAGGCTATCAGGTTTATACGAATACAGAATACACCTTTTATGGCGATATTATCGTTCATGGCAGTGGCCGTACACCGAACGTACAAACGCTGGATCTGGAAAAAGCAGACGCTGCCTATAATAAAAAGCAGGGTGTGACTGTAAATGAATATCTGCAGAGCACGACCAATGAAAATATTTATGCTGCCGGCGACTGCGCCGATACAGCCGGCAGCCCGTTAACTCCATTAGCTGGCTTTGAGGCAGGCTGCGCATCCACCAACCTGCTCGAAAACAACAGTACGCCCATTCAATACGGACCGATCGCTTCTGCAGCATTCACCGTGCCCGGGTTAACAGCGGTAGGTCTGACAGGCGATGCTGCCTCCGCCCGCGGACTTTCTACAGTTACTGAAGACGTCAGCTCGTGGTTTACGTACAAGCATAAAAATGAAAAAACAGCTTTTGTAAAATTAATTATTGATAAAGAAAAAGATACCGTTGTTGGTGCCCACGCATTAAACAGCGATGCTGCCTCGTTCATTAACTATATGACGCTTGTCATCCAGCACGAAATCCCGGCGAGCTCTTTATCCCGGACGATGTTTGCTTACCCGACCAATGCTTCGGATCTTCAGTATTTCGTTTAGCTTTTCCTGGAAAAAAATACATGTCGGGCTTCAAAATGGTCATGACTGAGGTCGAGCAGCCCGTATGAGAACATCGCCGCTTTACGCTTATCTGTCGGTGACCCCGGGTTAAACATCAATGTTTTTCCAGCATACCGCAGGTAAGGAATATGGGAATGACCGAAAATAATAATATCCTTTTGGCCGGGGGCAAACGCTTCTACGGCCCTTTTTTCAGTTGTCCCTTTTTCGCCGTGCCCGTGCACGATACCTATACGCCACCCTTCAAGCACGACTTCCTCCTTTTCATTCACGATATCTTTCATATCGTTTCCGTCCACATTTCCATATACTCCCGTAAGCGGAGCATACTGTCTTAAATCTTCCCACACGCCCGGGTCCTGCCAGTCTCCGGCATGAATAATATAATCAGCCTCTGCAAATTCCTTATAAAGCTCCTCCGGCCACTTTTTTGCCTTTTTCGGCATATGGGTATCGGCAATCACCAGTATTCTCATCCAATCCTCCTCATAAAAAAGAGCTCCGAGTTTCTCGGAGCCCCGTCTCTGTTATTCCGGATATTCCTGTGCCTCTGTGGAATTATCGGCTGGCGTATCCGGCTTGCGCACAATTGCCATAATGCCTGCCACCACGAGCAGGATAAAATGAACAATTGCAAACAAGCTGACTGCTATAAAGCCCGCAATCGCCGCAAGGAAAAACAAAATACCGGAAGCGACAGAGCGTTTATTGCGCTTCAACAGAAAGACGCCTATCACCGCCAGGATTGTTGCGACCGCTGAAAAGATAATCAGACTGATTCCCAGATTCGTAGCCTGAGCAGCCACTTCCTGAGCATTCAGCGTCTCTCCTGTTCCTTCCTCCTGAATCATCTGATTTGCTTCCTCTATCGCAGAGACGTCCACAAATAGAAAAATAATTCCTAAAACGATGCCGAGGCCGCTTAAAACAGCCGCAATAATTCCAAGCACTTTTTCTGCCGTACGTTTCACCATAGGCGCACACTCCTCTTCATTTACTTTCAGTTATTTTGTTCCCTGTCTATGCCGGGATTCAAACAACCTTCGTTAACCGGTTACGCTGATTTCTCTTTTTTTGAACATCCACACCGCAAACCCCATAAAAATCAGCCAGTACACAATCAGGACGACAACGGAAAAACCAAGCGTCATGCTCTCCACCGGCGGTCCACCACTTGTAAAGTACTGATTCAGGTTCGTGTTTGCAAACAGCAGGTACTTCGGCCAGTCGTAGGCAATAGCCAAAGTACTTGTTACACCGGCGCCCACTACGTATAACAGAACACTGATGGCAATCGCCATCGCTTCACTCCGGAAAATGGCTGAAATGGCAAAAGCCAGTGTCGCAAGCATGACAAAATTCACTGAGCCGGTCAGGTAATCGATCGCAAGGGCAAGCACCTGCGGCCGTTGTTCGACCTCTCCGTCCGTGTAGATTAACTGTGTGGAAGGCTCACCAAATCCAAAGAAAAGAGCTCCCAGGATAAATGAGGCCCCGAAAAGCAGAGCGAGCATTGCAATAGCATAAAGGATCACTGTGAGATATTTGGACGTTAGTATCTTAATCCTGGACGGCGGGCGGACCAGCAGCAGCTTAATAGTCCCGCTTTTAAACTCAGAGGAAATGATCGTAGCCGCTACAATAATAACAAAAATACTCAGCAGATCGAGCAGCCCTGCGTTCGTGCTCATGAACGACCAGACGCTTTCCCCTGTCGCGCTCTGCGGCGGGAGATCATTTTGAATACGGTATTCGTCTTCCGCAATTCTCTGCTCGTAGAACTCCGCTGCAGCCCCGCTGTCCTCGAGCGCCTGCTGATCTTCTTCAATCCGTTGCTCCAGCTGAGCTTTCCACTGCTCTTCCGACGGTAGCTCTTCCGTTGACGGCTGATTAGTGAGGGAATAAATAAGAACACCTACCACTCCGAGCAGCAGAATCGCCGTCATCACCCATGTGCTGATACGCCAGAACAGCTTCATCCATTCGTTTTGAATCAGGCGGATCATGAGGAGCCCTCCTTCGACGTTGCCTGAAGAAACCGGTCTTCGAGCGTTTGTTTGTCTTCTTTTGCTTCGTAAAGGTCAAATCCGGCTTCTATGACATAGCGCAGCAGGGCAGGGACATTCTCTTTTTCTATGTAGATCGTCAGCCGCTGGTCTGTTTCTTCTATTTTCAGATCCGGATAAGCTTCTTTCACCACCTGCATGGCAGCCTCCAGCTTCTGCGGACCTACATCAATCTGGTACGGAAGCTGGCGCCCTTCTTCTTCTGAGACGCGCTGATCCTCAATATTAATCAGCTTACCGTCCTGGATAATTGCGAAACGGTCGCACATCAGCTCCATTTCTGAGAGCAAATGGCTCGAAACAAGCACAGCAAGCCCTTCCTCCTCGGCAAGCCGGCGCAGGTAAGCCCGAACCATTCGAATCCCTTCCGGGTCCAGGCCGTTAGTTGGCTCATCCAGAATCAGCAGCTTCGGCCGGTGCAAAAGCGCCTGGGCGATACCGAGCCGCTGCTTCATTCCTAACGAAAACGTCCGCACTTTTTTCTTTTTCACATGCTCCAGCTTTACAAGTCCGAGCAGTTCGTCAATGCGTTCGTGATCCACCTTGCCATTCATCCTGGCAAAATGGATCAGGTTCTTTTCTGCTGTTAGATGATTGTACATTTCCGGGTTTTCCACGATGGCTCCAACCTGTTTAATCGCCTTCGCGTATGATTTTTGGATGCTGTACCCATCGATAAGAATATCTCCGGACGAAATAGGGGCTAGTCCGACCATCATACGGATCGTCGTCGTTTTTCCCGCGCCGTTCGGTCCAAGAAAGCCAAAAACCTCTCCCGGCTCGACAGAGAATTTCAGATCTTGAATGATCTGTTTACCGTGAATACGCTTATGTACATCATTCACTTCTAAAATCGATGACATGGTTTCCTCTCCTTACTTATAGGCATTCAACCCGTTCATTTTCCTATTTTTGGAATGCAGATGTCAATGTTTTCTTTCGTTTTTACGTAATACATATCCTGGCGTTTCAAAAAGCCGGCGTCCGCTGTATACGGTACCGGCTTTACGGGAAGCTTTCTTATTTACTGAATGTCAGCTGTTTTTTCCATCTGCGGCTGATCAGCTTGAAATTTTGATACCACTTCCGCGCTTCCTGCTCCTCGAGGTCCCATTCAGCCCCCGCTGCAAGAAACAGCTCAACTGCATCCTTCCAGCTGCTCCATCCTGCAGCATCGCTGTGAAAAAGCAGATAACCATCCGGCCGTACGAGCATAGATTCCCCCGGCCCAATTAATTGCCTGAATTCCCTGCTTAAATGCCTTTCACTCCAGCATAAAATATCATCAGGCTGCCCCATCGTCGGTGTCGGCGCGACTAACGCAGGCTGTACCATGCTGCCAAAATACGGCGCGGACTTACGAATCCACCTCTTAATAAACGCATATTCCTTATCAATCCGGCTGCCGCTTGTGCGCATCACAAATAAAAATTTTCCTTCCTGCAAATGCTCATATAACCTGGTTTTACGGTTCTCAAAATCCGTTAATGCTGCATCAGGCACTCTGTCTCCTGGATGCAGTACGCCTTCACGCCTGAGCTCTTCCTTCAACGGCGGTGCCGACGCCCGGTATCTCACAGACAAATGCGACAGTCGGCGGATAAAGGCCTCCGGGAGCTGTTCAATCATCTCCACCATTTTCAGCGTTCGGTTTCTTGCCTGCACAGCAATCGGCTTTTGCACAGTCAGGCTTCGAACCGTCCAATCCGTCGTCCGGTTAACTTTTCTTGCGACTGGAAGCCGTTCAGTCTCATATGACTTAAGCAGTGTTTCCGGGCAGGCCCTTGCACATACCATTCCAAGCTTCCAGCTTAAATTAATGCTGTCCTGGATGCCTAGATTCACACTCTGGCTTGTCATCGGGTGATGAGCATGTGCCGCTTCACCGACTAAAAATACGTCCCCTGCCCGAAACTCTTTTGCCTGATGAAACACAGCCTGCTTCGACTGCACCGTCACCGCCTTTTGCATTGACAACGGGCGGCCAGTGATTTTTTGATAGAGCCCCCGCAGAGAAGCTTCCGTATTTTTAAGGCGGGTGTTTGGGTTGTCGCGGTCGATCATCATGATTCTTGCCTGGTGACCGGGAAGGTCTGCGGCAAACATAATTCCTTTTTTATTAAACATCATGGACGGAGCATTGTTTGTCATCCGCTGCTCTGTATTAATATCTGCCATTATTAATTCAGAGCCGCCCTCCATTTTGCATTTAATGGAAGCAAGCTCCCTGACAACACTTTCAATCCCGTCGGCCCCGACGACATAATCAGCAATTATCCGCTCCTCCATATTATTTTTTTCGATTAACGCTTCTGTTTTTAAACCATTCTGCTTAAGCTGCGTAATACGCGTGCCCCATTCCACAGATGTTTTCACTAACGCACGCTGCAGGACACGCTGTACATCACAGTTAGCGAGCGACAATACATATGGATACAAAGATTCTTCTTTCAAAAAATCGAAGGAGGGAGTAAAAATCTTTTTTCCTTCGTAATTGAATTCCAGTGAATGATAGGGTATGCCTATCTCCAGCAATGGCTTCGTCAGTTTAATGCTTTCTAGCATTTCCAGCGTCCGCGCATATAGAAGCAGTGCTTTTGGTTCGTGGGCAGGGGACTTTTTAGCTTCAAGCAGCCGGACATTTACATCATAGCGTTCCAAAGCCCGTGCCAGCACAAGTCCTTCGATGCTTGTACCGGCGATAATAATATTCGTATGACTCGTAACCATCTCTCCAGCCCCCATCCTCTTAAAGCTCTTTATGCACTGTAACCCGTCTTGGTTCATACCCGATTTTTTTATAGAAGGCTTCTGCTATATAATTCTGTGCCAAATAGTCCAGCTCAAGCCTATCTGCCCCGTAGTCCCGCGCAGCATATTCCGCCTCTTTCATTAAAAAAGCTCCAACGCCCTGGCCCTGGTGTTGATCCTTCACTACAATCTGGTAAATGTAGCCGTAGTGCGAGGGACGTTTAAAATCGCTGCCTTTTTCTTTGCGAAGCTCAAGCCAGACGTACCCCAGCGGCTCTTCGTCTTCGACAGCGATAAAAAACATGTGGCAGTCGTCAGCGAGCTTTTTTTCAAAATATGATTGAGCCGACGGCTGATCGTAAGGGAAGAAAAGTTCAGGATGAAGGTTTACGTGCCATTCGTGCAGTGACTGATTTAACTGGCTGAGCAGCACCGGGTCCTCTGTTCTTTTAATGTACATAACCACGCCCCCTATTCAATATCCTGCGCATTCTTTTTCCTTTGCTACCTTCTTGTCTTACTTTTCCATATCCTTCTACGGCCATTAAAAAGATTCTCCGGACATGAGCAATCCAGGATTTTTATACATCTTCCGAACGAAGCTGTATAATCATGTTACCATTATTATACAAATTTTTGTGCGTAATTTCGTTGTTCACGATATTTTATGTTAAAGTATAAAAGGTTTATGCTTTTAACCTCGTCTAGTAATGGGAGGACACAACATGTTTTCAATGGTCGCAATTGACTTGGACGGCACTCTTTTAAACAGCGACAACCAATTAGATGGCAAAACGATACAAACACTTGAAACAGCGGCCGGAAATGGCCTTGATATCGTTATTGCTACAGGCAGAGCCCACTTTGACGTATGGAACATACTTAAAAACACTTCTCTTCACCCGTGGGTGATTTCTGCGAACGGGGCTGCTGTTCATTCTCCCGCCCAAGAGTTGTATATCTCTGTGCCACTTCCAAAGGAGACAGGGATGGAAGTACTTTCATGGCTGCATCAGCACGAATTCTATTATGAAGCGTTTACAGAAAAAGCAATCTACACTCCCCACAACAGCCGGGAGCTGCTTCAAATCGAGCAGGACCGTATCAAAAGCGCCAATCCTCATGCAGATACAGCTTCCATGCAGAAGGCAGCGGAACGGCAGTACAGCCAAACTGGATTTTCTTTTATTGAAAGCTATCTCGATCTGCATGAAATGAACGTTTCCCTGTACAATATTTTGGCGGTCTCTTTCATCGAAGAAAAGCGCCAGACAGGCATTGACCACTTTAAAAACCGGGAAGATTTAACCCTCGTTACTTCAGGTGATCATAATTTTGAGGTTGAACATACGGGAGCTTCGAAGGGGCTTGCGCTTGAAAGACTTGCTACAGAGCTTGCTGTACCGTTAAAAGATACTGCCGCCATCGGAGACAATTACAATGATATCAGTATGCTAAAAACAGCCGGCTATGCCGTCGCTATCGGAAACGCTGTGGATGAAGTCAAATCCATTAGCGACCATATTGTTGGCACCAACGACGAACACGGCGTTGCGGAAGCTATTACATACATGCTGAATTCTTAAACGATGCATTTTTTCATCTGTCTTTATCATACCACGTGCTGAAACATTTTCGTCTGTCTTTTCAAAATATAAATAGAGGTGCTGAAACTTCACTGCACAAGCCGGTTTCCGAATAATTTCTTTGGATTCCGGCTTTTTTCATAAAAAAATCCCGTGCCTGAAAAGGCACGGGTGCAAGTTGTGAGTGGATGATGCATAAAATTAAAATTGGTGATTGCGCAAACGGTGGTACTGCTTACGCTTCTTCTTGCGGTACTTTATAGCCAAGTCCTTCTGCAATGCGGCGTCCGTAATCCGGATCCGCTTTGTAGAAGATTTCTAATTGACGTTTAATAATTTCATCCTTGCGGACTGGTTTCATGTGGCCCACAAATGCATCAACGAGACGCTGCTTTTCGTCCTCGCTCATCATGCGGTAGAGGTCGCCTGCCTGCGTGTAGTGATCGTCGTCAGGATAAGGTGTGCTTGCAACCTTGCCTTCTACATCAAACGGGCTGATTTCTGCTGCCGCGTCTTCAGTAGGACCACCGTAGCTGTTCGGTTCATAGTTTTTCGAACCGCCGCCGTTGTTATCTGTACGCATAAAGCCGTCACGCTGATAGTTGTTTGTCCCGCTTACTGGTTTGTTAACCGGAATCTGCTCATGGTTCGCCCCTACGCGGTAACGGTGAGCGTCGGAGTAAGAGAACAGACGTCCCTGCAGCATTTTATCTGGAGAAGCCTCAATGCCAGGTACGAAGTGTCCCGGAGAAAACGCAGCCTGCTCTACTTCTGCGAAGTAGTTCTCAGGATTTTTGTTTAATGTCATACGGCCGACTTCAATACGTGGATAGTCTTCCTTCGACCAGATTTTAGTTACATCAAACGGATCCCATTTGTACGTGAGTGCTTCTTCGTAAGGCATGATCTGTACATACAGTGTCCAGGAAGGATAATCTCCTGCTTCAATAGCATTGAATAGATCTTCTGTATGATAGTCCGGGTTTTCCCCAGCTATTTGATTTGCTGTTGGCTCGTCAAGGTTTTTAACGCCCTGATCACTGACAAAGTGGTATTTTACCCAGAATGCTTCTCCCTGGTCGTTGACCCACTTAAACGTGTGACTGCCGTAGCCATTCATGTGGCGCCATGTTGCCGGAATACCACGGTCACCGTGCAAATACGTGATCTGGTGCAGCGATTCTGGAGAAAGGGACCAGAAATCAAATGCCATATCCGGGTCTTTCAGGTGCGTCTGCGGGTCACGTTTTTGTGTGTGGATGAAATCCGGGAATTTAATAGCGTCACGAATAAAGAAGATTGGCGTATTGTTACCTACGAGATCGTAGTTGCCTTCTTCTGTATAGAATTTCACGGAGAAACCGCGCGGGTCACGTACTGTGTCCGCTGAACCGGATTCGCCCGCCACTGTGGAAAAGCGGATGAACATTGGTGTTTCTTTGCCTTTTTCGCTTAAGAAATCAGCTTTGGTATATTTAGAAATTTCATCGTTTGTCACTTCAAATACACCATGAGCACCGCCGCCTTTTGCGTGAACGACACGCTCAGGAATGCGCTCGCGGTTAAAGTGAGCAAGTTTTTCTAAAAGGTGTACGTCCTGAATAAGAGTGGGACCTCTGGTGCCTGCTGTCAACGAGTTCTGGTTATCTCCTACTGGAGCACCTGAACCGGTTGTTTGTACATTTTTACGATCAGCCATGCTTTCATCACCTCTTAATTATTTTCATATTCCATATGATAACATATCCCACATAAAAATCAATATTATTTTATAACAATTTTAATCTGGGAAATAGCTTTTCAAACCTTTCACACCATAAAAACAGCTTAAACCCTTCAAAAACCATTATTTCTATCGACTCAATTGAATATCTGCCTCTTCAATTGAAAATCACAGCGGCTCTCCGGCGTTCTGAGCAAAAGAGCAGGCCGATTCGTTTAGTAAACGTGCTCTTGCTCTTTTTATCGGCTTTATTTCAAAAATTCTCTGACTTCTTCTACGAATCGTTCATGCTCTTCAACGTTTATGCCGTGACCCGAATGTTCATATTCCACAAACCGGCACGAAGGAATCAGATCAGCTATTTCCCTCCCGTATTCCGGCGGATTCAGGCCGTCGTATTTTCCGCTGATCACAAGTGAGTCCGCTTCTACAAAAGGAAGCTGGTCCCGGAAGTCAAACCCCTTTAAAGCATCAGACGCTGCCTGCTCTTCTTCGGCATTCAGCTCGACAGCACGGTCTTCGATCTGCTTTGACCAATCCTGTACCTTGCCAATATCATGATAGATATACATCGAGGCTTTATTTAGTTTTTCACGGTGGGAAAGACCGCTCAGCTCGGCTTCATGCTCAGCAAACAAGCGCGCCGTGGAAGACGTTTTTCCATGTGCTTTCGGTGCTGTTAACACAAGTTTCGCCACTCTTTTTGGAGCTTCAACAGCTACACCCTGAGCTATATAGCTCCCCATTGAAACACCGACCAGGTGAGCTGATTCAATACTGAGCTCATCCATCATGTGCAGTACGTCCTGTATATGATCTTCCAATGTATATGCTTCAGGCTTGTCTGACCTGCCGTGCCCTCTCATATCAAGTGCTATAACGCGAAATTGGTCTTTCAACTGATCCATTTCACGTTCAAACATCGTGTGATCTCCAGTCAGTCCGTGCAGAAAAATAACAGGATATCCCTGGCCCGCTTCTTTATAATACAAAGTGACTTTGTCCGCACTGCTCATCGTCGACATCTCTTCCATCCCTTCTAAATATCACATTGGGAAAATTGTACCATAAGATATTTCCGGGGTGTTAGTTGAACGTTGCTCTAGTCAATCCTCGCTTGTGAAATACCCCTCATTTAACGCTTCATGCCACCAATGAGCAAAAATTTCTTCTGCAGCAGGGCTGCTGTTTTTCCATGTCTGTGCCCGGTTCTCCACGTCCTGCGGCCGGACACCGTTTTTTCTCCAGGAAGCTCCGTTGGTAAAAATATTCTGTCCCATAGCCTGCATCCGGTCAAGCGAACGGGCAAAGTCTGCCTCGGTACTCTTTTCCTTTTCAAATTCACACCATCTTTCCATGTAACAACGCCCGAGCTCAGTCGGAAGCCTGCTTTTTATCTTTTCCGCTGCCTGCCATTCCCTTTCTTCCTGATCTTTTTTACCCTCTTCGTTATACGCAAACGTATCGCCGGCATATATTTCTACCAGGTCGTGTATCAACAGCATTTCCACTACTTTCGCAATGTCCATATCCGGATCAACCTCCCGGTACAAAAGCAGGGCATACATGCATAAATGCCAGCTGTGCTCTGCGTCGTTCTCCCGGTCGCCATCCTTCTTTAATGAAGCACGCTGAATGGATTTCATTTCGTCAAACAGTTCCAGTGTTTCTAAAATAGAAAATAGCCTGGCATTCACGGCCCAACCTCCTTATACAACCTGTTTTCTTTCTTCAAACTATTGTACACTAACATTAGATGGAAAAAGATACATTAAGGAAAGCGGGGAATGATCATTATGAATCCCAGGCAGCTGTCAGCTTTGCTTACTGCACCCCGAAAAACGTACCGGCAATTAAGCGATCATCCAAAGCTTCACTCCACCGCCCTTTGGATCGTTATCATTGCCGGAATGTCTCAGGCCTTTGCACAAAACGCCCGGGAAACGGCACCGCTTGAAACGGACTCCGCTTTTTTTACGTTTCTGGCAGCAACCGGTATTATCGCCGCGTTCCTTATATTTCAAATTGTCACTTTTTACTTGAATGGACTGATCCTAAAGCTCGTTATTTTGATATTCCAGGGCAGTATGAACGCCCGGGAAGCCCGGACTATTTACGGACTCTCCCTTTTTCCGCAGGCTATCATTTTCCCCCTCATTTGTTTACTATACATCGGACAACTTGCGGTCAATGATGACACGGCTACGATGCTTACAGCCATCGCCGGGGTTCTCACAGCCGCTGCTTCTATTTGGACTATTGTCACCCAGGTGAATTTAATTTCCGCCGCTGCCGGCTTCTCCGGCGGTAAAGCGTTCGGGGCATTTGTAGTGTTTGCCCTGTTACTGACGCTTCTCATTTTTATTATAGTTCTGCTTTTAGCTTTGATAGCTATTTTCTTCTCCGGCGTCTTCTCCAGTTAATCCACTAAAACAGCTGCGTTTTAAAATAGACGCAGCTGTTCGTAATTAATTGTTTTGTAAACCTTGCCACGACCTCCCGTTACTTCTCCCGGACCGTAAAATTCCGAAGCTGTAACTCCCAGAAGCCGGACAGGATCTCCCCCGGAGACCCCTTCCTCGAGTAAAAGACGCAGAGCCTCGAGGAGCTCCGCACGATCATTGCTCGGGTGCTCGAGCGTGGACCGGCGGGTTATCTGTTGAAAATCAGCAAATTTTATTTTCAGCACAATACATTTGGCTCTTATGCCGTCTTTTTTCAGCCTGGCCAGCACCTGATCAAGCAGCTCTTCAATGACTGGAAGCATATCCTGCACAAGCAGAAGGTCCTGCGAAAGCGTCGTCTCTTTTCCGAGCGATTTCCGCTCCCTTTCCGGATTCACCAGACGTTCGTCGATTCCCCGGGCCTGACGGTAAAAAACATGACCCTGCTTATGAAACAATTCCACGAGCCTTGCTTCGCTCAGCTGCTGCAGGTCTTCCCCGGTTGCGATGCCGAGTGAATCAAATTTTCGTTTGGTTACCTTTCCCACTCCGCGAAAATCACCAATGGAAAGAGCCTTTACGAAAGCATCCGCCCGGTCTGGAGTAATAACTGTCAGACCATCCGGCTTATCATAATCCGAAGCCGTCTTTGCAAGAAATTTATTATATGAAACACCGGCAGAGGCAGTGAGACCGGTCTTTTGATAAATTCTTTTCCGTATCTCTTTAGCTGCGAGCGTAGCGGACGGGAGGTTCCAGTGGTTTTCTGTCACATCGAGATAAGCCTCATCCAGGGAAAGAGGCTCCACCAAATCTGTGCAGTCATGAAAGATGGCCATAATTTCACGCGAAACCTCCCTGTATTTCTCCATGTTCCCTTTAATAAAAATAGCTTCCGGGCACCTTCGGTAGGCTTCGTAGGAAGACATAGCGGAATGAATACCGTACGGCCTCGCTTCGTAGGAGCATGTAGCCACGACACCTCTTGACCAGGGAGAACCTCCGACTACCAGAGGCTTGTTCCGCAAATGGGGCTGGTCGCGCTGTTCAATGGCTGCAAAAAAAGCGTCCATATCAATATGAATAATCTTCCGGAGCTTTTGTTCCTCCTGCTTCATTTCCTACGCCCCCTTATACGCGCAGTTTTCTGTTCCTTCTATTATAGCGGACAATACTTCTTTTCACAAACGTACGTTCTTATTCAATAGTATTCTACGGCCTGGCCCTCTGTCCTCTCCATTGCGTTCTCCGGCACTTTGGTATACTATCATAATCGTATAAATACAAAGACGCCGCGGTACACCCACACCCGATTGGAGGAATATATATGAATTATGAAGTTCAGATTTTTACCCAGCCAAACTGCTCCTCCTGTGCTAAAGTAAAAGGCTGGTTTCAGGAAAACCGTATTTCTTTTATTGAAAAAGATATCGTCAATGACCCACAGGCGAACCAGGAGTTCGGTGCATTAAACGAAAAATTCGTTCCCATTACTATTATTGTTACGGACGACAAAAGATATCAGGTCGTCGGTCCAAATCTGAAAAAAATAAAAACGCTTGTTACTACCGTCGGAATATCCGGCCAAAGCAATTAATGCTAACGGCATTCAGCACTGGTTTTAAGCCAGTGCTTTTTTATATTTATTGAACAAGATCCTTTAGGCCCCGCTGTTCAAATAAAGATGCTTGCGGTTATGCCTCCCGGGGTAAATACCTATAACAGCAGGAATTTGCAGCGAAGGGAGGAAGATTCGTGCCTACAGTGCTTTTTATCGTAACGATAATTATTGCCGGAATGGTTTTAGCTTCTATTGGGTTCTATTTCCTTCGTAAATTTTACGACAAATTATGAAGAAGGACCGTTCACCGCGTGAACCGTCCTTCTTTTGGCATTTCAATATTTTTGTTTTTCGCAGCCAGTTTCTCCAGAAACAATGCTTCGTCTTTCGGTGCAATATGCTGATGACGATTTCCCTCCTGGTAAATCACCTTCAGCCTTTCCGGGGTTGCCCCCTTAATCCATCCGGGCACCTCTTCTACCCGTTGAATAGAGTCATAAGGAATACGCAGCCGGATTAAAAGAGAGGCGTGGACTGCCAGATGCTCTTCGTGCAATTCATATTTTGTGAAAAATACAATTTGAGTTACTAAAATGATAATAACCGCATCAATTACAGCTCTCAGGATGGTCCCCGGCCCTCCATCATACATAAACAGAGCCTGAAAAATAGAATACCCCAGCAGCACAATAGCTATGACCGCAAAGGCGGACAGCAGTCTGCTTCCTTTCGCTCGAAACACCATTATCCGGTCTCCTCTAGTTTTTTTTATCAGAACCGTTTGGTTTCAACCCGTACTTATAAACAATAGGCATAAGAACCATTAAAAGCATCGAATTCGTAAACAGCGGAAGAAAGATTTCGTGAGCTTCCATTACGACCCCGATAAATGAAACAATCAATACCGGCGCCGTTGCCACCAGTATGGTAATTAGTTCGCGTTTTGCACTCCACAGCTGTCTGCTGTCCGCTATTGATAAAATGAGCATCCAGTACACCATGAACGCAAGCGGCATCATGGCATCGATAAGAGGCTGATCCAGCACAAAAAAGAAGACCAGACGCACAGCCGATAGTATAGCTAAAATAACAATAATTAATTGACGAAATGACGACTCCAAGATGTATTCGCTCCCTATTCCCTGCTTTTTGCCGTTCTCGGCTTTACTGTAAACAACGCAAACCCCAGAATCATCCCTATTACATATTTCATCATGCTGTTCTTCCTTCCATTAAGGACGGAATTCCAGATAGACACCGTTTGGATCCTGCACAGTCTCCGTCTCTTCCGCTCCCTGAATAACTACTTTTTCAAGTTCGAAGGCACGCTTTTCCTCCCAGGCAGGCACTAGCGCTTCTGCACCCAGAACGGTCAGCCAGTCGTGTGAATCATAAGGCTCGGGACTGGTAATGAGGACAGACTGCACCTTCTCTTTTCCTCCAATAGGAAGCTCTTCCGCCCAATCAAGCTGAATCTTCGGCCCGGTAGGCGGCTGTAGGAAGGTTCTTCTTTCTTTTTTGTTGATCCCCCATCCATGTTCCTTTGCACGCCGAAGAATACCGGCATGTTCTTCCCCATTTACACGATAGCCAAAGTAGCCGAACGTATCCATTCTTCCTGCGCCAAAGGTGACCCTCACCTGGCCGAGACTCATTTCTATCATCCGGAACGTTAACCCTTTATGACGGAAGTCATCCCACCCAATCGGCGGATCATACCGTTTAATACGATAATCTTCCAGGGCAAAGCGCCCTACTACTTCAAATCCATGACTGCTGTAAAAAGCTTCTGTTTCTTCTACCTCTGTTGTCCAAAAATGGTAATGGAATAGTTCCACATTGTTCACCTCTACTGCCCTTCTGCAGGCTGACTGCACTCGTGCCGAAAATAGCAATTGTGTTCTGCTTCTATGGCTGGTTTGCTTTTTTGGGCGTCCCCTGATGGAAAACAAGCTCCCAGCTGGAGGCCGTCTTCCGCCATATGGAGCTGCGCAGCGAAGTCCCCAGCTCGCTCGTTACGGTATAGGTTGCCAGGTATAAATGCTCCGAAAGCGGTTTTGTTTTATAGTCAGCCACCGTTCTATTGACGGGGCGCTCCTCCTCTAAACCACAAATCACATCTTCCCGGGTAAAAATCCGGCCGGATGCTCCGATTTCCTGGAAATCCTCTGCCAGCAGCCGGCTCACTTCCACAGCCGACCGCCGGATACTTGGCTTTAGCAGGTCTTCCTCGAGCTGGCGTATGTCTTCCATCAGTCTTCACCCTCCTTATGTATGCGACCTGACCATACGTAAAAACCCGTATCTACATCAAATGATACGGGTTTTTCCACAGGTTTTTCAACTTTTATTCATTAAATTTCTAATTTACTTTATTTTGCGATTCTACTTTATCATGCAATTGGGAATTAGGTCCGGCTTGAAGCATATAACTGCCTCCATCATGACCTATTATATTCTTCACTTCTTTGGCAGTCTGAATAATTTTTTCAAGGTTGATACCAGTTGCTATCCCCATCTCCTCCAGCATATGCACTACATCCTCTGTAGGGACATTTCCAGTAGCTCCCGGCGCATAGGGACATCCCCCCAGCCCTGCTATTGAGCTGTCAAAACGACGTATTCCCTGCTCCATGCCCGCAGCCATATTAGCTAACGCAAGCCCTCTTGTGTTGTGCAAGTGCATCGAAAATGTCATATCGGGAAAAGCAGCCTGCAAATCCTGAAGCATATGATGTACCTGTTTAGGATTTGCCATACCGGTTGTATCTGCCAGGGACACTTCCTGAACATTCATTTGTTGATACCTCTTGAGTATTGGATATAATTGCTTTTCAGTTACTCTTCCTTCATACGGACAGCCAAAAGCTACTGAAATCGATCCACCAACGGTTACTTTTTCTTTTTCTGCCAGCTCTGCGATTGGTTCCAATTTTTTTTGAGCTTCTTCCACCGTAGCATTTGCATTCGACAAGCTATGGGAATCCGTCGCTGACAGCATCAGCTTCAACTTTTTAATGCCTGCGCCAATGGCTCGTTCTGCCCCTTTTACATTAGGCACTAATGCCCTCATTTTCATCGTGGATATGTCCTGGACAGCCTGTACCACCTCTTCAGCGTCTTTTAATTGTGGAATCGCTTTAGGATGCACAAAAGAGGTCACTTCCATGGAGGAAACCCCCGTTTCGGCTAACTTACGGATTATCTCTATTTTTTTCTCTGTAGGAATCCATTCATCTTCGGCCTGAAAACCATCCCGGGGAGCAACTTCACACAGTTCGATTGAGTCAGGGTATCTGGTCTCTGCCATTTAAATCACTCCTTCTTCTTTTAAGCTTTGAATATCCTCTTCAGACAACCCAAGACCTTCTCCCAGAATTTCTTCATTGTGCTCTCCCAAATCCGGGGCCCGGTGACGAATACTGCCAGGCGTTTTCGAAAATTTCGGTACTACTCCTGGAATCTTAACGCTGCCGAGGCGTGGATGTTCAATCTCCACAATATTTTCCCGGGCTTGATAGTGGGGGTCGTTGAAAATGTCTTCTATTGTATAAATAGGACTGACCGGCACACCATATTCATCCAACTTATCCATTAACTCTTTTTGGGTATGAATTTTTATCCAGCCCGAAACAATTTTTTGCACCTCATCGTCATGCTCGAGACGCACTGCGTTAGTATAATAACGATCATCCTCCAGCATATCTTTTCTGCCCATCGCTTCTGCAAGTCGGTCGAACGTAGAATCTGTGCTGCATACCAATACGACAAATTTATCGTCTTTGGTACCATACGTCCCTGCTGGGCTGGAATGACCGGACAGCCCCGGGCTGCGCTCGCGCACTTTATTATTCTGATCATACTCAGCTACCAGAAATTCCAGCATACGAAACATTGACTCGTATAAGCCCATATCAATCGACTGTCCTTCTCCGTCTTCGTTAACATCACGGTGGTAGAGAGCGCTTACAGTTGCCAGAGCAATATAAATCCCAGTAATGTAATCAAGCAGGGAATATGCAGGGCTTACCGGTGGACGGTCTGGGAAACCGGAAATGCCTGTATGTCCGCTGAAGGCCGTTCCTGGTGTTCCAAAACCAGCCTTTGAGCTGTAAGGGCCGGTCTGGCCGTATCCCGAAACCCGGGACAAAATAATTTCAGGGTTTTGCTTCTTCATTTCCTCGTAGCCAATCCCCCATTTTTCCAGCGTACCGGGACGGAAATTTTCTATAACTACATCGGATTTAGCAATTAACTTTTTTAATACTTCTTTTCCTTTTTCCGTACGGATATCAAGTGTTAATGATTTCTTATTCCGTGCAAGACCCGGCCAGCGCAGAGGTTCCTCGTCTTTCCAAGGCCCAACTGTACGAAGAGTGTCCCCTTTGCCAGGGATCTCCACCTTTGTCACTTCTGCACCAAAGTCAGCCAGCAGCGTAGCACCGAAAGGCGCCGCAATCATCGTTGATAAATCCAAAATTTTAATTCCTTCTAATGGCCCACTCATGTTCATTTTTAACTCCTCCTATTAGATCGATCTAATAAATTAAAAAAAATATAACCTAATTTTCCTTAATATTTATTTTCAGGTACTGCAAATGATTCCGCATGGATTTTTCGGCTTTTTTTCCTTCTCCATTTTTTATATGACGGAATATTTCTTCGTGTTCTTGTTGGGCTTGTTTATATCTTTCTTTATCTTCCATCATTTTACTGCGCATCTTATAGATCATTTCTAAATTCGATTTCATCATTGTTACAAAAACAAAGTTTCCAGAGGCTTCTGCTATCGAAAGATGAAAGCTTTTATCCACATTAGTGTCTATTTGAATCGATTTCATGTTTTTCTCTATTTCCTCAAGCTGTTCTAATGTCGCTCTTTCACTGGCTAACCGGGCAATATTAGGCTCAAGTGTTTCTCTTGCCTCAATGAAATGCAGAATCGCTGTTTGTTCCATTGCTTTTACAGGATCATAATTGAAGTCCTGCTGCTGATAAATACTTTGTAAATATCGGCCTCCCCCTATTCGGGAAACGATAATACCCTTTGATTCAAGAACGCGAAAAGCTTCTCTCAGAGACGTCCTGCTGCAGCACAGTCTTTCGGCAAGCATCCTTTCAGCCGGCAGTTTGTCGCCTGGAACCATAGTTCCTTCTTCTATCAGCCGCAACAGTTCTTCTTCAATAAACTCATACTTTCTTTTTTTAGTTTGGTTTTCGATTCTAACTCATACTCCCCGGAAAATATAATATTGGGCTAACCAATTCACTTAATTGTAAACGTTATCTTTTTATTAGTCAATAAAAACCGGCTTTCGCCGGTTCATTTATTTATTAGACTTCAAAGGAGCTTCCATACTTTTAATCAATTCAATTGACACCTGACCTGGAGCTGAACTTCCCTTCCCAATGCCGAAAGTAAATAAAGAGCCTGTTTTCCATCCGGCGAGTCTGGTTATTGCTCCGTCAGAGCCCATAGCCATAGTAATCACCGGAATAGCAAGTTCATCATTTGTTTTCTCTGTCACCTGCAAAACAGCTAAGACGTCAGTCATATTATTGGGCATCACTGCCAGCTTAGCTATGTCTGCTTTGTTATTACTCGCTTTATGAAGCTTAGCCAGCATTTCCTCTTCATTAGGAGTTTGATGAAAGTTGTGAAAAGATAATATTAATTTCACATTGTTTTTCGCCGCATTTTTTTGAACCTCTTCGATATACTCCTGATTATTTTCTAATTCATAATCTATGAAATCTATGTGGCGGGTAGCACAGACTTTTTTCATCAACTCAATTTTATCATTTTCATTTAATTCAATTTTTTGTCCACCCTCGTGTATAGAACGAATCGTGAACAACAAAGGAACCTCTCCAATTTCTTTTCTTACCTGTTCAAGGACCTCTAATACTTTTTTAAAGTCACCAATATCTTCAAAAAAATCTGCCCGCCATTCAATCAGATCTGGTTCTTTTTGAATAATGTGCTTTGTTTCGTCAAGCAGCTCGTTTTCACTTATTCCTATAAGCGGAACACATACACATGGACGTTCGTTTGTTAACAACGTATTTCTCACTTTTAATTCTTTCACCATAGAAACCCCCTTCTTCTATTGTCCATTGTAGCCGATTGTAATTTTCATTACTATCAATGCCCGCACAATTTAAACAAGCCGGAGTGTCTGCTAGCTGCACTCCGGCTGAATTATTAACCCGGGAATCACTCTGTACCATTCCCTGCATATTAGCTTTCGCCGCTAAAAACAGTATTTTTGACGTATTGTTTAGCAGTTTGCAAGCATTTTTTTGCGTGATTTTCATACCCCAATTCTTTTGCCCGCCGGCTATGGGGAATTTCCAGAGAATACGGTACATTGGGCGTATTCCGGAGCAGCCCGGAAATATCTGCGGCACCTTCACCAACATACGGTCTTTCTTCCCGGAGAATCCTTGTCATTTCCTCTTGAGAAGAAGGCTCGACTCCCGGTGCATCACATAAATGCATGTAATGGAACCACTCTCTTGGCAAACCGCTTAATTCTTCCGCTTTATCTCCTGCTCTATAAAAGTGATGGGCATCAATCATCAGACCCGCATTTTTCTTATCTGCTTTTTTTAATATCTCTACCGTTTCTGAAAGGTTCGTTATGCTGGCTATCGGAACATATTCCAAATCTACAGTTAAATTGTACTGATTTGCGAGGTCACATATCTTTGAAAACTGCTCTAGGGCAAAGTCTTCGTCATCTACCCATATACTGCTTAATACATGCTTGCCACCAAGTTCAGCTGCGACTTCAAAGGCCGGTTCGTAATTTTTATAATCAATGCCTTTATCCACTTTCGCCAATTCGATATCCAACAGTTCGAGGCCTGTTTCCTGTAAAGCTTTTTTAGTCTTTTTGTCCATTTCCCGATTGTTGGCTAAATCGTAGTTTTTCTCATCGGGCAGCCCCATATAGATAGGACGCATACTAACATAATCAAAACCGGCTTTTGCAGCTAAATATGTCAGTTCTGGCGGGCTATATTCTAAAGCTGTTAAATGTGCTAAAGAGAACTTCGGCTCCATATTATGCCTCCTACATTAAATTAGATCGATCTAATTTATAGTTCAAACACCCTCATGGTGAACTTTTTTTCCAGGCGAATAGATATCCATGATGTTCCAGTGTCCATCTGTCGGTACCGGCTCGTTAATCATAGCAACATCAATGACTATAGGCTTTTCACTGGCCAAAGCTTCCTCCAGAGCCGGTTTGAATTCTTCCGCTTTTTCAATTTTAATTCCTTCTATCCCGTATCCCCGGGCTATTGCTGCATAATCCGGCGTGTAGCTTTCGCCATCCCGCTCGAAAACGGTTCCGTAGGTAGTGCCAAAGTGTGCCTTTTCCAATCCTGCTATCGTTCCGTATGAAGAATTGTTCATTACTACCCATACCACCGGAATATTCTCTTCCACTGCTGTAGCCATAAGTGCAGGGTTTTGACCAAATCCTCCGTCTCCTACGAGAGAAATAACTTTTTTATCCGGAGCTGCCACCTTCGCTCCTAACGCTGCTGGTGCACCGAAGCCCATCGTGGCGTAACCTCCTGGGGTTAATACCGAACCTGCTTCATAAATTGGGAACTGTTGGCCCATGCCGTTTTTGTTCCAGCCTACATCTGTAGTAATATAAGCATCTTTAGGTACCACGTTTCTCACTTCAGCTAAAATCCGCTGAGGGACCATTGGGAAACGATCATCCTCTACGAGCTTTTGATTAGCTTCGTTAAACGAACGTTTATACTCTTTAATCTCTTTTTTCAATTCGGCGTTTTCTTTACCTTCCGGCAGTTCTTCCTTCGCTGCTTTAATTAATGCCTGCAATGCTTGTTTGAGATCAGCTACTGCCCCAATCTCCACCGGGTAGTTGCGACCGATTTCTGAAGAATCAATATCGATGTGTATCAATTTTGTTGGAGGAAACTGGAACGTATACTCTCCCTCCCAGGAACTGCTGTCAGCTTCAGCAAACCTTGTGCCAAGAGCCATTATCCAATCTGCATTTCTAGTTTTCTCATTAATAAATTGTGTTCCCCAGAATCCGGTCATGCCAAGTGTTAAATCGTCATCGTCTGACATAGCGCCTTTACCCATCAAAGAATGAGAAACTGGCAGGCCTAAATGATTGGCAAACTCCCGGAGTTCATCTGAGGCATCGGCTAGCATGATGCCGCCGCCAACGTGGAGCAACGGCTGTTCTGCCTGGATTAGCTTCTGCACAATTTCTCTTGCTGTATCTTCATCCAAAGAAGGCTTCTGGAGTTTTTTCGTATGGCGTTTTTGCTGTTCAAATAAAGACTCCTCAATTTCTTTAGAAAACATATCCATCGGTACAGACACTAAAACCGGACCAGGATTGCCGCTTTCTGCCAATTGGAAAGCTTTTTCCATAATTTCCGGGAGCAGATCCTCGCGATCTACTCTCCAGGCTCTTTTAACAAATGGACGGTAAACTTCATATTGAGAAGCATCGGCATGCATATTCATTTCCTGGTGCGGATGCTTACCATAGTAATGAGAAGGTACATCTCCTGCAATAACAACCATTGGAATCGAATCCAGAGCAGCATTTGCTACTCCGGTAGAGGCGTTGGTAAGTCCTGGCCCTACGTGGCTTAATAAAACAGAAGTCTCGTTCTTCGCACGGGCATAGCCGTCTGCCATATGAGCAGCAATTTGTTCATGGCGAACATTCACGAATTTCACCGACGTTTTCTCGAGTTCAGCCAGTACTGCGATATTTGTATGTCCGCATAAGCCAAATACGTGTTCAACTCCGCGGGTTTCCAGATATTTAGCTAACAGATTAGAAACTAATTTTTTCATTTTATTTTTCCTCCCCGAATTGAAGAATTATTTTCCCTTGTTTTCCTGAAAGAGCTTCGTCATAAGCCTGCTGATAGTCATGAAAAGGAAATATTTTAGAAATCACCGGTTCTACGTTCAAGGCTGAGGCTTTGAGATACTCCATCGTTTGCGTAAAATCATCAGGCACATTATAAATAATGGAGCCGTACAGGGTTATTTCTTTACGCACAAGTGTTGTAACGGACAATTGTGCTTCAGGAGTCATGCCTACGCAAACGATCTCACCCCCCGGCTTAACAATATCTATGCTTTGTTCAAACGACGACTTCGTCCCTGCCGCTTCGATAACAATATCGAAATAACTGTTTTTAACCTCTTCGGGATAGTTTACTTTTACCGATTCATAATTACTTTTTACTTTCCGAAGCTTGTCTTCGTTTATGTCAACAGCACTGACATTTCCGCCCAGATAATCAGCTAAAGCAAGTGCGAGCATTCCTTCTGTTCCACAGCCTATGACAGCTACCTTTTTCTTTTCATTTACTGTCACTTTTTTTAAAGCATGAACAATTACTGCCAGAGGCTCAATCAGTATCGCCCGTTTATCAGTAATGCCGGGGTCTACAGGCATGACATATTTACTGTCAATGACTACTTCCTCCGCAAATCCACCGTCCGCATTGATTCCAAGAGATTTTTTATATGGGCAGATATTGGTTTTCCCCTGCAGACAATATTCGCATTCTCCGCAATACGTATTAGGCTGTACGATTACACGTTCTCCTGTGGAGTAAGGACTTGTCGTTCCTGTTTCTTCAATAATTCCTAAAATTTCGTGCCCGGGGCGAACCGGATAATCAGCGTGCGGTAGTTTACCGTTATACACACTAAGATCCGAACCACAGATACCTCCGTAAATAATTTTCAGGCGCACATCATTTTCATTTAAAATCTCTTGATCATTTTCTACTATTTTTAGCCGGGAAGGACTCTCCAGTGTTAAACCATTCATATTTGCACCTCCACTCCATATCTTCTTTATTCATTGGCAGGCAGACGCAGGACCACCATCTTCATTTCAGTCATTTCTTCTATGGCAAACCTTGGGCCTTCTCTTCCAATACCACTGTTTTTCACGCCGCCGTATGGCCAGTGATCCAGCCGGAAGTTCGAGGTCCCATTGATAATTACGCCGCCCGCTTCAATTTGATGGGCCACTTTATAAGCAAGATCGATATTTTTAGTAAACACCCCTGTTTGAAGACCAAATTCAGAGTCGTTAGACCAGGTGATCGCTTCATCGATATCGTCATAAGGAATAACGCTTATGAGCGGTCCGAAAACTTCTTCACACACCACTTTATCTTCATGCTTAGGATTCAACAGCACAGTTGGAGTGATCGTAGCCCCGTCCTGCACTCCCCCTGTTAAAAGTTCAGCCCCTCCATCTACAGCTTCATCTATCCAGGATTTCACCCGGTTTGCTGCATTTTCATCTACAAGAGAGCCTATATCAGTGGCAGCGTCCAAAGGATCCCCTAATTGAAGCTGTTCCACGTTCGTTTTTAGTGCTTCTGAAAATTCATTCATTGCCGAACGGTGCACATAAATACGCTGCACTGAAATACAGCTTTGACCCGAGTTACTATTACCGGTTTTAGCACTCATTTTTGCGGCTTCCTGAATGTCAGCGTCATGATGGACTATCGTAGCAGCATTGCCTCCAAGTTCAAGTAGAACCTTTTTCATTCCCGCTGTATCACAAATATTTCTACTCGCTTTGGTCCCTCCCGTGAAGGAAATAACATTCACCCGATTATCCTGCACAATTTTCTGCCCAATTTCGACGCCGCCTAAAAGCATATGAACCGCATTTCCCGGAAGCCCCGCCCGCAGCATCAAATCTAACAACGCTGTAGCGATCAACGCTGTCTGGGGAGCGGGCTTTAAAATAGTGACATTTCCCCCGGCGAACGCTGGGCCAATTTTATGACAGACGAGGTTGAGCGGAGCGTTAAATGGCGTAATAGCGGCGATGACTCCTACCGGAACCCGGTACGTGGATGCCATGGCCGTCGTTCCACGTTCTGATGCGTCCCCTGGTATAGTTTCCCCGTGTAGCCGTTTCGCTTCTTCCCCTGAAAGTTCCAGCGTTTCAATCGAGCGGGAAACTTCATCTCTAGTATTTTTAAGAGGCTTGCCCAGTTCTTCAGCAATTAGTTTGGCGAACGTTTCCTTCTCTTCTTCAAGCAGTAGTGCAGCTGCTTTTAAAATTTTCGCCCGCTTACCAGAAGGAATAGACTCAATTGCTTTTTTGTCTTTATAAGCTGCCTGGAGAGCTTTTTCAACATCTTCGAGGCTTGCGGTATATTGGCTTCCAATACTTTTTCCATTGTAAGGGTTATAAATCGTTTCTTTTGTAGTTTCATTCTTCAACCAATGGTTTTCAATAAAAGGCTGAGCTAATAATTCCTGCATCCCTTTCACCTCGTTTTATTAGATCGATCTAATAAACATTCATTTAAAAACAGCTTTCGCTGTTAGTATAGATCGATCTAAAATTATAATTTGTAAACGTTATCATTATGATACGATAGATATATTAAAACATCAACCATTTTTTTAGCTTAAAAGGGGATCTACTCATGCGCCTTGTCATTTATTCACTATTAGTGATTCTTCATATTGCCTTTCAATTTGTTGATATACCGGGCGAAGTTATTATTTTAGGCGTTCTTGCCAATATTGTTATTTTGCTTTCATTTTTCTATGCCCGAGGTTTATTTTTTTATTCCGGACTCATTTTCTACACTATTGGTATACTGTTGTTTATATTAAATGACCTCTCCTTAAATGCTTATTTTTCCTCATTTACGACGATGATGAGTATTCTCGCATTTTTTTACATGCTTCCTTTTTTAAATTCCTTGATACAGGTGGGCAAATACGATAGAAATCTCCGAAAATTTATTGAGCAGGGCGTTAAAAACATAAAGCATTTATATAAGCGGAGTTTCTTTGTTTGCCATGTGCTTGGATTATTTTTAAACATAGCTACTTTTTCTGTTTTGATGCGTACACTTGATGGCACTTTTAAAAATACCTCGAAACGTGTAAAAAGCAAGTTCTATACCCAAAACTTGCTGCGAGCTTACGCCTTGTGCCTGGCATGGAGCCCGCTGGAAATTATGGTGATTACAGCTTTAAACATAACTGGCCAGGAATATATTCATGTATTTCCAGCCATTGCTTCCATTGTGATGGTCGTAATCGTATTTGATATTGCTGCTTCATCTCTTAAATTTCCTTCTGTTACTTTTCCTCAGAACCAGGAAAGTTCTTCCTCCGCTTCTCTCATCAGGCGAAAAATTTTTAGTTTAATACTTTTGCTGGCTCTGTTGGTTTCCTGTGTAAGTATTACAAGCGGATGGACTGGTTATGATTACTTGTTTACTTTAGTTTTATTCATTGCTCCTGTATCTTTTTTTTGGTCAATGATTATTCGAAGGCTGCGAAGATATACCATTTTTGCCGTAAAACAATGGCAGAACCGCACCAAAGGCATGGCCAATTTCTTTTTTATGTTTTTAAGTGCCGGTTTATTTGTTCAGATGCTTGCAGAAACTCCTGTTTTTGATACGTTGCAGTACGCCTTTACCGCTCTGCATGACCAGGTATTTTATTTCTATTTGGCGATAGGCATTTATTTCATCGTTTCAAGCTTTGTAGGCTTTCACCCGCTGGTTTCGGTAATTCTCCTCTCAGAAATTATCGCCCCCTCCCTGCCGGATTTAAGCCCTGTACCTTTAGCTTTAGTATTAATAGTGAGCAGCTTAAGTCCGGTTATGTACAGTCCCTTTAATATTTCGGTTTCCCTGGTGGGAAACTATTTAAATGTGAACCCTTACCGATTAGGCCTGTGGAACCTGCCGTTTGCTTCGGGCTATATTCTTTTCACTATCGTCATCGCTTACTGCTTACAGCTGTTTATATGATATAGTTGTAAGTGACAGCAAACATGTATTATAATCGCGGTACATTTTAAAACGAATTCAATACAAATGAAAGAGTGCAGATATTATGACAGAGCGATCTTTACGAGAAAAAAGCATAGTGTTCATCGGCTTTATGGGAGTGGGTAAAACTACTGTCGGAAGACTAGTCGCTAAGAAGCTTTACAGAAGCTTTGTTGATATCGACGAAGAAATAGAAAAGGAATATGGCATGCCTGTTCCTGAAGTATTTAAATTAATCGGCGAACCCGCTTTTCGTGAGAAGGAAAAAGAGTTGGTCCGCAAGTATTCCACACAAAGCTTAAAGGTGATTTCTTTAGGCGGGGGTGCTTTCATGCAGGAAGAAATCCGCAACCTCTGCCTAAACAACTGCACTGTCTTTTATTTAGATATGTCCTGGGACTCCTGGAAGGAAAGGCTGCACCTCATAATGGGCAACCGGCCGGTTCTGCAGGGAAAGAGCATCGAGGAAATAGAAGAATTATTTTATAAGCGGCAGGGCACTTACGCCGATCATAATTCTAAAATCACCATCGATCAGCTGCCGGCGGAAGATGTAGCTGATTATTTAACAGACTCACTAAAAATGGCCTGGGATATGTACGATTAAACGACTTCTCCATGAGAAGCCGTTTTTTTATTTTGGGAGTGGAAATGTTGATTTTCTCACGATTAATTCTGGTTCAAGAATAATCCTTTTCCTGTCTCTTTCATCGCTTTCAAGCTGTTCTTTCAATAAGGCAGCTGCCCGGGCTCCTATTTCTTTTGGGTAGGAGGAAACTGTGGTTAAAGCAGGATAGGAAAGGGCCTCCGCTTCCGGCACGTCATCAAAACCTACTACTGCTACATCTTTACCTGGAGTTTTCCCCTGGTTCCTAAGTTCTTCAAGTACACCAAAAGCTACTGTGTCATTAAAGCAAAAAACCGCAGTAGGCTGTTTACCCTTATTGAATATGC
The DNA here is from genome assembly GCF_056034365.1 of Marinococcus sp. LNHM5E3-2.1. Classification (NCBI taxonomy): domain Bacteria; kingdom Bacillati; phylum Bacillota; class Bacilli; order Caryophanales; family Bacillaceae; genus Marinococcus; species Marinococcus sp. LNHM5E3-2.1. The sequence goes on from NZ_JBQLIB010000003.1 coordinate 105,126, forward strand.
TTTTAATTGCATGTACGCCTCCATTTCGATCTGTTGTTCCTGCTTCAATTAAAGAGGTATCAAGTTCTTTACCCCATTCTTTATAGGCTTTCATGTATCCATTTTCTCTATCCTTCCAGGCCAGTGACTCTGCTCCTCCCCCTACAAAAGCAATCTTTCTATGGCCTTCCTCGAGCAAATGTTTTGTAGCCAGGTAAGCCCCGCGCTCATAATCAACTCCAACGTAGTCGCTTACCAAACCATCAATTTCCCGAACTGCTAAAACCAACGGAAGCTGCCATTTATTCAGAGAATCGATATCAGTCATGGAAGTATCTGAAACCGGGCATAATATAACGCCTCCTACACGATTCTCCATCATTGTAGAAAGAAGCTTCCGCTGTTTTTCTTCAGAATCAAATGTTGTTCCAAGCAGGATTGTATATCCTTCTTTTTCCAGCGTTTCATGCACTCCTACTAAAAGCTCTGAATAAAATGGGTTTGAAATATCTGTAATAATTAAGCCTATAGTAGTTGACCGCTGCTCTCTTAAGTTTGCTGCTACCCGGTCGTAAACATAGCCTAATTCTTCCATGGATTGAAGAACTTTTTCTCTTGTTGGTTTAGATATACTCGGACTGTTCCGGACAATCAAAGAAGCCGTAGCCCGCGATACTCCCGCATGTTCTGCCACCTGCTTTAATGTGACTCGTTTTTTGTTCAATGCCTTCACCCTCTTACATCCGTCATTAACAATCTAACTATTATAATGAAGCAGGTGCTGAATACCTGTCAATTCAGCACCTGCTTCATTAGTAAAGGAAGGCAGGAAAACCTGCCTTCCTTTTACGATAAATACTCTTCTACGGCGTCCAGGGCTTTTTCTTTATCTTCACCTTCTGCTAAAAGATAAACTCTTTCCCCATTTTCCAAACGAGTTGACACAAGCCCTAAAAAGCTTTTCAAATTAATTTCCTGTACGTTACCTTCTGATGCTTTTCTTAAATAAACCTCCGCTTTGAACGGCTGCAGCAAATTACTTAATTCACTGATAGTCTGCTTGCTGTCAATGTTTACAATAACTTCTCTCATTATTTTGCTCCTTTACTCTCCGAGGAATACTGTGGTCAGCTGTGGAATAAAGATAATAATCATCAACGTTGCCAGCATGGCAACGAAAAACGGTAAGACCGCTTTGGATAATGACTGCATTGAAAGACCTGATATTCCTGAGCCTACAAATAAATTCACTCCTAAAGGCGGTGTAATAAAGCCAATCGCCAGATTGACGACCATAATAATACCGAAATGCACCGGATCGTAACCAATTTCTGTCGCGATAGGAAGCAATAGCGGGGTTAGTATAATGATGGCGGCCAGAGTATCCATGAAACAGCCAATAATCAATAAAATCAGGGTGATAAGTAAAATAATAACTATAGTGTTATTAGATATACCCAGTAAGAAGTCAGCGATCTGGCCTGGTATTTGTGCGATAGTCATCAATTGGCCAAAAGCAGTAGCTGCTCCTACAATGATCAACACTGTAGCTGTAGTCAAGGCTGCATCAGCCATTACTTTAGGCATGTCTTTGATTTTCAATTCTTTATATAAGAACATTCCTGCAATAATACCATAAATGGCAGCTACCGCTGCAGCTTCTGTGGGAGTGAAAATACCACCGTATATTCCTCCGAGTATAATGATTGGAATTAAAAGAGCCCACTTGGCATCCCAAACTGACCTGCCAAACTCTTTTATGTCAAAGGGAACACCATTCCCCACGTACCCTTGTTTTTTGGAATAGTAAAAGGCATAGACCATTAAACCGGCTGCTACCACAATGCCCGGGATAATCCCCCCTATAAATAAGTCTCCTACCGAAGCTCCACCAGTAACACCGTACATTACCATTGGGATACTTGGAGGGATGATTACCCCTAAAGAACCAGCTGCAGCTACTAACGCAGTAGCAAATTTTTTATCATATCCCATTCGTACCATTGAGGGGATCATGATTCCTCCAATAGCTGCTACAGTGGCAGGCCCCGAACCGGAAATAGCCGCAAAAAACATGCAGGTGATAATTGTGGCCATGGCAAAGCCACCGGTTTTATTACCAACAAGTGTTTCGGCTACATGAAAAAGCCGCGCAGACACACCGCCTTTACTCATAACCTCTCCGGCCAGGATAAAAAACGGAACTGCCATTATGGCAAAGGAATCCACAGAAGTTATTAGTGATTGAGCAAGAAATTCTGGAGGCAGCACCTGGGTGCTTATTAGCACAATCAATGAAGCAATCGCCAATGCTATTCCGATCGGTACACTTAACGCCAGCAGGACTGCAAAGCTTCCAAAAAGTACTGTAGCTGTCATACTCCCTCTCCTTTCTTTTTATACTGACCTGATGCGGATCGTTGCTCTGGCATTGCCTCTTCCTCTTCTATACCATAGTTATCCATCATACGGTCACTTATGATTTCTCTTTCGTCTACATTGTGTCCCTTCAGATACTTTATTTGTTTAATAATCTGCTGCATAATACGAACAGCCGTAAGCAGCATCCCTACAGGAGCAGCCAGATATACCGCTCCCATTGGAGCACCTAATGAAGGCGAGAGCTGCCCCCACCCAAATATTTGAAAGGAAATGCCTAAACCGTATACTGCAATACTTACTGCAAAAAGCAAAAAGATGATATTTGATACCATGTTGAGTACAACTTTTCCTTTTTCCTTTAACAACAGCAATACAACATCTACTTTAATATGACGCTGTTTCTTTACTCCATAGCTTACTCCTACAAAAACCAGCCATATGAAGCAATACCGCGCCAGTTCCTCCGACCAGCCAAGCGAACTCCCCAGGATAAACCTCATGAAAATTTGAACACCAATTATTCCAAGCATTACTGTACTTAGAACTATTAGTAGAACTTCTTCGATATGGCGGTCCAGCCATTTGACTATTTTCATCCTGCTTCACCTCCTGCTCTGTTAATTTCCAGCTTCTTCAGCCCGGTTTCTAATACGATCCAATTCTTCACTTCCGTGCTCTTCCGTAAAGGTGTCATATACCGGCTGGGCTGCTTCTGCAAAATTCTCTCTTTCACTATCCGATAATTCAGTCACCGTCACTCCCTGCTCTTCCAGAAAATCAATTCCTTCTTCGCTTTCTTCTTCATTCAAATCTCTTTGATATTCCTTTGCTTCGTCCGCCGCTTCCTCCACTATCGTTTTTTCTTCATCGGACAGTGAATCCCAAAAAGGCTTACTAAGGGCGAACAAGCTCGCATTATACACGTGATTAGTTTCCGTTAAATATGGCTGCACCTCATAAAAGTTGTCATTCACTACGTTTCCTACCGGGTTTTCCTGGCCATCTACCGTTCCCTGCTCCAGCCCTACGTAAAGCTCTGTGTAACTCATCGGTGTCGGATTCGCTCCGAGTTCACTCCAAAGCTGCAGGTGCAGATCATTTTCCAATGTCCGGATATCAAGCCCCTGTACATCTTCCAAAGAATCGATTTCGCGTTGACTGTTTGTTAATTGCCTGAAACCATTTTCCCAATAGTTAAGTCCAACGAGGTTCTGCTCCGGTAATTCTTCCAGTAGACCCTCCCCGATAGAACTATCCAGCGTTTCATGAGCTGTTTCACGGTCCTCGAATAAATAAGGCAGATCAAAAAGATTAAAAATAGGTGCAAACTGCGCTACCGGTCCAGTAGAGACCGTGGTTCCCTGAATTGTATTGAGCTGCATGCCCTCCAATACCTGCCGGTCGCCCCCAAGCACTCCACTCGGATAAACTTCAACGTCTATTTCGCCATTAGTTTCTTCTTCCACAATTTCTTGAAACTCATATAATCCCTGTGTTAACGATCTGTCTTCTGAAGTTGCTACAGCCAATCTCATTTTTTTTGGCTCATCACTTTGATTTCCAGAAACTTCTGGAGAACAGCCGGAAATTAAAAATGCTCCAGCGGCCACAGTTAAACCTAACCCCATTTTCTTCACATTTACGCCTCCCCATATTAGTAAGCGCATACATTATCGCCTTTTTATTAGATCGATCCAATAAGTAGATCGATCTAACTAATTAACAACAGTCTACAGGAAGCGCTTTCAAATTTCAATGCAAAATTTTATCAAATGTTTTTTCATATGTTTTGCAGCAATTAGAAAGATAAAAAACACCAACATCCTTAAATGCTGGTGTTTTCATATTATTCATCTGCATCAATCGTATTATCACGCTGCAGCTTCCACTCTTTAAAGTCATCGAGGTCTTTTTGTACCTGCTTGAACACAAACGAAATAACCGCTGCGTCATCAATCAGGCCGCCCGGGAGAAAGTCCGGAATCAAATCGATGGGAGAAACGAAATAGATCAGTCCTGCAATGATGGCTACAATCGATTTGTAGGGCGCATGCTGGTACTCTTTTTTCCACCAGGCACGAAGCATTTCAAGCATCAGCTGCAGCTCCTGCCACACGTTTTTCAGCGGACTCTGGTTTTCGTCCGCTTTTTCTCTTGCCTGCCGCAGCAGTTTTTCCGTTTCTTTTGGGTCTTTCGCATATTTTTTCGCCCGCGGATTCAGGCGCTTTAATCGGTCCTTCAACGTTGATTCGTCAATGTTTTTCTTCTTTAAAAAGCTCCGCCGCTTTTTATCTTTTGCCATGTGCCCAGCTCCTTTATTAATTAATACAGCTATGTACCGCTTCTCCGGAGAAAAACAGACGCCCCGGAAAAGCTTTCACGCAGGACAGGATCTGTTATTCCAGACGATCCCTGTCCCGCTGCTTGATTTCTTTTCGGTATTCTTCCATTTCTTCCTTCGACGGGAGTGTTCTTGCTTTCATGTTATATTCCATCCGAAGCTTCGGTGCGTTTTCGTCTTTTCCAAACGTGCGTTCTTCTGTACGCTGAACCTGCGACTTGTCCTGATTCTGCAGGTCCCGTACCAGCTGGCCGATGTCTTTAGACAGGTCACGGAAAATCACGTGCGTTCACCTCACTTTTCGGCTTTGTTTTTATTCTGTGCTGTAGCCTGCTGCTCTTCGCTTTCAGTCTGCTGCTTTTCTTCAAGCTGTTCCACCCGTTCAAGCAGCCGCTGATTTTCTTCTTCGAGCCCTTTTGCCTTGGACGAATAATGCGGGTCTGTTTCCCACCAGTCGATGCCCATTTCTTTTGCTTTATCTACCGAGGCAACGACCAGGCGGATTTTAATGGTCAGCAGTTCCACATCCGCAATATTTACTTTAATGTCTCCAGCAATGACGACACCTTTATCCAATACTGTCTCCAGAATGTCAACAAGGCCGCCGGACGGTCTCTCCATGTGATCGGGTGCTGATCGTTGTACAGGTTGTTCAGCCATAATATATTCCCTTCTTTCAAGCCTATTTTGAAGCTTACAGTAAGTTCCCTAAAGGTCCAAGATCAATGTTCAGATCTTCCGCTGTAAGGCCAAAGATTTCCTTCATTTCTTCCATTTTATCTTCCAGCTGCATGAGCGCTACACCAAGCTGCTCGACTTGTTCCTCTGTTAAATCTCCGCCTTCAACTCTGCGCATTGCCTGGCGTTCCACCAGCTCACGCAGCAGCTCCACCACCGTCATCACCAGCTGGGTGAGCCCTTCTTCTGCTTTGTCGGGATCCAGTGATATGCGTCCGGTCGGCTGCTGGGCTTGTGTTACTTGCGGGTTACTATTTTCCATCTGTGTTCGGCCTCCTTTATTCGACTTGGGAAGGTTCTGAAGAATTAGAAACAAATTCTTTCTGCGTCTTCAATTCCGACTGTCGCAGGGTTTCGACAGAAGCGATCAGTACGCGTAAATCCAAATAAACAAGATCTATCCCTGCAATGGATATCGTTACATCGCCCTGAAGTACGACCCCTTTATCTAGTACGGAGTCCAAGACATCGAGCAGGGAAACTTCCCGGTTTTTAAGAGTGTCCTGGGGCATTTTGCTCCCTCCTGTCTGTCAGGCCTGAGAAATGAAATGCCGGCCACGGGCCTGTACACTCTAAATCCATTCCGGTCTCTTCTGCTTCTTCTTTTGCCTGGCGCTGTTCAATTAATTGAATAAACGCCTCCCGGTCTTTCGAGTGAATCAGGTATACGGCGTTCCAAGCCATTTCTTTTTCCCGGTCTGTGACACGCTTTTCCCAATTCTTTTTTATTTCTGTGCCTTCGCTCCAGGCAGCTAACTCATCATGAAACGATTGGCAGTGCTTCTCAATTTGCTCGTCTGCCTGCGCTTCAATGAACTGGTCCATTTTCTTTTTCTCAAAAAAGCGCCGGCCAGCCGGCATCGCTTCAAGCTCTGCTTCTTTCGCCTGAATTTCCTCGCTGTTCTGCACGACGGCTTCAGTGAACAATTGCTGATCAGCGTAAGTTTTGACGTTCCATTCTTCTTTGCCTTCCAAATAAGAAAGCTGAGCCGTTACGCTCTCCTGGTATTTTTCAATCATTTCCGCAAGATTTGCTTCCTGCTCGAAAATCGTGCCGAATTTTAACGGGATCGTGGTATAGCGATCATGCAGCTGGTTCATCGTTTCATGATGGTGAAAGGCTTTAGCCTGCAGCCATTCCATTTTTTCTACATTCTTCTGCAGTTGTTCCTGGGAAAATTCTTCTTCCGGAACATGAGTAACTACTGCAGTGATACTGCCATGTTCAATAAAGCTGATATTATTGTCCGGCTCCATACCTTCCATCGGCTCCATAGGATCTTCCTCATATTCGCTGGTGGGAATCAAGGCATACAAATACAAAAGAGCCGGAGCGCCCGAGTTTGTCTGCACTGCCGGTTCACTCCTTTAATCCTTTTCCTCTAACTCTTCCCGTAATTCTTCCTGTTCAATCTGCTTCGCTCTGCGATACCGCTGCAGCAGCTCTTCCTCCTGCTCTGTGAAGGCATCCTCAGAAATTTCTTCCATTTCGTACATGATCTGCAGATTGGCCAGTTTCTTTTGAATCTGGCGGACGTCAAAATATTCCTTATCCGCCTCTTCCTTTACTTTTTTACCAGCCCAGACGACAGTATCAAGCGGCCAGGTAAATAATTTATGAATCATACGCTGTTCCCCGCTTTTATTTTCAGGTCAATAAAGTTGTAGGCCGGCCACGGGCCCGTATACTTGAAATCAGCGTGTTCATTCCATTCATTAAAAATCTCGTTTACTTTTGCATCAAAAGCTTCTTCGTTTTCCTTATCTATTAAAAAAGCGGCATTCAACAGCATCCGCTCATTGATTACTTCGTTACTTTTAGCTGCATTGGCAATCTCTGCGAGCGGCTGAAAAACCTCTTCCTCAAAGCGCTCGTGCAGCCTGATCATGAATTTTTGCGCTGATTCTCCGAGCTGCATACGCTCGTAATAGCTGGCGTTTTTGCCTTTCGTATCCGTTTTTTTGCGCAGGTCTTCCATTCCCGGTTCCTGGCGGATTTGTTCATTCAGCCATTCTTTCTTTCCGATGATTTTAAGTCCAACTTCCATTTTGCCGCGGATTTTCGGAAAAATTTCTTCAAACTGATCCTGCAGCTTTTCCATTAGAGCAAAGACTTCTTTCTGGTCCTCAAGGACGTTCCCAAAACTCATCGGAATGACATCGTATTCTTCCATTACTCTGGCCACTGTATCTTGATGAGCCCGCAGGTTTTTCCTCGTTGGATCATAAATCTGCATCGGAGCTTCCGCTACCACCATCGCTTCCTGCCCGCGCTGGAGGGTATAGATTTTTCGCTCTTTTCCCTCGAGTTCCACGGTGCCGAAGGTAGGCTTTTCAGTAGTTTCAATAACTCCAAACATATAAATTCCCACGGTTACTTGCCTCCTAGACCTTTTTCAACTCTTCCTTCATTCTTTTTTGTGCTTCGCTGACATCTTCTCCCTGAATATTTTCCAGGAAATAATGCCCCATCACATCAAAAAACAATTGTTGAAAATCGTCATTTTTTACATCTATTTTAACATCATGCTCCGAGCTTAACATCGCAGTCATAACAGCGAGCCGGAAGCTTGGGACATGCGTATCGTTTTCCCTGCTCGTGGATTTCGCCCAATCCAGTGCTTTAATAATGGTTTCAGCTTCTTTTTCACTGATGGAAGCTCTTTCTGTCAGGATAGAAACCTGGGCTTCCTTATTCGGATCCTCCACCGGAATTGTAATCATTCTATCAAGGAGAGCATCCTGGGATTTATGCACACCGGCATATTCTTCCGGATTGCTTGTGAAAATTGCTTTAAAATTCGGGTGCACGGTAATAAAGCTTTCGTTACGCTGAGTGCCGTAAAGCGGCAGTATACCTTCTTCAAGTACGGAAAGGAATAAATTGTTTGTAGACGGCAGCGAACGCGTAAATTCATCGTAAATGAGCGTGTGGCCATTTTTTACTGCTTCAAGCAGACGGCCGGTGCTCCACCGTTCTGTAATATGGTCTTCGCGTTTATACACTTTCCGGACGTAATTATCGATTAATTTGTCACTGGTATAACCGATTCTTCCGCCGAGAAGGTCCGTATTCGAGAGGCTTTCATTCCCGTTTAACAGCGTGACAGGCTGGTTAAACCGGCGTGCAAGCTGAAACGAAAGGGTGGTTTTACCTACTCCGGCTGCACCTGTAAAGTGTACAGGATATCCAGAGGTTAAATACTTTTCGGAACGTTCTAAAATCGACTGCATTTCTTCAGTTTCTACGATTTGATCAATCGTACGGATCTTTTGCTGCTTTGACTGTTGTTGTTCTTCAGAGGTCGTTTGCTTCGAATTCGCTGTGGCAGGAGCATTGATCTTTTTTGACTGCCCTCTGCTCTGAGAGCTCCCTTTTTGCTGATTCGTTCTGGAGCTCCCCGATGTGTTGGATGACTTTTTCTGAGTCTGCTGCTTTCTTTCGTTAGTAGTCGCCATATTTTTTACCTCTCTTTTTTCTCAAAAGGAGTACTTCTCGGACGAGTGTTCATCCTTTGATAGGAAGTTATTTTTTGATCCTTGTTCATCGTGGCTTCATAAATCCCAATCAGCTGGTCTCTTCCGTATTTTTGCGTATACTCTTTTTCTTCTACTAGTTCTACTTCAATGTTCCAGCCGTCTCCCGCGTCCATAATAGCCGTGATACGGACTGGTGAGTTCATCGTTTCTTCGAAAAATGAACGGATGGTTTCAAACATATCACTTTTAATAGGGGCAAATGATGCCTCGTCTGACTCTTCCTGTTGAGCTGCTTCTTCATCGGCTTCTTTTTTTGTCTGTTTGGTTTTGGCTGTATTTTTCTTGCTGGCGGTCGTGGTATTATTCACTTCGTCACTTTCTCCTTTATCGTCCGTTTTTTCGTTCTGTCCGGATGATTTCTCTGAAGTTTCACTCGAAGAACCTGATTTCGCCGGGCCTTTAATCTGCTCTTTCGGCTGCTCTTCTCCTTCTTCTTCAGAGGAGAAAGGTTTATACGAGCCGCTTTTGCTGGTTTTCAGTTCCTGGCCCTGGTTCTCTTCAGTAGTTTCTTTTGATTTTGTCGTTGATTGTTTGGCCGCCATGGATACCTATCTCCTTTCTGCCGTTTCAACGTGAGCACTTCTCGGTCTCAGATTCACTCGCTCAAACGATCCTACCTGCTGATTGTTGTTAAGCTTCACTTCATAGACACCCAGAAGCTGGTCATGTCCGTACTTCTGCATATACTCATCTTCTTCGATAACTTCCACTTCTGCAAACCAGCCGTACTCTTCTTCGGAAACCGAAGTAATTCGAAATGGAGGTTTTAAATTTTCTTCAAAAAAATCGTTCAGTGATTTCATTACTTCCTTCATAGTGGTCCCCGCTTTCTTCTTCCAATAGAAATATATCCCGCCATGCAGTCATACGCATGACGGGATTAGAGAAATTTAAGCAAAGTTTAACTGCCCGGCACGCTCATTAGAGTCTGCATCTTCATCGATTTCGCCCTGGACATCGTCGCGGAGCAGTCCGACTGCTTCAGCGTAACGGAGCCAAGTGTCAACACTTGCAATAACGATACGTGCTTCAATTGTGATTAGTTCAATTCCTACCACAGAAATGCGGGCGTACAGGTCGATAACGATACCTTTGTCGAGTATACGGTCAATAACCTCTGCCAAGCTGGAAGAATCTGTACTTTTTTCAATTGTTGCCATAATCTTTCACTCCTTAATCATAATGCTTAATATTTTCTGTTCCTTTAATGGCACTGATGCCTTTGATGTCATCGTAGCTTTTCAGCTTCGATTCCTTGTAGCTCTTGATGTCAGATAAGCCTTTTAGTTCGCTTATACCCTTAATATCATCAACGCCCTTGACCTCATCATAGCTTCTTAACCTGGACTCGCTGTAAGTCTTGATGTTCGACGGTCCCTTGATGTCTTCCATTCCCTTTAGATCGCTTAAGCCTTTTTCGGGCAGCGATCGAAGGATTTTACCGCCCCCTTTCCCGGACTTATTGGAGCCGCCCTGGACGTTGTCCTGCAGCTGCCCTGTAGCTTCACCCAGTTTTTCCTGGGCTTCCTGGCCTTTTTCTTTAGCCTGCTCTACAGCTTGCTGCAATTTTTCCTGGGCTTCTTCCCCTTTTCCTTCCAGTGCCTTCTTTGTTTCCTCTACTTTTTCCTGCGCATGTTCTTTTGCCAGACGGGCGCTCTCCAGGGTATTGAAAAACTTTTTGCCCATATAGGCTGCAGCTACGGCATTGGCAGCCTGAGGGTTATTTTTCACCCCTTTTGTAGCTGTTTTTACCAGTTCTTCTTTAGCATTGCCCTGAATCATGTTTTTCGTTGTTTCTACAGGGTTCAAGTCAGAGATTTCTTCTGCGGTGTCTTTAATAGGCTCAATGAACGTATCTTCTGTCTGCTCATCAAGGAATTCTTTCGTTTTATTAAAGGAAACCCATTTAGCAGCTTTTTGGCCACTGCTTTTCACCTTGTCCAAAAATGATTCATCATCCTCGGAGCTCTTTTCTTCATCAGTGGATTGCTTCCCGGATGATTTATCATCGGATGCTGCTTCTTTGGAATAAGAAGAAAAGTGCGTTTTTTTCCAGGCTTCGTCCGGTACGGAGAACGTTTTTCTTACCTTTGGCTTTGAGCCATCGACATATTTTCCGCCTTCAGTTAATAAAATCTTTTTTGCCATAATTTGGTCTCCTCAAACCGAAGCATTATTTATTTCCATCTACCCGCTTATAGGAGGTCACCTCTAAATGATCATCTACCTGCACCTGATACGTTTCTTTTTTAGACTTTCTGCCTTCTTTATTCAACGCTTCGATTTCTACCAGCCAGTGGCCCTCCTGTTTTTCCGTAGAAGTAATCCGCTGTGGCTCGGCTACATAGTTTTTAAAGAAATCGTTCACGGTATCCATTACGTCCGTCAGGCTGTGGTTCATTTTACTTCCGTTTTGACTGCCGGATTGGTAAGCATCCACTTCAGCTTCGTTCATTTCTTCCGGTCGGCGCTCAAGCTCCTGCGTTAGCGTTGACTCTTCCGCATTTTCTGCACCCGGCTCTGCTGAAGCCGCGCTCTGTTCAAGGCCTGTTGCATCCGTCAGCCGGCGCGCGGCTTTTTTAGAAACTTTTTTTGCCTTTTTCGGAGCGCTGCCCGCTTCCTGTCCTGGCTGCTCTGCTTTTTCAGCTTCATTGGCATTTGTTTGGGCGTTTTTTTGGTCCTGTATTTTCATGCCGGTTTTTTCTACTTTTTCGCCGACAGTATTTTTAACTCCATTTATTCTGCCCTTAGTTTCTTTAACCTTTTTATTTCCTTTATAAACAACTTTGCTCGCGTCAGCCGCCTGTTTGGCTCCTTTAGCTTTTCCTGAAACGGCTTCTTTCGCCTGTTCACCCGCATTTTTTGCGGTATCTTCAGCGCTTTTCTTCTTATTTTCCACGGTGCCTTGCAGCTGTCTGCCCGATTCCTTTACGTTATCTTTCGCCTGCTTTGCTTTATTCGCAGGTTTTTTTGCTGTCTGCTTAAGCTTGGGAGCCTTTTTTTCTTTCTCCTGGTTTTCAGCTGGCTCATCAGTATTTTCTTCCTCAGAAGATTCCTCTGAGGATTGAAGTTTATTTTTCGTCCCTTTAGTGATTAGAGGAAGCGCTCCGCCAATAAGGCTGCCAGCGGCCATCAATCCGTACGTAACTTTATCTTTAGCGTCGGTCACTGTATCTCACCTTTCTTAACGTGAAAATTTAATTTATACGCAAAAACCCTCATCCGGCCAAAGGCTTCATGCTTTTCCAATGAATAGCTGGAAATAAACAGTCATGAATTCGCTGGGCTGGAGAGGGTCTTTAATGTAATCATTTGAGCAATTTCTTCTTAAATTAAGGAGAGAATTGCTCCAATCACAACAATAGCTCCAATAACCATTAAAATTGTACGAATCATGACAAACACTCGCTTTCTCATCTGAATTGAATAACTTCTTTAGTTGAAATTACCTTTTACTTCATGGATCTAAACTTTTTAATGAATTTATTTTTAAAAAAAGTTCTAAATACCTATATTTCTGATTCATATTTTTAACGAGCGTCTAAATTTTTCTTTATTCTTTGGGGCTCAGGAAAGCCATTGTTAGATTTACTCACAAGAATAATGTGGTTTTCGCACTTATATTTATCAAATATTCGTCAGTGCACGTATGAAAAAGTTCAGAAGTACGAAAAAAGGAAAAAGTACGTTAAGTTTTCTTTCACATATGCTGAATTACCTTTTGGCTTTACCTAGAATAAAACTCGTAGTCGAAAAATAAATACTGCAGGTACATATTAAAAGGAAAGAGGTGCAGCATGGGCAGTAATCATACTGGAATCGTCTCATTTGTAGGTGCCGGACCGGGCGACCCTGAATTAATCACCGCTAAGGGGCTGCGCAAATTACAACAGGCCGATGTGGTTATTTATGACCGTCTGGCTCATCCCGGGCTCCTGCTGCAGGCTTCTCCTGATGCGAAATTTATATACTGTGGCAAGCAGCCGTGCCGGCACACGCTCCGGCAGCAGGACATTCACCACGAGCTCCGGGTCCATGCCCGGCGCGGCAGCCGGGTCGTCCGTTTAAAAGGAGGGGATCCGGGAGTTTTCGGAAGAGTCGGCGAAGAAGCCGAAGAGCTTCAAAAGCACCAGATCCGCTTTGAAATTATTCCGGGGGTCACTTCCGGAAGCGCTGCTCCAGCTTACGCCGGTGTTCCTTTGACCCACCGGGAACATTCACGCTCTTACACCGTGGTGACCGGCCACGGCAAACAGCAGGACGGAATGCCCGATATTCAATGGGGCGGCCTTGCTGCTGGTTCTGATACGATCGTCTTTTATATGGGCGTCAAACACGCCGGATGGATCGCAGAACAGCTGATCCAGCAAGGCCGCTCACCCGAAGAATCGGTTCTTATTGTGCAGTGGGGCACCTACGGCAGGCAGCAGTCAACCGCCGCTTCGCTCGCCGGGCTTGAAGAAGCCGTTCACAGAAAAAAGATTACAAATCCGGCAATTATTGTAGTAGGCACTGTTACCGGAATGCACTCCAGAACGCAGTGGTTTGACCCGGGTAAAAAAACCGGGCGGAGCATTGCAGCCTTCACCGCCGGACGTCCCGGGCTTCAGAATTTTACAGATTATCTGCAGGACGAGCAGGCCGCCATTTGCCATACGAATCAGCCGATTGATGCCGGAGGCCTTTCATCAAACACCGAACATGCTCTTTCACGACTGCTTGAAGAGGAGCTGATCGATACTATTTTCGTCCCCGATTATGCCTCCTATCAACAGCTGAAGCCAGGCATTGACCGGATGATAAGCGAACAGCAAACCACTGCTTCTCCTGTGTACATTATTTTTGATAAGGAGGCCTTCCCTTCAGATGAAGCAGATGTGTTTTATATAGATCCTTCACTGCTGCCTGAACAAATGACAGACCAGTTAAACAGCCTTAATTCGTTTTCTGTGAAAACACCGGCCGGCATTTAAACCGGTGAAAATGTCAGAATTATTTAAATTATCTGAGGAGGATTCATTCATGAATAAAGAGCGTCTCGTCTTAATCGGCAACGGCATGGCCGGTATGTACACCATTGAAGAAATTTTAAAGCAGGAGCCGGACCGTTTTGAAATTACGGTTTTTGGCAAGGAACCGCACCCAAACTACAACCGCATCCTGCTGTCCTCTGTTCTTCAGGGTGACAGTGAATTAAAAGATATCGTTTTAAATGATTACAACTGGTATGAAGAACATAATATTACGCTTCATACAGGCGATGAGGTCAAACGTATTGATACGGAAAACAAACAGGTGGAAAGCGCCGGGGGGATTGTGTGTACTTACGACCATCTGATCGTCGCTACCGGCTCCAACCCTTTTATGCCCCCTATCCCCGGATCTGACAAAGAAGGAGTAATTGCCTTTAGGGACATAAAAGATACCGAAACGATGATTGAAGCCTCCAAAAAATATGAAAAGGCAGCTGTAATTGGCGGAGGGCTGCTCGGTCTTGAGGCTGCCCGGGGCCTGCTGAACCTAAACATGGAAACAGAAGTAATCCACATTCAGGATCAGTTAATGGAGCGCCAGCTCGACCCGAACGCCTCCAAAATGCTGAAGCGTGAGCTCGAAGGCCAGGGCATGCGGTTCCACATGGAAAAGCAGACAGAACAGATTTTCGGACGCAAACGCGTCCAGGGACTTCATTTCAAAGACGGGGAATCACTTTACGCCGATCTCATTGTTATCGCTGTCGGCATCCGTCCTAATATTAGCCTTGCAGAGAATTCCGGTCTGGATACAAACCGCGCGATTGTTGTGAATGATTATCTTGAAACGAGCGCTCCCGATGTATACGCCGTTGGTGAATGTGCAGAGCATAACGGCATTGCCTACGGCCTGGTAGCTCCATTGTATGAACAGGGAAAAATTCTGGCTGAGCGGCTCGTCTCCAAGGAACCAACCGGGACCGGCTACCGGGGCTCTCTTACATCAACCAAATTAAAGGTTTCAGGTGTGGATGTCTTTTCGGCAGGTGAATTTGGAGAAGCGGAAGATTTAAAATCTGTGCTTGTCCATGACGACTTTGATGGCGTTTATAAAAAAGTGAATATCCGTGATAACAAGGTGGTCGGAGCTGTTTTATTCGGAGATACCTCCGATTCACCGAAGCTTTTGAACCTGATTAATAAAAAAGAAGACATCTCCGACGTTGGCAAAGGGCTTATCCTCCCTTCCGAAAGCAATGCGCCAATGGAGAGTCCAGTCGTAGACATGGCGGACGAAGAAACGGTCTGCGGATGTAACGGGGTCTGTAAAGGCGATATCGTTTCTGCCATTAATGACAAAGGACTGACTTCCGTCAACGAAATCAAACAGCATACGAACGCTTCACGCTCCTGCGGCGGCTGTAAACCGCTCGTTTCCGACCTGCTGAATGCCACGCTCGGCGACGAGGCTTCCGGTTCCGAAGTGGAGCCGCTGTGCGGTTGTACCGATCTCTCTCACGAGCAGGTCACTGAAGAAATAAAGACTAAGCAGCTCACCCATACCCGCGAAGTGATGAATGTTCTGGGATGGAAGGAGCCTGAAGGCTGCTCCAAGTGCCGCCCTGCCCTGAACTATTACCTGAGCGTTTCGAAACCAGAAGAGTATGAAGACGACTACTCCTCCCGTTTTATCAATGAACGTGTGCACGCCAATATTCAAAACGACGGCACCTATTCCGTTGTTCCAAGAATGTACGGAGGCGTCACTAATTCAGATCAGCTCCGAAAAATTGCCGATGTCGCAGAAAAGTATGAAGTGCCGCTGCTTAAGATGACAGGCGGCCAGCGTATCGACATGCTTGGTGTCAAAAAAGAAGACCTTCCGTCCATATGGGGAGAACTCGACATGCCTTCCGGCCATGCTTATGGAAAAAGTATACGCACCGTTAAAACATGCGTCGGTGAAGACTTCTGCCGTTTCGGTACTCAGGATTCCATCGGGATGGGTATGAGCATCGAACAAAAATATGAACGGCTCAACACTCCCCATAAAGTAAAAATGGCCGTCTCTGCCTGCCCGAGAAACTGCGCGGAGTCCGGTATCAAAGACATCGGTATTGTCGGTCTTGAAGGGCACTGGGAAATGTACGTCGGCGGAAATGGCGGCGTTGACCTCCGGGGCGGCGAACTGCTCGGAAAAATGAACAGTGATGACGAGCTGTTGGATTCTATCAGTGCCTTTCTTCAGTATTACCGGGAGTCCGCCCACTACCTCGAGCGTACCTCCCACTGGATCGAACGCGTCGGCCTTGATCATGTAAAAGCGGTCGTTCTCGAAGATGAAGAGGGACGGGCAAACTTAATTGAGCGCATGGAAGTAGCCCTCGAGCATAAAGGGGAAGACCCATGGAAGGAACTTACGTATAACGAAAAGAAAAAGCAGGAGCTGTTTGAACAGCGTAAAGTGGAGCTCGTTTAATATGAGGGAGGAATAGTGATGAATAGCGTAGATAAACAAAAAGAAGTAGCTGTAGCAACTGTCGATGAAATTACGGTCGATATTCCTAAAGAAGTGATTATTGAAGAAACTTCAATAGCCATTTTTAAGACTAAAGAAAACACCATTTTCGCCCTGGAAAATAAATGCCCTCACAAAGGAGGACCTCTTTCCCAGGGGATTGTCAGCGGAGAACATGTCTTCTGCCCGCTTCACGACTGGAAAATCAGCCTAAACGACGGACAGGCCCAGGGAGCGGATGAAGGCTGTACCGCCTCCTATGATATAAGAATTGAAAACAACATGGTTTATCTGCTTTTAAAATAAATCTTCTTTGCCCGCATCGGCGAACTTCCTGAGAAATAAGTATGCGAGTGTCAGCTGTCAATTGTTTTTTGAATAAACCAAAAATAATTACCCCACCTTAGGAGGTTCTCCTTTTGACTATTAAAGACCTTTTCCGCTTTCAGGATGAACGTATTAAAATTCTTCATTTCTGCTGGTTTGCGTTCTTCATCTCATTTTTCGCCTGGTACAACATGGCTCCACTCGCGACCACTATGATGGCTGACCTTGGATGGCTCACAACTGAACATATCGCCGCCCTCGGAATTATGAACGTAGCCCTGACTATTCCGGCCCGGATCATTATCGGCTCACTCCTCGACCGATTTGGCCCGCGGGTCGTCTTTTCCACACTGTTGATTATTATGGCGGTGCCTACATTTATTTTTGCATTCGGCAGCACCTGGGCACAGCTTGCCATCAGTCGGCTTGTACTAGGAAGTATTGGCGCAAGCTTTGTTGTCGGTATCCGAATGATCGCAGAATGGTTCCCGCCTAAGCACGTCGGATTTGCTGAAGGGATCTACGGCGGCTGGGGCAATTTTGGTTCAGCAGCAGGAGCTATTATTCTCCCGTGGCTCGCCATTACCCTTATCGGAGGCGATGACAGCTGGAGATACGCGGTCGCCTTTACCGGGGTTATCTGCTTTATTTATGGTATTGTTTTCTATTTAAATGTCCGCGACACACCGGAAGGTCACACGCTTATTAAACCGAAGCGGTCCGGTGCCATGGAAGTGAGCTCCTGGAAAGACATGGCTCAACTGATGTTTTGGACGATACCTGTCGGCGGTGCCGTAGCCCTTAGCGCCTGGAGAGTCTTCGATATGGGCTTTATCTCCACATCTATTGTATACGGCATTTTCACAGCTGTAGGTATCGTATTAATTTATCAAATCTATATGATCGTCAAAGTAAACGTTCCTATTATTAAACAAGGCATAGCAAAAGACGATCAATACAATTTCAAAAACGTTGGAGCGCTGAACAGTACTTATTTCGCCAACTTCGGTGCAGAGCTCGCGATTGTATCGATGCTCCCTATGTTCTTCCAGCTCACCTTCTCCCTTACACCGTCCACAGCCGGTCTTATTGCAGCTTCATTTGCCTTCGTGAACCTGCTTGCCCGTCCGCTTGGCGGTGTACTATCCGACCGCCTTGGAAGCCGGCGCAAGGTGATGCTCGTTTACATGTTTGGCATCGTGATCGGCATGTGCGGCATGGGCATGATCAACTCCGGCTGGCCGGTAATACTCGCTGTCCTCATGACGGTCCTTACTTCGTTATTCGTGCAGGGAGGCGAAGGCGCCACCTTCGCAATGGTTCCAATGGTAAAAAAACGGGTCACCGGACAGGTGGCCGGCATGACCGGAGCATATGGAAGCATCGGTGCAAGCGTATATTTAACGCTTTATACGTTCGTCACCCCGAGCCAGTTTTTCTTCATTCTGGCCGGCGGGGCTTTCGTAAGCTTTATCATATGCTATTTTACACTCGAAGAACCGGAAAATTCCTTTGCCGACGACTACTACCTCTCGAAGGAGGATCAGCTGCTTAAAGAAAAAGCAAAAGGAGCGGCCCTCCGCTCGAAGGAAGCCGTTTCCTACGCCAGCCAGGTTTCTGATAAAGACCGCTGAGTGAGGGCCCGGTCCTGGTTTACCAGGCCGGCCCGCGGAGCGTTTCTCTATTAGGGATAAACGCTCCGCGGGCTGCAGAGGCCACTGCCTGCCATGTCAGCCACAAACCCCGACCAGCTCCCGTGCCGTTCACAACCGGTACAGGAGCTGGTTTTTTATTTATTAAATAGACACCATTCCGGCACAAAAAAGAACGCTGTCGATTCCGGCAGCGTTCGTTGTATCTATTATACTTTTTGTTTTTGCGCTTCTGCCGGCTTCATGGAGACTGCTGCCAGCTTAAACCCCGGCATCTGGCATACTGGATCCAGTGTACCTGCAATCAGCCGGTTCACGTTCTGTTTGCCTGCCCAGTGAAAAGGCACGAAGATCGTATCCTTCCGGATGTTTTCCGACCATTGATTTCTAACCACAATAGAGCCCTGCAGAGATTCCAGGGTGACAAGGTCGTTTTCCTTAATGCCGTACTTTTCTGCTGTTTCTGGATGAATTTCGACGAATGATTCAAAATAACGGGCATTTAATCTGGCGCTTTTTCCAGTCTGAACCCCGGTCAGGTAATGCGACATTACCCTGCCAGTCGTTAAATACAGCGGTCTCGCTTCCGACAGTCGTTCTTTAATAATTTCTTTACCGTTTTCTGGAGTAAAGCAGCGGGCTCTGCCGCCATCATGTACAAAAGAGTCATCAAACAGGCGCTGCCTTCCTTTTTCTTCCGGGGAAGGGCACGGCCAGAAAACGCCCTCTTCCTTTTTAATCCGTTCATACGTAATTCCGTAATAATCAGCCGGTCCCCCCTTTGAAGCAAGACGCAGTTCTTCGAAAACATCTTCTGCCGAGCAGTAGCTGAACCACTTTTCTTTACCAAGACGCGAAGCAATCAGCGATAAAATCTCCCAGTCGTGCTTTGCCTGGCCAGGAGCCGGGCGCATTCCCTGTCTCCAGGTCACCCGCCCTTCCATATTCGTAAGCGTTCCTTCATCTTCAATATAAGCGGTCGACGGGAGGACCAGGTCGGCGTATTCCGCCGTTTCTGAAATAAATAAATCGACGACCACTAAAAAATCAAGCGCCTCCAGCCCCTGCTTCACAATAGAGGCGTTCGGGTTGGAAGCGATAGGATTGGATCCTACTAAAAACATCCCTTTAATTTCCCCGTTCTGCGTTTTCTGCATCATTTCATAGGCGGAGACACCTTTTCCGGGCAAATCCTTCTCATTCACATTCCAAACCGCAGCTATATGCTCCCTGGCTTTTGGGTCTTCAATCGAGCGGTACCCCGGAAGCTGGTCAGATTTCTGGCCGTGTTCCCTGCCTCCCTGGCCGTTTGCCTGACCGGTAATCGCTCCGTATCCAGCACCTGGTTTACCGATGTGGCCGCAGATCAGCGCTAAATTAATAAAATGGCGGACAGCCTGGTGCCCGTCAATCTGCTGCTCCACTCCCCGCGCAGTAAATACCATGCCTGTACCAGCTTCGGCGAAGATCGTGGCCGCCTGCTCAATGTCGCCGCGGGGCACATCTGCCCGTCTTGCAAGCTCCTCTACGCTGTACTGGCGCACGTAAGCTTCAAGCTCTTCAGCACCTTCTGTACGGTTCTGCAGAAACTCTTTATTCTGCAGGCTTTTATCAAAAATCACTTTTAAAAGCGCGGTTGTCAAAGACCAGTCCTCCCCGGGCTTCAGCTGCAGATGCAGGTCTGCCATTTTAGCTGTCTCTGTCACCCTCGGATCAATCACAATAATAAAGGATCCGTTCTGTTTCGCCTGTTCAAAATACGGCATAATGGTTGGCTGGCATTCCGCAATATTAGTACCGGCGAGTATAATGCATTTTGAGTTTGGAATTTCCTCAATGCCGTTGGTAAAACCGCGGTCGACTCCGAACGTCTTTGTCGCCGCCGAGGCAGCAGAAGACATACAGAACCGGCCGTTGTAATCAATGTATTTTGTCTGCAGCCCAACACGGGCAAATTTGCCGAGCAGATAGGATTCTTCATTCGTAAGCGAGCCTCCGCCGTATACCGATAAAGCATCTTTGCCGGAGGCGTTTTGAATTTCCTTCGTCCGCTGTTCAATAATATCCAGGGCTTCGTCCCATTCAATGGACTTAAACCGGCCGTTCACTTTTTTCATCGGCATCGTAATCCGGTCTTCATGAATAACGTGCTGGTAGGCGGAGTGACCTTTGACACATAACCGGCCGTGCGTGGTGGGGTTATCCACACCTACGGTTTTATATTTAATGCCTTTTGTAGTGATCTGCTCCACTACTTCCTTTTTACACTGCATACTGCAGAAAGGGCACTGAGCCTGATGCCGGTTTTCTTCGAGCACCGCCGGCTCTATTGTTTGTCCGTAATTGGATCCGAAATCATTCATGAACTGTACTCCCTTCTGGAATCGAAAAATGATACGGCAGCGGCTTCTTCAAACAGACACTTAACTGGTGGAGCAGCTGCTCTCTTGTCTCCGGATCAAAGAGTCCTTCCCGTATATGAATAACGGTCATACGCCCGCACCATCCGGCAAATGATTCCTTAAAAAACGCTGTTTCCCGGTAATATTGAAGCAGCGCCCAAATATACTCTTTTATTTCCATAAAGGTAGGGGCTGAGAACAGAAGCACGGACTTTTCCTCAAAATGAATATGAAACTCCCACTTGTCTTCCATTTTAAGCAGTCCGGCGTCAACGTGATTACCTTCAAGAATTGAAAAACCCTCCAGCATGACAAAACGGAGCGTATCGGGAAAAGGAACAGCTTCCACCGGTTCCTCGAGCTCCAGAGCGTACGGTACCATTCCGGGATTGTGACGCTCCCGGATCCGGTCCTTGAATACACTCTGAACAGCCGTCATTTGAAAACCTGGAAAGTTAAGGAGGGGAATATCCAGGCTGTCACATACCTCCACCACATCTTCGTCCTCTACATAAGGGAGCTGTATGCGTCCGCCCGCTGTAATGTGAAAATAGCTCAACTGGTATTTTTCGATAACGGCATTTAAATTTTTGATCAGCTCAGGAGATATAATTCCTGCCTTCATGATCGGCTGCAGAGTATAGGTCCCATCCGCCTCCAGGGAAATGTACGGCGAATATGTAAATGGCAGCGTTTCATTGCTTGAAAGCTCTCCCTGCTTCATTTGGATCATATATAGATAGTACGCAATGGCAGGCCGGCACATTTCGCAGCCTTCAGACGTTTTCCAGTTTAACGCCTCCATCGCTTCCTCCGGCGTCGACGGTTTTACTTCCATCAGCCGGTTAATCAACGTAGGATGGTCAAGCCCCGTGCATCCGCACAGCGCTTCTGCCTTGTTTTCCGCTTCCACCTTCCCTTCACAGGCAAGCTTCAGCAATCCCTCTGCCATGCTGCTGCAGCCCCCGCAGGAGGTGGAAGCTCCTGTACAGGTTTTCACTTCATCCAGCGTGGTCAGTTCTTTCTCCTGAACGACCTGGATAATGGTATTTTTATTTACATTATTACAGGCACACACCGTGTCAGATCCCGGCATTTCCAGTAGAAAACCGGCCGGCTCGCTGCTTGCTGACAGCAGCTGTTTTTTCTCCGAAGCATTGATTGGTTTGTCCGTCATCACCAGGCTCTTTAACAGATCGCTGTTAGTCGTATTTCCGTAAAGCACAGCTCCCTGGACCGTTTTATGACGAAAAACTATTTTTTTATAAAGCTCATTCTCTTCATCATGAAGCACCCATGATTTTGTAGCTTCATCCTCTATCAGAGAGCCGACAGAAAACAACTCCACCCCGGATATTTTCAGCTTTGCTGAAGTACTTGACCCTTTATAGTAGGCTTTATGCTCGCCGCTTAAACGCCGGGCCAGTACATCCGCCTGTTCGTTCACCGGCTGTACCAGACCGTATGTCCGGCCGTCATGTTCTATACATTCGCCTATTGCGTATATGTGCTTGTCACTTGTCTCCATTTGATCGTTCACGATTATTCCGCGGTTCGTTTCAATACCGGATGCCTCTGCAAGCTTCAGCTGCGGCCGGATCCCGATTGCAAATACCACCATGTCTGCTTCCATGTGTGTCCCGTCCCCAAAAGCAATTCCTGATACCTTCCGGAGCCCCAAAATAGAAGTAACGTCTTTACTCAGCAAAAATTTCACTCCGCGCCGTTCCAGTTTTCCCTGCAGCATGGCGGCAGACTGCCGGTCAAGCTGGCGGTCCATAATGTTATCCGCCCGCTGTATGACAGTCACTTCTGCATCGAAGCGGCTCAATCCATTAGCCGCTTCAAGCCCAAGCAGACCTCCGCCAATAACCAGAATCCGGCGTTTACATTCAGCTGCTTCTACAAGCCTGCGGCAGTCTTCAAGCGTGCGAAAAGGAAATACTCCCTCTTTTTCTACACCTTCCACCGGGGGGATGAGCGGCGATGATCCTGTAGCGAAAACTAAATGATCGTATGAGTGTTCTCCGCCAGCCGTCACGATTTTCTTTTCCTCTTTTAACACATGCTCGACCGGCTCTCCCGGATGAAAAGATATATTATTCCGGCGGAACCATTTATTTGTATAGGTTGTTAAGTCGTCTTCTGTTATTTCTCCATTTAAATAGGATGAAAGCTGAATCCGGTTGTATGGGAGCGTTTTTTCTTTACTGAAAATAGAAATATGCACCCGGGCCGCCCGCTCACGCAGCTGTTCCATTAACCGGATCGCCGCAAGCCCTCCTCCTATAATGACTACATGCTGTTTTTTCATGTTAGAAACCGCCCTCCCGCAGAGCGAAATATGTTTTCCGAAATTTTCATAAGCTACTATCAGTCTGTAGAAACCTTACGAATTCTTCAATCACCTTGTAAGATAAGCTGTCGATGTTTTTATAGTCCCAGCGTTCCTGCTGAAAACAAAAAAGTTGATGACTTAGGTGAATTGTTCGATAATAGGAGGTAATAATTAAAACGGAGTCAACAGACCTGGAGCATATCGGAGGAGAAGAAATGAAACTAATTGCAACGGATATGGACGGAACATTGCTGGATCAGAACGGAGAAATCAGTAAAGAGAACGCCGAAGCGCTTCAGGCTGCTTCGGCACAAGGCATTGATATTGTGATTGCCACAGGGAGAACCTACGAAGCAGCACACAGGCCATTGGCGTCCGCCGGTCTGTCCTACCCAATTATCAGTATGAACGGGGCAGTCACTTACAAAAACCGGAAAGAAATACAGCGTTCTGCCCCAATATCAGAAAGCTCCTGCGAACGAATTTTAACCGTGCATCACGCTGCCGGTTCTTATATTGAACTGTTTACCAGCCAGGGAATTTTCGCCCCTTCAAGAGAAGCATATATGAGTATCGTTGTAGGAATGCTGCAGACCGCGCACCCCGAGCTGACAACAGCTGCAGCAGAACAGTATGCCGAGCGCCGGCTTGAGGATGAAAATTTCCAGTTCGCAGACGATTTCTTTTCAATACTCGATTACGAGGGCCTCGATGTGTATAAAATGCTCGCCTTTTCTTCAGAGGCTTCCGTTCTCGAGCGGATGAAATACGAGCTCCGGGGTGATAACGAGCTCGCTCTGACTTCTTCGGGCATGGGAAACCTTGAATTAAATCATGTACGTGCCCAAAAAGGCTTTGCCCTTCAGGAGTTCGCGCTCGGACGCGGAATCTCCCTTGAAGACGTTATGGCTCTCGGGGATAACTTTAACGATTTGAATATGCTCCAAATGGCCGGCCGGAGCGTCGCCATGGGAAATGCCGTTCCGGAGGTTAAGGAGGCATCCGGCTTTTCTACAAAAACGAATACTGAACACGGCGTCGCTCACGCTGTGCATGACATGCTCCATGAATTAAAAACTAAAAGCAGCTGATAATCCTGCCGTCCCCCTGCCGGACGGCTTTTGTACGGCCGGCCGGGAATAAGCGCACACAAAAGCATTTTTATGGACTCCTGTGCCCGGAACACCCGGGAAGTAACACTTGCCAACACGCGGTTAATGTGAGAATATAATTTTGTTTGCTAAAAGTACGAAGTACATATATATATAATAATTTGTCATGAATCGTTCACAAACAATTGACAAGATAGCGAACTTTTTTGTCAATATCTCTAAATTTAACGACATATGTGATACATTAGTATCGGATGAACACGGTTGGGGGGAATAAAATGAAATCGGAAAATATCGAACGCACGGTTCAACAAGGATCCCTCGCTGCCCCGAAACAGGCACTTCGTAAAGTACTGGCGGAAACGATTAAAACCGGGATTATCAAATCCAATTTAATCGTTATGTTTGCAGGGATTACCCTTGCTTTATATATTCACAACATCGCTTTTTCCGAAAAAATCGGAGCGATAGTCCTTGCCACGCTTGGCTCAGGTCTTGTTATCGGCGCTGCCGGCACGTTTAACAACTTATACGACCGCGACATTGATAAGATCATGGACCGGACGAAGAACCGCCCTACGGCGACTGGCCGGATGCAGCTGAAAAATGCACTTATACTGGGAATTGTTATGACACTTGCAGGCTTAGGCTTCTTATATGCGGCTTCACCGCTCGCCGCCTTCTTCGGATTTACAGGCTTATTCTTTTATGTTGTTCCATATACAATGTGGAGCAAGCGGCGCACGATCTACAATACAGAGATTGGGAGTATTTCCGGAGCAGTGCCCCCGCTTATCGGCTGGGCAGCTATTTCCAATGACTTTTTCCACCCGGCAGCTCTCGGCCTTTTCGTTATTATGGTTTTATGGCAGATGCCGCACTTCTATGCCATCGCCATACGCAGACATGACGAGTACAAAGCAGCAAATATTCCTATGCTTCCAGTAATCAAAGGAAACCGGCGGACCTATATTCAGACAAACGTATACCTTGTTCTGTTAACGCTCTCGAGCTTTCTTTTCCTTCCTGTCAGCAGCTTTATCGTTGGCGTTTCCTTCGTATTAAGCGCGGCCTGGCTTGCTGCAAGCTTTATATGCTACCGGCGGATGGACAGTAAAAAATGGGCAACTACTATGTTTATTTTTTCGCTGAACCATATGACGATTTTGTTCACTGTCGTAATTGGATTTTCTCTAATCTCCCCGTTTTTTAATTAAAGCATGTTCTGGCACCCGCATGGGTCCCGGACATGTTTTTCTTTACCCTCGTTTTTATATGGACCTGCGGGGGTTTCATTCGAATTCCCATACAGAAATATGTATAATATATTCAAGACCGGTGAAAACGTTGTCAAATTAACATAAAAAAAGAGGTGGATGATGACACAGCGCATAGCCTGGATTACAGACAGTACCAGTTCTATCGATGCAGAAACGGCCGCAAAATATAATATTCATATTGTTCCCTTATCTGTTGTGTTTGAAAACGAAAGCTATAAAGAAAATATTGAAATTACAACGGATGAATTTTATGAGCGGCTGCCGCA
Organism: Marinococcus sp. LNHM5E3-2.1; assembly: GCF_056034365.1. Taxonomy (NCBI): domain Bacteria; kingdom Bacillati; phylum Bacillota; class Bacilli; order Caryophanales; family Bacillaceae; genus Marinococcus; species Marinococcus sp. LNHM5E3-2.1. The sequence goes on from NZ_JBQLIB010000003.1 coordinate 130,974, forward strand.
TGAAGAAGTATTCCCTACGACCAGCCAGCCATCTGTAGGCAGTTTTTCCGAACTGTTTGAACAGCTGAAGGATTCTTATGATGCAGGAATTGCCATACATATCAGCAGTCATTTAAGCGGCACTCTTCAGACAGCCCAGCTCGCAGCAGATATGACCGGATTTCCGCTCTTCACTGTGGATTCGAAGATGGGCGCCGGCAGCATCCGCCCGCTGCTGACGAGAGGATCGCAATTAGCAGACGAAGGGCACACGCCGGAGAAAATACATCAGCGGTTAACAGAGATGGCCGGGCACGCCAGAGGCTATCTGCTGCTCGGAAGCCTCGAACAGGCACACAAAGGAGGCAGAATCTCCCGCGGAAAGCTGATCCTTGGCACGCTTTTGAAGATCCACCCTCTTCTTACCTTTGATGGTGGCCAGATTGTTCCTTTTGAAAAAATACGAACCCGGAAACGGGCGGAAAGCCGGCTGCTGCAAATTGCTAAAGAAGCCATAGCCTCCTATCAGGTCGAGGACATGAGTATTATTTATACGACAACGAAGGAAAAAGCAGAGACATGGAAAACAGAGCTGCAGAACCTCTCCCCTGACCTCACGATTCACCTTTGCCCTCTCAGCCCGGTAATCGGTGTTCACGGCGGGGCTGAAACGATGGGAATCATGTGGTATGAATACGGATAAAAAACTTGTGACTTTTCCTTCCAGGCTCTATAATTAGACCAATCCGCACCATACTTTCATTTTGGAGGAAAACGACCGTGCAATTTAATCAGGAAAAAGCCGACGGCTCCTTATACGATTATTTGATTGAGCATATAGATACGATGCGTGGCACATCTTCTGCCGATTCTTTTCCCGACCCCCCTTCCGATGATTATACAAGTCAAAAGCTCGAAGAAATGAAAAAAGTCTTTGCCCAGGAGCTTATTCATGTATTTCAGGAGGAAGAAACCCAGTTTTACGAGCACTTTGAAGAAAAAATCAGTGACATTGTGGAGGAAAATAAGGAAATGTGGCAGCCAATGCTGACCATTCAGGAAGAATTTACTTATTACCGCAACGCCATTTTAGAACAGATCCGCCTGTTTGTTCATCAATATGAGGAATCAATTCCCATCGATCACGTGCTCGACTGGCAGCGCAAAGCACTCCAGGCTTTCGATTACGCCGGGCGGGCGTTCATGAAAGAAGCCATTTATCATATGAACGAACAGATGCAGCTGAAAGAGGCAATGATCATGGAGCTTTCCTCCCCGATCATTTTGATTCAAAAGAAAACCGGCCTCCTTCCGCTCATTGGCCATATCGATGAACAGCGGGGACAGGTTATTGTGGAGCATACGTTAAAGCAGTGCACCGAGAGCGAATTAACACGTCTGTATATTGACCTTTCCGGCGTTCGTGACATCACCACATTCGTTGCTCAGCGCATCATGCAGCTTGCCACCGCCTTAAAGCTGGTTGGGGTAAAGACTACGCTGTGCGGCATGCGTCCGGAAATGGCCCAGACGGCTGTCCAGCTTGGCATCAGCTTTAAAGATATCGATATCGTTTCAGAGCTGACCCATGCACTGCGCACAAACTACGCTTTATAAAACATAAGCCTCTGAGCTCCTAAAGTGTTCAGAGGCTTTGGTCTGCCAATTATTTAAGCAAGGCAAAACCATATATACGATGGCCGATTTTATACATATTCCATTTCCTTCCGCTTCATTCAGCCCGTATATGACATTTGTCATTTTTTCTCCCTGACGTCTATGACTTACAGACGGAGTCAAAATTTTATATTCTATTTATAGAGATACACCCCATAAAGCAGGGAGCGATTAACCATGAGCAGACAAGAACAAATGCAATTGAAAAAAAGTGCTGCCCCTTACGCACATTCTGACCATAAAGCAAGTATTATTCAATTATTTAACTCCATTCTTCCTCTCCTGGCCCTCTGGGCGCTTGCATACGGAGCTTATTTCATATCTCCTTTTATCAGTGCAGCCATTGCGATCGTCGCCGGAGGCTTTGTCGTCCGTACCTTTATCATCTTTCACGATTGCACACACGGTTCATTTTTCAAAAGCAGCAAAGCGAATGACCGGATTGGTACGTTAACCGGGATCATTACTCATTTCTCATACGCAAAATGGAAAAGAAGCCATATGATGCACCATTCCACCAGCGGCAACCTCGACAAACGGGGCACCGGAGATGTTTGGGTCATGACCGTCGAGGAATACCAAAACGCCAGCAAATGGCTCCGGCTCAGCTATCGCATGTACCGCAACCCATTCGTGCTTTTCTTTTTAGGGCCATTTTACCTGTTTCTCGTGGAGAACCGCTTCAACCGTAAAAATGCGAAAAGAAAAGAACGCCTGAACACGTATTTCACCAATATTTCTATTGTAGTTATTTACGCTTTGTTAATCTGGCTTGTCGGCTGGGCTGCTTTTTTCACTATTCAGATCCCTATGCTTTTCACAGCAGGGTTTCTCGGCATCTGGTTGTTTTATGTCCAGCACACATTTGAAGACTCCTACTTTGAAAACGAAGACAAATGGGACTTTGTAAAAGCTGCCGTAGACGGAAGCTCTTACTACGAGCTTCCAAAGGTGCTTCAGTGGATTACCGGCAATATCGGCTACCATCACGTGCATCACCTCAGTCCACGTGTGCCAAACTATAATTTGCCAAAAACCCATGAAAACATTGAACCACTGCAGCAGGCTACAAAGATTACTCTTAGGACAAGCCTCACATCCATTCGGTTCCGGCTGTACGATGAAACAAATAAAACCTTTGTCAGCTTCAAGGAAGCAAATATCCGAAGCAAAAGACAGGCAGAGGCTTCTAGAACCTCTCCAGCACCAGCTGATAAAAAATCTTAAAAACAAACCCTTCTCTGTTACAGAGAGGGGTTTGTTATACTTAATATAAAGAAGTGCTACGCCTCATGAAAAAGGAGCCCGTTTATGCATCACTGGTTCGATATATTTCCAAAAAGTACGGGACTCAGCTTGTACGCCTGGATCATTTTCTGTTTACTGCCATTTTATTTTATTATCCGCTCCGCTACGTACTTTGAAATTACCCTCGGTGTCTTTATGATTCTTCTATTCTTTACAACCTATCGTTTATCTTTCATTAAAAAAGGCTGGACGGTTTATTTATCTGTGAGCATTGAAATGCTGATCAGCATCGGAATGACTCTTTATTTCGGTTATGTTTATTTTTCCCTGTTTTTGGCTTTCTTTATCGGCAATATCCAGCATAAAGCCGGTTTTATCACCTTATACGTTCTCCACCTTATCACTACCCTGACCGCTGTTATTATAGGTTTTTACGTCCAAAATGAACTGTTCATGATGCAGCTTCCCTTTATTGCGATCAGTGTTATCGGCGTCATTCTTCTTCCTTTTAACATCTACAACCGGAATAAGCGTGAAAAGCTTGAAACCGAGCTTCACCAGGCTAACCAACGCATTTCCCAGCTCGTGGTTCTTGAAGAGCGGCAGCGGATTGCCAGAGACCTGCATGATACTCTTGGGCAGAAGCTCTCTTTGATTGGTTTAAAAAGTGAACTCGCAGGAAAATTAATAGACACTAAACCTGAGCGGACTCAGGCAGAGTTAACAGACATTCACCAGACCGCCCGAACCGCATTAAAAGAAGTTCGCGAGCTTGTATCAGATATGAAAGGGGCCAAGCTGAGCGACGAACTCCTCCGCGTAGAAGAGATTCTCCAGGCCGCCGGTATTACTCTTCATGTAACAGGGAGCGCCAGCTTTAACGAAGCCCCGCCTCTCATTGAAAACGTGCTCAGTATGTGTTTAAAGGAAGCTGTCACCAACGTTGTCAAACACAGCGAAGCCACAAACTGTTATATTACGATTGATCAATCAACCACCAGTCTTTCACTTACAGTCGAAGACGACGGCAAAGGCATGTCCTCTGATCAGAAATCGTGGTCCGAAAGCGGTCTGCAGGGTATTAAAGAACGCCTCGGTTTCATCAACGGCCAGTTGGATTATTATTCCTCCGGGGGCACAAAGCTTGCGATTCAAGCGCCCCTGGTCGTTCAGCAAATTAAATGAAGGAGCCGCCAGCTATGATAAGAATAGTGATCGTGGAGGATCAACAGATGCTTTTAGGAGCGCTCGGTTCTCTTCTTGATTTAGAAGAGGATATGGAAGTGGTCGGAAAGGCGGAAAATGGACAGGAAGCTTTGACTCTTATTGAAAATGAGCAGCCCGATGTTTGCATTATGGATATTGAAATGCCGGTAAAAAGCGGGTTAGAGGCTGCAGAGGAACTAAAGGAAAGCACGTGCAAAATTATCATTCTCACCACCTTCGCCCGCACCGGTTATTTTGAACGGGCCCGAAAAGCGGGAATCAGCGGCTACCTTTTGAAGGACAGCCCGAGTGAAGAACTGGCTCAGTCTATCCGCATTATTATGAGCGGGAGAAAAGTCTATTCCCCTGATTTAGTGGATCTTGCATATAACACTGCCGCTACACTTACTAAACGTGAAGAAGAAGTACTCGCTTTAATCGCAGAGGGGAAAAGCACTACAGCCATAGCCCGGCAGCTTTCCCTCACCAACGGCACTGTAAGAAACTATATTTCAGTTATTTTCGATAAGCTTGAAGTAAGCAACCGTGTGGAAGCCGTCACTAAATTTCAGGAATTAAAGCATTAAAGGGCGCCTGCTGCTCCGACTTGCATATGCAGCAGGCTTCTGCTATACTACTTTTATACCATATACATGTATGGGTATAAAAAGAAAGGGGAATTCACATGATCGCAACGCTTCCTCGCATTAATGAACTGGCGAGAAAAAAGGTGAATCAGGGACTGACTGTACAAGAGCAGCAGGAGCAAAAGCAGCTTCGTGAAGAGTACCTTCAGATGATCCGCGGATCGATGGAGGCGACTCTGCTTACCACCACCGTGCAGGACCCGGAAGGTAACGATGTAACACCGGATAAATTAAAAAACATTCAATCCTAAAAGACGCCTGATATAAAAGCCGGCACGCTAAATAAAACAGCGTGCCGGCTTATTTTTATTCTTTTTGCGGGCGTTCACTGAGTGTACTGAAGGCTGTGAGTCCAAAAACAGTCGTAATAAACATAATAAACCCCATTGGGACAGCCGTTGTTTCATCAATACCGGCAAGCGGGGAAACTATCGAGCCAATCAAGAGCGGAAGCATACCGAGCAGCGCGCTTGCACTCCCTGCCCGGTGACCCTGTTTGGCAATTGCCAGTGTAAACGAGCTTGTCAGCACCATTCCCATCGCTGTCATATAAATGAAGATGGGAATGACAAGCAGCGCAAGCGGTCCTTCAATGATTGTCATCACGAGAAGAAAAGAACTTGCGCTTACCGCCGTGATTACGGCTGTGCGCAGCAGTTTGCGTTCAGCAATAATGCCTGCCAGCCGGCCTATTAAAAAGCTGCCGGTGATAATCGCGAGACCGTTGATGCCAAATAATACACTGAATACCTGGGCAGAAACCCCGTAGATCTCCTGATAAACAAACGGCGTGCCGGAAACGTAAGCAAAGCTTCCGCCATGCACGAAGCCAAGCGTTAAGGCATAGCCTATAAAAGAACGATCCTTCCACAGATCACCAATAGTGCGGATCGTATATTTGAGTGAACTCGGCGTCCTTCTTTCCTCCGGAAGAGTCTCCTCGAGCCGAAAACCAATCGTAACGACAATGGCAATCCCTACGGCCGCAAGAAAAAGAAAAATTGTCGACCAGTTTGAAAACGGAAGAAGCAAAATAGCTCCCCCGATCATCGGTGCTGCCATCGGGGCGATAGCATTAATAACCATCAATAAGGAAAAGAACTTTGTCAGCTCCCGGCCGCTGAAAATGTCCCTTACCACTGCCCGTGAAACGACAATACCGGCAGAAGCGGTTAAACCCTGCAGCAGCCGAGCAGCAATCAATATGTATATATTCGGTGCGATTGCACAAATAAACGAAGCAGCCGCAAACAATGTGATAGAAACCAGCAGCGGCTTTCTTCTTCCTTTCGCATCACTAATCGGCCCGACAATCACCTGACCAACTGCAAGCCCTACAAGACAGGCAGTTAAACTAAGCTGCACCATAGAAGCGCGGGCGTTCAAATCTTCCGCTATTCCCGGGAAGCTTGGCAGGTACATATCAATATTGAGCGGTCCAAGGATCGCAAGCATACTAAGAATCAACGCCAGCCCGATCCGCTCTTTTCCTTTTGGATTTTGAATCATATATAAGGAACACCTTTCTACTTGAGATAACCGTGCATTCGCATGCAATTTTACATTTTCTGCATACGTTAGTTATTCTATCCCGTTTCCCTGCTCATGTACACCTCATTTCGCCAGCAGCTCTTAAGCGTCAGCATAAGAGCTGCTCATTACTGGTTTTACTCCATAACGGATATACCAACGGGAAACACTATGCCTAATACGATCGTGAACACAATCATAGAATACGTTAGAAAAGCGAACCTGGGGCGGTGTTCACTGCCGATAATATGATTGAGATGAATTTCCATAAAAATAAGGGTTAACAGTCCTGAAGCAGCTTTTAAAAATATTGCCGGAAAATCCGGTGTCAGTCCTATAAGCAGCCCGCCAGAAATTAATCCAGGCAAATATGCACCCCGGAGTGTGTAATGCACTCCTAAAGCAAATTTGTTTCTTCCCGTCTGGTAAAAAATATTCGCAGAAACGAATAACACGAGCAGGAGGACTATCAATGAAAGGTGAGCCGTAACAAGGAATTGCACTATTTGCGGGGTCATTTTCTCTTCCTTTCTTAACTTTAATTCACAGTGCCTCCACTATACTAAAGAAAAATTCGTTTGACGAAGTTTATAATTTTATATAACAGTATTGATATTTACATAACTGTTATAATACAATGATATTATATCCTGGGAGCAGCTTTTTCTGTTCCCTTACTTTGAAGGAGGAATAGTATGACGACGTATCGATCGGCAGGCAGCCTTCATGTACACCCTTCTTTATATCAATTTATTAATGAAGAAGTGCTTCCCGGCTCTGGATTGGAACAAAAACAATTTTGGCAGGACTTCGGACAGATTGTTCACGATTTGACTCCTGAAAACGAAGTGCTTCTGCACACGAGAGATAACCTGCAGAATCAGATTCACGAATGGCACCAGGCTCACTCACGGTGGGACCCGGATCAGTACCGGACGTTTCTCGAAAGTATCGGTTACCTTGAACAGGGGCCGGACGATTTTCAAATTGCAACTGAGCAAACGGACGAAGAAATATCTATGCAGGCTGGGCCGCAGCTTGTCGTTCCCATCAGTAACGAACGCTTCGCCATTAACGCTGCTAATGCCCGTTGGGGGAGTCTTTACGATTCTTTATATGGAAGCGATATCATCAATGACGAAGGCGGGGCAGAGCAGCAGAAAGCCTATAACCCCGTACGCGGAGAAAAAGTCGTTGCTTATGCCAAACAATTTTTAGATGAATACTTTCCTTTGCGCAGCCATTCCCACAAGAGCGCCACCAGCTACTCGATCGAAAATGGCAGCCTCGAAGTTTCTTTTCAGGATGGCAGCAAGGATCAGCTTCAATATCCTGAACAATTTGCAGGTTATCAGGGCGCCAGTGCCCAGCCGGTAGCCGTTCTTTTAAAGCATCACCGGCTGCACATCGAAATTCAAATTGATTACGGCCACCCGGTTGGCAGGACCGATCCGGCCGGAGTAAAAGATCTGGCCGTCGAGTCTGCGCTCACGACTATTATGGATTGCGAGGATTCTGTAGCCGCTGTAGATGCTGAAGATAAAACGCTCGTTTACCGAAACTGGCTCGGGCTCATTAAAGGAGATATTAAAGCCCATTTCCAAAAAGGCGACAAAACAGTGACCCGTATTATGAACCCCGACCGCAGCTACACGTCTCCTGCAGGCGAAGAATTTACTCTTTCAGGCCGTTCTCTCATGCTGAACCGGAACGTTGGCCATTTGATGACGACCGACGCCATATTGAACAAAAAGGAAGAAGAAATTCCTGAGGGCATTATGGATGGGGTCATTACGAGCTTGATCGCCAAACACGACCTGCTTGGGAACGGAAAATACAAAAATTCCCGCGAAGGCTCCATCTATATTGTAAAACCAAAAATGCACGGTTCTAAAGAAGCTGCCTTTGCAGACAAACTGTTTGACCGTATTGAAGACATGCTCCACCTGGAACGCCATACCTTGAAAATAGGTGTTATGGACGAGGAACGGAGAACAACGATTAATTTGAAAGCATGCATTAAAGAAGTAAAAGACCGGGTAATGTTCATTAACACAGGCTTTCTGGACCGGACCGGAGATGAAATTCACACCTCCATGGAGGCTGGACCGATGATCCGGAAAGGCGAAATGAAAACCTCTGCCTGGCTCGGAAGCTATGAAAAATCAAACGTACAGACTGGACTTGCTGCCGGCTTCGAACAGCGTGCTCAGATCGGTAAAGGTATGTGGGCAATGCCTGAGCAGCTGGCAGCGATGATGGATCAGAAAGACGGGCAGTTAAAAGCCGGGGCTTCCACCGCCTGGGTGCCGTCACCAACGGCCGCCACACTGCACGCTCTCCATTATCATCAGGTCGATGTCCCAGAGGTTCAAAAAGATTTAAAGCAGATCTCTGAATCCCATCTTGATTCTATTTTAACTATACCTGTTGCCGACAGGCCAGACTGGTCCCCGGCTGCAATCCAGGAAGAGCTTGATAACAACGCCCAGGGCATTCTTGGATATGTTGTACGCTGGGTTGAGCTTGGCATTGGTTGCTCTAAGGTGCCTGATATCAACAACGTTGCTCTTATGGAAGACCGGGCAACGCTTCGCATCTCCAGCCAGCATATTGCCAACTGGCTTCACCATCATATTTGCTCCAGGCAGCAGGTAATGGATACATTCAAACGAATGGCCGCTGTTGTAGATGAACAAAACGCCCATGACCCCGAATACCGTCCGATGAGCCCGGACTTTGAACAATCAACCGCCTTTCAGGCTGCATGTGATTTAGTATTCAAGGGGTACAATCAGCCAAACGGCTACACCGAGCCTATCCTGCATAAACGCCGTAGAGAAGCTAAGAATCGTTTAAAAGCAGAGACCAAATAACTGCTTTTCCGCCGCCTCGGGACTTCCACTGTATGGAAATCCTGAGGCTCTTTTTTGTTCCCCACTTCAGTTACTTCTTTTACATATGTATACAGCAAAAAAGCCGGCGCCCTGCTGTAACGCGGGACACCGGCCGTATCTTTTCTGTTATTCTTCAGTTTTACTTAAGCAGTGATCGCACTGGATCATTGGTGTTTCCTGATGCTCTGTCATTTCGCCTCCGCAGTCGCTGCAAATCATTGTCGGTATTTCGCTTTGATACTCCATCGTCGTTTCTCTCATTGGAAAAACCTCCTTATGATTTTTTAATACTTACCGGCTGAACTGACTTGATTCTGTAGAGCCCTTCATCGCTGTTGTGGATGATTTTCCGCTTGAGATGGTAGTTGCTACCTGATCGAAGTATCCTGTACCAACCTCACGCTGGTGGCGCGTTGCCGTGTAGCCATGGTCTTCGTTGGCAAATTCCTTTTGCTGAAGCTCGGAATAAGCACCCATGCCGCGCTCCTTATAGCCGCCAGCCAGTTCAAACATGCTGTTGTTAAGAGCGTGAAAGCCGGCCAGAGTAACAAACTGGAACTTATATCCCATCTCGCCCAGCCGCTCCTGGAAGGTTTCAATTTCCTCGTCACTCAGCTTTGCTTTCCAGTTAAAGGAAGGCGAGCAATTATAGGCAAGCATTTTCCCCGGGAATTTTTCGTGAATCGCGTCTGCAAATTTCTGTGCTTCCTCAAGGTTTGGTTCAGAGGTCTCGCACCAGACAAGGTCGGCGTACGGTGCATAAGCAAGACCTCTTGCAATCGCCTGGTCCAGCCCATTATTCGTACGGTAAAAGCCTTCCTCGGTCCGTTCGTTGCTTCGGATAAATGAGTGATCATAGGCATCAATGTCGCTTGTAAGCAAATCGGCCGCATTCGCATCGGTTCTGGCTACGATAATTGTCGGCACTCCCATTACGTCTGCTGCGAGTCTTGCAGAAATAAGATTCTGGATAGCGGTGCTCGTCGGTATCAATACCTTTCCGCCCAAATGGCCGCATTTCTTTTCGGAGGCAAGCTGGTCTTCAAAATGAACACCGGCGGCTCCCGCTTCGATCATCGATTTGGTTAATTCAAACACGTTCAGACGGCCTCCAAATCCTGCTTCCCCGTCGGCTACGATTGGAGCAAAAAAGTTTGTTTCGTCATTTCCTTCAAGATGCTCAATCTGATCGGCCCGCTGCAGCGCCTGGTTGATACGCTGTACTACATGCGGAACGCTGTTGGCAGGATATAAGCTTTGATCCGGATACATATGGCCAGAGAGGTTGGCGTCAGCGGCAACCTGCCATCCGCTTAAATAAATCGCTTTCAATCCTGCTTTCACCTGCTGCACGGCCTGATTGCCGGTAAGTGCCCCAAGCGCCCGTACGAACGGATCCTCCTGCATTAAATTCCAAAGACGATTCGCCCCCATATCAGCGAGTGTATATTCTACTTTAATCGACCCACGAAGCTTCAATACATCCTCTGCTGAATATGGGCGTGTAATTCCTTTCCAGCGTTCCTCGTTCTCCCAGGCTTCTTCCATCTGTTTTACATCTTCCTGACGAATCATATGTCTCTCTCCTTTTTCTTCAGATTAAACAAATTTGAGATGCAGCTGCGTTTTCTGTTATAGTACAATTTGTTTTGTTGAGACTATATTATAACAGTATATAAATTTCGTCAACTGTTTTATAATAATTTTTTGAAATTTTTATTTCCTTTTATATCAAAGGTTCGCAGGTGCCGATTAAAATGAGTTCTTCTTTTTAACAAATAGAGCACTTAAATACTTTCTGTATTAATACAGAAGAACACTTTTTCTCAAGAAGAATGCTTTTACCTTAAAACCTGCTGGTTTTGCAAAACTTACAGCCTTTTTCATTGACGAAACCAACTGGTTCTACTATGATATGTTCTTTGTGTCGGGCTGCTGAAAATCGATTTTTCAGTCCTGACTTTTCTCTGTCCGCATAAATCTTTACTCCATATATAAAAGAAAGTAGGAATATTTGTGTCTTCACAACCCCCGAATCATTGGAAAAACAATGACTGGCCGGTCACGCTTCTCAGCGGTGGACTGTTGATCTTATTTGTCGTTTTTTCTCTTATTAACGCAGGAGCTGTCGGCCAGTTTGTCACGACCACCTTTAACTGGGCTGTTGCCTTTTTCGGAGCTTTTTGGCAGATTCTTTTACTTGCCACTTTTTTCATCGGACTCTATATCGGCTTTTCGAAATACGGACGTGTACGCCTTGGCAATTTAGCAGAACCGGAATTCAGCTATTTTAAATGGCTTTCCATCATTATGTGTACCCTGCTGGCCGGCGGTGGGGTTTTCTGGGCTGCAGCCGAGCCTATTTATCATTTCATGGATCTGCCACCGGTATTTTCCGGGCTGGAAAGCAGTTCCTCCGAAGCAATACAGCCCGCACTCGCTCAAAGCTTTCTACACTGGGGATTTCTCGCCTGGGCTATTCTCGGAACGCTTAGTACTATAGTGTTAATGCATGCACATTACGATAAAGGCATGCCTCTTCGTCCACGGACGCTTCTTTATCCGGTCTTCGGCGAAAAAATCGCTATTCACAGTCCGCTTGGCACGATCGTGGATGTGTGTTCGATCGTTTCGGTAGCTGCCGGCACTATCGGTCCTATTGGCTTTTTAGGTACCCAGGCTGGCTATGGCTTTGAGACCCTTATGGGGATCCCAAACAATTATCCGACACAGTTTATGATTATTGCCGGTCTTGTAGCTGTAGCTTCTATATCCGCCGTCACCGGTATTCATAAAGGAATTCAGCTTTTAAGCCGGTTCAATGTATGGTTTACGATTGTTCTGATTTTATTTATATTGCTTATTGGCCCGGGCGGCTTCATTTTAGACGCCTTTATCTCTTCGTTCGGGGTTTATACGCAGGAATTTGCACAAATGAGCAGCTTTCGCGGAAACAATGAGTGGCTCGGTTTATGGACGATCTTTTTCTGGGGATGGTTTTTGGGCTATGGGCCGATGATGGCCATTTTCATTACGAGAATTTCCCGCGGAAGAACGATCCGGCAGCTGATTCTAGCCGTGTCTATTATCGCTCCTCTTGTCACAAACTTCTGGTTTACCATTGTTGGCGGTACGGGCATCTTTTATGAATTAAACAACCCGGGCTCGGTTTCAGATGCCCTGTTTGAATCGGGCATGCCTGCTTCGATGATGGCAATCGTGCAGCAGCTGCCTCTCGGAACATTTATCGCTTTCTGTTTTCTATTAGTTACTATTCTTTTCGTTGTGACTACGACGGATTCTATGTCCTACACGATTTCAATTGTAGTCAGTGACAGCGAAGAGCCGCATTCTGCCATTCGTGTTTTCTGGGTGGTTATTATGGGAGCCGTGGCTGCCTGCCTGTTGTTTATCGGTGAAGGCAGCGTGGACGCCCTGCAGTCATTTATCGTAGTAACCGCCGTTCCCGTCTCTCTTATTCTGCTTCCAACGCTCTGGCTCGCGCCGAAAGCAGCCAAAGCAATGGCTCAAAAGCAGGGAATTACAGCATCCTCTTCCGTAAATAGTGAAATAAAAAAAGAAGCACAATAATATGCGCAGAGAAAGGGACACCTCCTTTTCTCTGCTTTTTTATGTTTTTTTCAACAATTTCTTTCGGAATCCGATAAAATAGAGAGAACATAAAGCTATATAAGCGTACGTTTTGAATAGGAGGACCTAAGATCATGAATCAATGCTCCAGCTGCACAGCACTGCCTGATTTGGAATCTTCCGGGTATCTGTTGTTCACCCATACAACCTTCAGTGTGCTCCGTGAGCTTCATTATCACATGCTCCAAAACGGTTACAATTCCTACACTCAGGATAATACGCTTCATTATTACTATTCTGCTGTTCAGACACTCGGCCCTTTTCTGGATTTCATTGAACGCACCCTTCCCGGAGACCCGGCCGAGTTAAAGGGCACCTGGACAGGTAAAGATCAGCAGGCCCATGCGAACATGATTAATTTCCACCAACTGAAAGAGCGGATTTCCCGCCCCTCTTTTATGACTGTCATCAATAATGAGCAGTTCACTCATCACATGCAGCCGATTATTCAATTGAACACCGGTGAAGTAATGGGATACGAATTTCTCATGCGCCCGCAGGCAGATGCTGCCCAGTTCCGCCCGGATCAGCTGTTTTCATTTTCCCAGCAGAGCGGCCTGCAGTCGCTTTTAGACAACCGGGCACGCATTGCGTCTATTAAAACCAGTGCCAAATATCTAAAGCCCGGCATCAAACGGTTTATTAATTTTCTCCCCTCTTCGATCTATGATCCGGACCACTGTCTGCTCTCTACATTTGCAACAGCCAAAAGCTGCGGGATTTCTACAAAGGATCTTGTGTTTGAAGTGGTGGAGACAGAAAAGTTTGATGAGCTCGAACACCTGCTCCGTATTTTTCAAGCCTTTCAATCGTACGGTGTACGTGTTGCTTTAGATGATCTTGGAGCCGGCTACTCGACGATTGATGTTATGGAGGAGCTGCAGCCGCATTACGTAAAAATCGACCGTTCACTAGTCGACCATTGCGATCAGGACATTAAAAAGCAGCAGCGGCTGGAAAAAATCGTTTCACGCGCAGGCAGCTACGGTATTATTACGCTGGCTGAGGGAATTGAGCGTTCTGAAGAATTGAACTGTGTGCGCGAAATTGGATTTGACCTGGCCCAGGGGTACCTGATCGGAAAACCAAGAGCAGTACCTGAATCCCCTTCGATTTCGGGCTAATCAGAATAAACCTTTTTATTTCCCGGGCAATAAAAAGGACCGACGCTGAAAAGCCGGTCCTTTTTGCTGTATTTTTTTGTCCCAACAATCCGCTTTAATGAATAAATAAACTCAGAGCAAACGTCCACAGGCAGACAAATAATAGAAGGTACAGGCTGTATTTGAGCGTCATTTTCATTAGTTGCCCTTCCTTACCTGTCTGTCCCACAGCGGCAGTCGCAATAGCGATGGACTGCGGCGAGATCAGCTTCGCCATTACTCCTCCTGCTGTGTTGGCAGCTACCAACAGTGCCCCATCAACGCCAACTCCCGCAGCAGCTGTCGTTTGAATAGAAGCAAACAACGTATTATTATTTACGACCGATCCTGTCATAAATACTCCAATCCAGCCAAGTACAGGTGATAGGAAAGGAAAGATATTCCCTGTCATAGCTGCTGCTTCCCCCATAGCCATCGTTAGTCCACCATAGGTGGCAAGCTTAGCTACTGCAAGAATGGCACAAATGGTGACAATCGGCAGCCACAGCTCTTTTAATGTCTGCATTAATTCTGCATGCGCCCTGGACCAGTTCATGTTTTTGGCAAATAACACTGTCACGAGCACCGCCAGCAGAATAGCTGTACCTGTAGCTCCGATAAAGTTCAGGTTAAATACAATTCCCTGGCCCGCCGAGCTGCTGTACGTTCCCGGCAGAATAAAACCAAGCACCGCAGGGGAAAGTATGCCGCTGTCTTCAAAAAGCGCTTTAAATCCTGGAAAGCTCCATATCATGATAAAAATCGTCAGCAGATAAAACGGTGACCAGGCAAATACTACCGTCCTCCAAGATCCTTTCGCTTTCGGTTCAGCTCGCACATATTCTTTACCATCAAGGCGGAAAATATTAACCGGTTGCCAGAACCGCTGGAGAATGGCAAGAGCTCCCATTGCTGCCAGGGAAGGAATAATATTGGCAAGCTCAGGACCAGCAGTAACCGTAATCACTGCCTGGAGCACCGTATATGTTACAGCTGTTACCAGGATTGCCGGAAGAGTTTCTTTAACCCCCTTTAACCCGTCCAGAAGAAATATCAGTAAAAACGGAATGCTGAAGTTAACGAGCGGAAGCGTGAGTGCAGTCATCTGTGACACATCCATTGCAGTTATTCCCAGCTGAAGTGTATCAATAATACCTACAGGCACTCCGATGGCCCCAAAAGCTCCGGCTGCGCCGTTGGCAATCAGACAAAGCATAGCTGCCTGAAGCGGCTGAAACCCGAGCTGAACGAGCAGCACGGCACAAATAGCTATCGGTACTCCAAACCCTGCAGCGCCTTCCAGAAAGGCATTAAAACAAAAACCTATTAATAATAATTGCACCCGCTGATCTGCGGAAATCGAAGCGATGCTGTTTTGGATCGTTTGAAATTTCCCTGATGCGACCGATACCTTATACAGCCAGACAGCCATGATAATAATATAGCCGATCGGAAACAGCCCCTGCACAATTCCTTCTGTCACTGCCCCGCCGCTTTGAGCAAGCGGCAGGCCGAAAACTCCCATTGCTATTACAAAAGTAACGCCGAGCGTAAGCAAAGCGGCATAGATGCCTTTCATTTTGAACAGTGTCAGGCATACCAGGAACAATAAAATTGGCACTGCAGCTGCCAGAGCAGAAAAAACAATATTTTGAAACGGATCGTACGTTTCCACAAACATGAAAATCCCTTCCTTCTCTTCATCTCTATATGTGAATCATTTCACATATAGAGCATAACCCAGAGAAGCCACTGGCACAATAAATTTGTGAATGTTTTCACATAAAGTTCTAAATTAAAATTTATTCTTTATTTCACCCAGTATTCGGTTTTTCTGTTTGTAATTAAAGCACTTTAATTTTCAAAAAAGTGCAAAAAAATTAATCACTGCATGCAAAATTTTTTTCCTCTCCTCTCTGTTTCACCAGCTGCTTCCTGCTGTAGGCGCCTTCTGAAGTTGGCACGGTTCTTGCAACTTTTACAGTAACCTTACTTTAGGAGTGGGTATGCATGACAGAAACAATGTCTTCGAGTCAGATCATCGATCAAAACGATAAACACGGTGCCCGGAATTACACACCGCTTCCCATTGTTATTACTGAAGCGGAGGGTATATGGGTGAAGGATCCGGAGGGCCGCTCCTATATTGACATGCTGAGTGCATACTCCGCTGTTAATCAGGGCCACCGCCACCCCAAAATTATACAGGCCCTGAAAGATCAGGCCGACCGGGTGACGCTTACCTCACGGGCATTTCATAATGATCAGCTTGCTCCTTTTTATGACAAAGTGTCAGCCTTAACCAACAAGAACATGGTACTCCCCATGAATACCGGGGCAGAAGCAGTAGAAACAGCAGTCAAAGCGATCCGCCGCTGGGGCTACGAAAAGAAAGGGATTCCGGAAGGGCGTGCGGAAATTATTGCATGCGAAGGAAACTTTCATGGACGTACGATGAGCGCTGTCTCCCTTTCTTCGGAAGAGGAATACAAACGGGGCTTCGGCCCGATGCTCCCGGGTATTAAAATCTTACCGTACGGGGATCTCAAGGCGCTCGAAAAAGCCATTACCCCTCATACAGCTGGATTTTTAGTTGAGCCCATTCAGGGGGAAGCCGGAATTATAATACCCCCTGAAGGATTTCTGCAGCAGGCGTCCGAGCTGTGCCAGGCCCATCAGGTGCTGTTTGCCGCTGATGAAATTCAATCCGGTCTCGGACGCGCCGGTAAAATGTTCGCCTGCGACTGGGACGGGGTTACTCCTGATATATACATTCTCGGAAAAGCACTGGGCGGCGGCGTTTTCCCTATATCATGCGTAGCTGCTAACGAGGATATCCTTGGCGTGTTCACCCCGGGATCCCACGGATCTACATTCGGCGGCAATCCCCTCGCCTGTGCAGTGGCGGCTGCTTCTCTTGACGTGATCGAAGAGCAGCAGCTTGCCGCCCGTTCACTTGAACTCGGAGAGCATTTTAAACGCAGGCTTGCCTCTATCATAAACCCTCATATTAAAGAGGTACGGGGCAGAGGGCTGTTTATCGGCATAGAACTCGATATTCCGGCGCGTGCCTGCTGCGAGCAGCTAAAAGACAAAGGAATTCTCTGTAAAGAAACACACGATACTGTTATCCGCTTCGCCCCGCCGCTCGTTATTTCACAGCAGGATCTGGACTGGGCGGCTGAACGAATTGAAGAAGTGCTTACTGAACTTTAATAATAGGAGGCTTTCAAATGTATACAGCGTACCGTCATGAACCCTTTACCGATTTTACGGATGAAAAGAACCGAAAGGAATTTGCAGAGGCAATAAAAGAAGTGGAAAAAAACCTCGGTCAGGACTATCCGCTGATTATTGGCGGTGAGCGGATTATCACTGGGGAAAAGCTTGTTTCCATCAACCCTGCCAATAAAAAGGAAGTCGTCGGAAGTGTTTCCAAAGCCAATCCCGCATTAATTAATCAGGCATTCGATGCCGCAAGCGAAGCGTTTCAGTCCTGGAGAACGACAAGTGCTGATGCACGTGCGGAGGTCATGTTCCGGGCAGCTGCAAAAATGCGCCGGCGGAAGCATGAATTGTCGGCTACGCTCGTGAAAGAAGGCGGCAAGCCCTGGAAGGAAGCAGATGCCGATGTGGCCGAAGCTATTGATTTCGTCGAATATTATGCCCGCCAAATGCTTGAGCTGAAAAACGGCAAAGCGATTAACAGCCGGGAAGGAGAGTACAATCAATATGTGTACCAGCCGCTCGGTGTGGCTGTTACGATTCCGCCATGGAATTTCGCCTGCGCGATCATGGTCGGGACAACGGTCGCCCCGTTGGTGACGGGCAACACCGTTTTGTTAAAGCCGGCCGAGCCGACCCCTGTCATTGCTGCGAAGTTTGTGGACATTCTGATTGAATCCGGCGTGCCGGACGGCGTCATTAACTTCGTACCCGGTGAACCCGAAGAAATCGGCGACCACCTCGTGGACCATCCGAAAACAGCACTCATCAGCTTCACCGGCTCTCGTGCCACCGGCACACGTTTGTACAAAAAAGCCGCCGAGATTCAGGAAGGCCAGCAGCATTTAAAGCGGGTCATCGTTGAAATGGGCGGCAAAGATACAATCGTCGTCGACAGCGAAGCAGATCTCGACACCGCCGCTGAGGCCATCATTGCTTCCGCCTACGGATTTTCCGGCCAGAAATGCTCGGCAGGCTCCAGGGTCGTCGCTCACCAAGACGTGTACGACGAAGTTCTGAGCAAAGTGGAAAAGCAGGCCAAAGCTTTATCCGTCGGGGATCCAACTTCCTATGACAACTACATGGGCCCTGTCGTCAATCAGAAAGCATTTGATAAAATCACCGGCTATATTGATATCGGCAAGCAGGAAGGACGGCTTGTGGCTGGAGGAAAGAGTGACGACTCCAAAGGATACTTCATTGACCCAACCGTCTTTGCCGATCTGGACCCGAAAGCACGAATCATGCAGGAAGAAATTTTTGGCCCGGTCGTCGCTTTTACGAAAGCGTCCTCCTACGAAGAAGCCATTGATATTGCGAACAATACCGAATACGGCTTAACCGGGGCAGTCATCTCCAATAACATCGACCGTCTGGAATACGCCAAGCTGCATTTCCACGTCGGCAATCTTTATTTCAACCGTAACTGCACCGGTGCCATCGTCGGCTACCACCCATTTGGCGGCTTCAAAATGTCCGGCACGGATGCCAAAGCCGGCGGCCCGGATTACCTCATTCAGCACCTGCATCCAAAAACCATCAGTCAAATGCTTTAAAATGGCTAGTTGTGCTGTCTTATATCTTTTACAAAAGAGTTTTCTCCAACGCGGGAAAACTCTTTTTTATCGTTAATCTCATCCCTCACCTGAGCGTTCATTTTGACAGAAGCATCTGTTTGCTTTAGTTTTTATAATGTTGATTAAACCGATAAGAATTTATTAATAAAGGAGGTTCAACTGGTGAAACACTTGATGAAGCGTTACTTTGATGTGTCGCTGATTGCCAAAATCACAACTGCTCTTATTGCCGGTATCGCTGCAGGTTTTATTTTCGGTGAAGACGCCGCCGTGCTCGCCCCTATCGGCGACCTTATGCTTCGGCTGCTTCAATTTATTATAGTTCCGTTGATTTTATTTACACTGATTGTCGGGGTTAATCAGACTACTATTGGTGGTCTCGGCCGGATGGGAGGCAAAGTATTCATTTATTACCTTCTTACCTCTGCTTTAGCTATCGTGGTAGGCACCTCTGTCGCCAGTCTTTTCAACCCTGGCACCGGCACTACGCTGGATGGGAGCGAAAGCTTTGATACACCGGAAAACCCCGGAGTTACAGAGGTTATATTAAATATCGTTCCTGATAATATCGCCGTAGCCTTTACGGAGATGAATCTTCTGGGCATTATTTTTACCGCCTTTGCTTTTGGCATTGCTTTAACTTATCTGCGTTCATCCTCAAGCTATAAAGAAATGGGCGAGCGTCTGTACCGCGGGGCAGAAGCCTTAAACGAACTTACGCTCACCGTTATGAAAGGCATTTTACAGTTCATCCCCTTCGGCATTTTTGCTATTATCGCTGAAATTGTAGGCAGTCAGGGAGCAAATACGCTTCTCTCCCTCGGTAATTTTATACTCGTGCTGTACATTGCCCTTGCAGTACAGCTTGGCCTTTATATTGTCTTTCTTTTAGCTGCCAAAACTAATCTGGGCGCCTTTTTCCGGGAAGCACGCACCCCTATGCTCACGGCCTTCGTCACTCAAAGCAGCTCAGGCACCCTTCCTCTCACGTTAAACGCTGCACGTGATCTTAGATTAAAGCAGAGCCTTTACGGCTTCAGTCTGCCTCTTGGAGCGACGATTAACATGGATGGGGCCGCCATCCGGGTCGCTGTTTCCGCCGTTTTCGCAGCAAACGTCGTAGGCGAGCCGCTCAGCTTTGTGGCCATTCTCCAAATTGTAATTGTCGGCACACTGGCTACGGTTGGTACCGCCGGAGTTCCCGGGGCTGGCATTATTATGATTGCCACCGTTTTTGCCCAGGTCGGTCTCCCGATGGAAGCAGTAGCACTTTTAACCGCAGTTGATGTACTTGTCGGTATGGGAGCAACAGCTTTAAACGTTACCGGGGACCTCGTCGGAACGAAGCTGATCAACAAAACAGAAAAAACGGGCGATGCTGCCGGAAAATAGCATAAAGCCGCGGCCTCATGGAGGATCCGCGGCTTTATTTTAATCCACCGGGCGTCTTCCCGGCTCCATATCAGAATTGGAGGCCGTCATGACTGGTGTTACCGTCAGGTCGGAATACACCCGGTTTTGACAGGAGAGCCTGATATTTTCATCAGTAATGTCTTTGTTTTCGAGAATCGCGGCTTCTGGAGCTTCCTTCGGCCCGAGTTCTCCTTCATTTACTTCACATCTGCAGGTGGTGCACCTGGCGTTCCCGCCGCAGCGGTGCAGAATATCAACACCATTGTCTTCAAGCGCAAGCACTAATTTTTTTCCTTCTTCCACTTCAAATGTACCGTAGCCTTTTACATTAACTGTTGGCATAATAAACCTCCTCTTTGAAATAAAATGCACGTAAAGCGTAACACAATGAAAAACAGCAAGCCTAATCATCCTTTAATCAGCTGCCCCTTTATGCCTTCCGCATTTTATCACGTTTCTTCATCCTGCTTGAGCGGTACAAACGCTACATATTCGACTACAGAGGAGTTCACTTCTCCCTGACTGTTTTTTTCTATAAGCAGCAGTTCCTGCCCCATTCGGCCGCCTACCGGCACGATCATTTTCCCGGGAGCTGCCAGCTGCCCGACCAGGGACTCCGGCACAGTTTTAGCTGCTGCTGTTACCATAATACGATCGTACGGCGCATGCTCCGGCCAGCCTTTACTGCCGTCACCCAGGCGATACTTAATATTCGTAAACCCTGCTTCCTGCAGGCGCTCCCGGGCCCTTTCCTGCAGCGGTAAAATCCGTTCGACTGTATAGATCTGTTCAGCAAAAGCTGCTAATAGAGCCGTCTGGTAGCCGGAGCCCGTACCAATCTCGAGCACCCTGGAAACGGCATCAACGTCCAGCTCCAGCGTCATTTTCAATACAAGCGATGGCTGGGAGATGGTTTGTCCGTGCCCAATCGATAAAGCCTGATCCCAATTTGCAAGATTTTTGTCTGTATCCATATAAAAACTGCGGTCCATTGCCCGAAAGTAGCTTCGTATTTCTTTATCCCTGTCTTTTTTTGACATGGCGGCCTCCTTTCTTCGTATGTTCCCGAATACATACTCTTTGAGAGCTTTCTTGCTTATATTCTTTTCCCGCATGCTTCATTTTCCATTCCTTCTCTTGAAAAAATTGAACGATCCAAGCATACTTTTAGACAAATAGGGTTATTCGTACTACGATTACTCTATACTCGCAATGAAGCGAAATGAAGGAGGTACTCATCAATGGCTATTGTACACGTATCAGACCAGGACTTTTCCGAACAGATTTCCGAAGGTGTCGTTCTAACTGACTTTTGGGCACCTTGGTGCGGACCCTGCAAGATGATTGCTCCGGTTCTCGAAGAAATTAACGAAGAAATCGGCGACAATGTCAAAATTGCTAAATTAAACGTTGACGAAAATCAGGAAACTGCCGGTAAATACGGCGTTATGAGCATTCCAACACTCATGATTTTCAAGGACGGCGAAATGGTAGAACAAATCGTCGGCTTCCAGCCGAAGGACCAGCTTCAGGGTCTGCTTGAAAAACACATGTAATTTTTCTTTATTAAAAATCCCGCGCTCGATATGAGCACGGGATTTTTTCTCTTACTTATAGTGCTTCCACTCTTTTTCCTTTACAGCCTCTTCCCTCTTCTGGCTTTTTCTCCCCCACCAGGACACGAGCAGCGGCCCGGAGATATTATGCCAGACGGAAAAAATAGCGCTTGGAAGCGCAGCAAGCGGCGTGAAGTGGACCGTGGCCAACTGGGTGCCAAGCCCGGAATTCTGCATTCCTACCTCAATAGATACCGCCCTCCGTTTTGTTTCGTCTAATCCCACCAGCTTCGCCGTTACATAGCCAAGGGCCAAACCAAAGCTGTTATGAAGCACAACCGCTGCAAAAACCAATAGTCCGGTTGCAGCAATATTTTCCTGATTTGCTCCCACGACCCCGGCTACAATAGCAATAATTGCTGCCATAGATACAATTGGAAGCGCCTGAACGCTTTTTTCCACTGTTTTTGGAAACAGTTGTTTAATAATTAAGCCGAGCGCGATAGGTATAATAATGACCTGGAAAATGGACAAGAACATTGCCAGCGGGTCCACCGGCAGCCACTCATTTGCAAACACCAATAGAGCAAACGGTGTCAGAAGAGGAGCGAGCAGCGTCGACACTGTCGTCATAGCAACCGATACCGGAAGGTCCCCTTTGGCCAGATAAACCATAACATTCGAGGCTGTTCCTCCCGGACACGCGCCTACAAGTACGAGACCTGCCGCTATTTCCGGCGGAAGCTGCAGAACCAGGGCAATGATAAAGGCCGCAAGCGGCATAATAACGAACTGTGCAATCACCCCGGTCAGCACCGGCAGCGGCTTTTTCGCCACAATACGGAAATCGGAAAGGTTTAGCGTGAGCCCCATGCCAAACATGATGATCCCGAGTAAAATAGTTATGTAGCCGGTAATTCCTACAAATGCATCCGGCAGCAGATAAGCAATGAACGCAACAACTAACACAAAAACAGCAAAATATTTATTTACAAATATATTCAGGCTGTTCATTCTCCCACCCCATTATTTTCTCTAAATTATGAAATATTTAGCATTTTAACGCTATTACACTAATATTTCAATACTTTAGTGTAAAAAAGGAAAAGGAATACTTTGTTTTTCCTTTACACTATTTATTATTGAAACCAGGCCTGCCCCTGGAGTCGTTTGTTTAAAGAAGAGTGGCTGAGGGAATCCTTCGGCAACGTGTTTACTGATAAAAGAAAAACAATTAGGAGGGGATGAAACGTGTGGTGGTGGAAATTTAATCATGACGGTCCAGCCTTTGAACCTTTTGGTACCGGGCAGCTTATGGTATGGCTTTTTCTCGCCCTCGCCTGTATTGGTCTTATACTTTTTCAAAGCTACCTTCGGCGCGAGCCCTTAGCAAGAAAGACGATAAAGTGGTTTATCATTTCCACCTTCCTCCTTGGACAACTGGCCCTGCAGCTTTTTTATATTACAAACGGCATTTGGAACCCGCGGTTTTCACTTCCACTTAAAGTCAGCGATCTGGCCTGGATAGCAGTCGTTATTATGCTTATAACCGGCAGCCGCTTCTGGACGGCATTCGCGTTTTATGCCGGTACCTCAAGCGCCCTGCTTACTATAGTGTTTCCGGACATGGAACGCTACGGCTTTCCCCATTTTCGGTTTCTTCACTTTTTTATTACACATGCGCTGATTGTGGCAGGCGTTGTTTATCAGCTCGTTGTAAAGCGTACGTTTATTTCCTTTCGTTCCTTGTTTGTCGTTTGGGGAGCCTTGAACGTTGCTGCCGTGGCGGCATTTTTGGTAAACCTCTATTTCGACGCCAATTACATGTATTTAATGGAAAAACCAGCGTCTCCTTCCCCTTACGATTTCTTCGGCCCATGGCCCTATTATTTGCTCACGCTTCAAGCGATAGCGTTAACTGCGTTTCTATGCCTGTACGCAGGGTATCGCTTCGTCCTGAAAAAGTTTCTGCTTTTTTAATTTTTCTGTGTTTAAAACGAAGACATTCCACTCCATTCCTGCAGCCGGTAACGCCAATAAAGCAAACGGGAATCATTTTTATATTTTGTGTAATCCAGCGTGTGCGTGCCATTAGAATTATTCCACAGCCGATGATAATAATCCCGTACGCCTTTCAAGGCTTCCGACTCATTACTGCCGGTAACTACAACATCAGTTTCCAAATTGTAATTATTCAAATTTCTTTTTGTCAGGTTCGCTGATCCACCAATAACTACTGTCTCCTCAGCCTTTTCCATCATCATCATTTTGGCATGATACTGTACCCCATCGGCATGATACCAGCGTATGTTAATACGGCCATTTGATTTCTCCACGAGCTCGTTAGCTGCCGGCTGATTGGGTATGCCTATTTTTTCGCTTCCAAAAGCCTCTTCGTTTATATCCATAATAATATCAATATCAGCGCCACGGTCAGCGGCCCCGATGAGCGCTTCGATGACGTCGCGGTCCGCTAAATAAAACATTCCCATACGTAATTTCCCGTCCATGGGTAATTCGCGTATTTCTCTCAGCACCCGCTCTTTAATTTTGCGCTCTGTTAACAGCTGAACCTCGTACTTCCCGTTTTCTTCCGGCACTTCCACTTTAGAGATGAACGAATCGAATTTTTCCCCTGAGCGGCCCGCCATTTCCACTACTTCTTTTTCTGTTTTCAATAAATCCTTCAGCACAGCTCCTCTGACTTCAAAGCCTGTATTTGCATGATATCCGCTGGCATCGTGAGGATTAGCTGAAGTAACCATTCCTGCCTTTTCTGTAACAAGCGTTTTCCGGTGATTGGCTTTAAAGTTTAAAATTTCCAGATAAGAATGAAGCGTTACATCGGGAGCGTTACTCGTGAAAAAGTTAGGTAGCCATCCCCTCCCCTGGTTTTCAAACCACTGAACAAAAGTCCGGTAAAACCATGAGTAAAACGGATTCGAATCCCTTAATGCGTCCAGCTCCGTAAAAATGACTTCAATGCCGCTCCTTTCGAGCCGCTGAAAATGTTCAGGCGTATAAGCCCCGTAAAAAGTGTTAACCGGGTCAGTTATAACCACTATTTCTATGTCCGGCTCCGCTTCTTTTTTGTCGATTAACGCCTCCGACAAACGCCTCGTTAAAGGGAGGAAATCCACTCCCGCTTCATGGTCGCTGTTAAAGTAGAACATGTCCATCACGATAAACTGGTCCGCTTCTTCAATGTTCCGGATCACTGTATCAAATATTTCTTGTTCTGCCACCTGTGACTCTGTGGAGGAAACGTAGGTATGATCCTCCAAAAAAAGAACATGGTCTGTACGATGCTTTCGCCCCTCATAGGAGACATTCGCAGGCAGGGGCTTATTGCTTCCATAAACAGCGGCCGCGACTACAGCTGAAATAGTGCTGAGTAAAGCCACCAGCATCCACTTCTTTCTAAGAGCGTCTCTCTGAAATATTTTCGGAATTTCTCTTTTCATAACAGTGCTCCTTTTATTGGTTTCGCTTCTCCAATCTTTCTTTAACTAAAATTTTCTGCCAACGAACATTACTGTCTGCCTTTCTCTCTGAACCTTCAATTAGTTTCTTATTCCCGACAGGTTAAATATCAAAATGTAGTTTCTGTATATTCTATTTATAAAAAAGATAATTGGATAGCTACTGGATTATTGCAAAAATAAAACATGCATATTTAACACTTATTATGATTATTCATTTTATATTACGAAAACATTACAAGTATATTACTGTTCACCTTCAAAGGTTTTACTCATTTCCCTTAATAATTGCATGAAAAACGTCATATTACAGTTCGCTTCCATTTTTATACATAGTCTTTTTTACCCAAATAACAGCCTTTAGATTCATTTATTAAAAATTCAAAATATTAATAAAGCAATTGAAATTTTTTGCTTTGATTATTTCAGAATTCCTTTTATAAAAGCCTTTTTATTAAAACTATATTACAAAACTTACACATTATTGAATTGTCTCTCACATTCTTATAGAATTGGGTTTATAGAAAAACACATACTAAAGACTCACAAAAATACATTTAGGAGGTGCAGCTTCACTTCGCTACATCCATTATCCTGTCTACTACTTATACTTATAAATTCCAGTATTCATATCGAAAAACTCATCATTATACTCCTACATATATTAAGACAGCGGATGACCAAGCAGGTGAACACACATAATGAAAAAATACTTATTCGGAACAGCAGTAACAGCAGGAGTACTATTCGCAGGCCCCCAGGCAGCGGATGCAGCAATTGATGATCATGGTTCTTTATCCTATGGTGATGTCAACTCCTCCGTAAATGACCTTCAGGAAGCGTTAAAAGAAGAAGGATACTTTGAAGGCTACACCGGCTCCCGTTTCGGCCCTAAAACACTTCAGGCCGTAAAGGACTTCCAGTCTGCAGAAGGAATTTCCTCTCCTGCCGGCAGCTATTATGGCGTAGCGGGACCTTCGACCCAGGGAGCATTAATGGACGTAATTGGTTCCAGCTCTTCATCGAACACATCGAGCAGCTCGAACTCCACTTCCATTGGAAGCCACGGGTCTTTATCTTACGGCGATCGTAATTCTTCCGTAAACGCTCTTCAAAAGAAATTAAAGGAGCACGGCTTTTTCGAGGGCTACACCGGCTCCCGTTTCGGTCCTAAAACACTTCAGGCCGTGAAGGATTTCCAGTCCGCCACAGGTCTTTCGTCTCCTTCCGGCAGCTACTACGGTGTAGCAGGGCCATCTACGCAGAGCGCTCTGATGGATTACGACGGTTCCTCTGCGAGCAGCTCGAGCAGCAATGAACAGGTAGCCGGCGTTTCAACTGGCACTGGTTCAGACATTGTAAGCACAGCGAAGCAGTACATGGGCACTCCTTATGTTTGGGGCGGAGAATCACCTAGCGGTTTTGACTGCAGCGGTTTTATTAACTACGTATATGATAAGCACGGCAAAAGCATGCCGCGTACAGTTGCATCCATTTACAGTGCAAGCACAAAGGTTTCCAGCCCGTCTGTTGGCGACATCGTTTTCTTTGATACACGAGGCGGCGCATCACACGCAGGTATTTATGTTGGAAACAACGAATTTATCCACGCAGGTGCTTCCACCGGCGTTACTGTTTCAAGCATGAATAGTTCCTACTGGGGCCCGCGTTACATGGGCGCCGGCCAAATTTAAACAGTACCAGCACCAAGAGCCAGAAGATCCCTATAGAAGGGTTCTCCTGGCTTTTTATTTTTTTGCTGGATATTTAAAAATAATTTTCAAGAGCGTACGCCACTCCATTTTCCATATAGCTTTTAGTCACGTAATCCCCGGCCTCAATCACTTCTTCCACCGCATTTCCCATCGCAACACTGGTACCGGCGACTTCAAACATTGGCAGATCATTTAAGTTGTCCCCGATAGCTGCTGTGTTTTCGAGCGGCACTCCCATTTCTTCTGCCATACGGCGCAAAGCGTACCCTTTGCTTACGCTTGGGTGGGCGATTTCAAGCTTTGTAATTCCCGAAGACGTCAGAGAAACGTCTGTGCGCGGGGCCAGCCGGTCCCTCAGTTTTTTTAATCTTTTCCGGTCAAAGGACAATACAAATATTTTGTATATTTCTGCCGTTGCCGGGTTCACGTCCCGGTAGTCTTTCATATAGCCCGTGCCGTGCTGGGCATACTGGATGCCCATCTCCTCTTCCGACCAGGCTTCTGTTACCTCTTCGTCCTCTTCCTGTACGTTTCGCACTTCTGCTCTCAGCCGCTCCTTCCCCTCTTTCAGCAGTATTACTCCCTGGTTCGTATATATCTCGTAGTACCATTTTTCATTTTCAAGCTCGGGGAGCAGCTCTTCCGTAATCCCTTCAGGCATGACCAGCTGATCAATGCTCTCCCCGTCCTGGTACGTCCACGCTCCGTTTCCAACCATCATCGGGCAGTCCAATCCAGCGCGCTTCAAAATATCCTCAGTGTCCTGCAGCGACCTTCCTGAGCAGACAGCTACTGTATCTCCGTTTTCCTGTGCGGCCTTTATCGCCTTCACATTTTCTGCACTGATGGAACGATCTTTTTTAATGAGTGTCCCGTCTAAATCAACAGCGATTAGCTTCATTTCTGTTTTCCTCCAATGTAAGAACGATATAAATCTTTCTTATTTACTTTTATCATAAACTTTTAACGGTGTCGCGAATAAATTTACAGGAGGATTCTATTAATATGCTCTTCAAAGTTATATATTCCTGCAGAAGTATGTTTTAATGAAAGAAAGACCATCACAGAAACGGGGAGTTGCAATGAACCAGGCAGCAGATACTTATTGGAAGAATTTTTGGCAGCAGCGAAACGAGGCCCCTCCCGAACAGGTAACAGCCTGGTCCTTTGGCGTGGATCCCGATGAGCTCGCAGAGCTTGTCGTCTCCGGAATCAAAACGGCTACATGTTCTGCTTACATGTTTTATGAGATAGAAAATGAACCTCTTCCTTCGATAGGGGACTACAGCATCGTTTTAAACAGAGCCGGCGATCCGGTATGTATTATCCAAACCACCAGTGTCAAAATTATGCCGATGAACGAGGTGCCCAAAGAATTTGCTGAGGCTGAAGGGGAAGGAGATCGTTCATATGAGTATTGGTGGAATGCACATGAACAATTTTTTACCGAAGCGCTCGAAGAGGTTGGAGAAATATTCCGGGAGGATATGACGGTCGTATGTGAACGGTTCGAAGTAGTGAAATAAGGAAAAACCAGTAAAAAAGAAGCTGTCGGCAAACAGCTTCTTTTTCGTTTATTCTACGGGCTTTAATTTATACACTTCTCTTGATATGACGAGATTTTCTGTGTTTTCCCGATAGGCCTGATAATGCTCGGTCTGAATATGCTGCTGCACGGCTTCTTCATCCTTCCACTGCTCTGAAAAGATAAATACCCCGTCCTGTGCTTCTGATTCATAAAGAACATATTCTATGCAGCCCGCTTCTGCCCGCGAAGGAGCCAGCACCTTTTTCAGCTCTGTTTTCAATGCTTCCTCTTTTCCCGGATCTGCCTGCAGAAATGCTTTAATGGTTACTGTCATACTTTCTCCTCCTTTATATAGTTATTATACGGCTCTCCTGCCTGTTTCTGCACGATTCAGGACTTGAGGCACAAAATAATCTTTCGCAGGAAAATTCACTTCTTTGCTTACTTTGGAAGATTCATACAGTAGAATAAGAAACAACAGCAATTATTGCGGCGAGGTGATCAGCAGTGTACGAAAATTTAAAATCTCTTACCATAGCAAAACAGGCGGAATATCTTACAGAATATCTGGTGGAGTGGAACAGTGTGAACGCTTCAGATGGAGAAGTATCTATCGCCCGGGAGCTCTACCGCATCCTGCGTACGTTTCCTTATTTTCAACAGTTCCCCGAACGCGTCTGGCTGGAGCCGGTTCACGGGGACCCTCACGGACGCCAGAATGTGTTTGCCTTTATTAAAGGACTGCCTTCTTCAGCCCAGACAATTCTTTATCATTCCCACATCGATACTGTAGGCATCGAAGATTACGGAAACATTAAACATCAGGCCTGTTCGCCGAAAGAACTGCTCCCTTACTTTCAAGGCTATACAAATGATCCTGAAGTGCATGCAGACGCCCTAAGCGGGGACTGGATGTTTGGCCGGGGATCTGTTGATATGAAAAGCGGCATCGCCGTGCATATTGTAAATCTGCTTTATTTCTCGGAGCAACCGGAAGAGCTCGAAGGTAATATTCTGCTTTTACTGAATCCCGATGAAGAAAGCGAGCACTGCGGCCTCATCGGCGCGCTCCCTGTTCTTCGTGATTTAAAGCGTTCCCACGGCCTACAGTACCTGCTCGCAATTAATAACGACTTTATCGCCCCTCTGTATGAAGGGGATACTACAAAATATATCTATACAGGAACCGCCGGAAAACTGCTGCCTGCCTTTTTCGTTTTTGGGCGCGAAGTGCACGTCGGTGATACGCTTGCCGGCGTAGACCCCAATTTCGTTGCCGCTAAACTGACGGAGCGCATTCACAACAATTATGATTTAACCGAGCATATTCCCGGGGAACTGATTCTGCCTCCGACATGTCTTTATCAGCGTGATACGAAGGAAAGCTACACTGTTCAGACTGCTTCAGGCAGCCGTGTGTATTTTAATTATTTTTTATACGAAACCACCGCAGAGCAGGTGACCGAACAAATGCTGCAGGCAGCCAGAAGGGCAGCGGAAGAATCGGAGCAGTACTTTGCTTCTCAATACGATAGATACATCGAGGTGACCGGCATGCCTCCGAAAAATATTTCCTGGGAAATAGACGTTAAGACGTATGAAAACTACCGCCTTGAGTTAGAACAAAAGGGACTCGACACGCAGGCAGCCATTCAAAAACGGCTGTCTGAAACAGCAGGCATGGACCTCCGGCTGCGAAGCTTTGAACTAGTGCACGCTCTGCGTGAGCTTGACCCGGATAAAACACCGCAGATCATTTTCTTCTACGCTCCGCCGTTTCTGCCGCACAATTATTTAACAGACACCAATAGCCGGCACCGGAAAATGAAGACATTCCTCTCCTTTATTCTGCAGAACAACTCGGCCAGTACCGGAGAAATATTTGAGATGCGCAATTTCTTTCCCTATTTATCCGATGGCAGCTTTTTATCCATTCAGGAGTCGGATGCGGAGCTGGAGCCGCTGCTGAAAAACTTGCCGGAGGGAGACACTCTTTATCCGGTGCCGGTCAATGCTATAAAACAGCTGAATATCTCCTCCATCAATATGGGTGTTTACGGAAAAGATGGGCATAAATGGACCGAGAGAGTCTACAAGCCATACTCCTTTCACGTTCTCCCCGGCTTGATCCGGGAGACCACTACCCGGATTCTGCGCGAATTTGCCGCTGTAAAAGAATAAATAGCGAAAGCCGGCTCTCCGTAAAAAGAGAGGCCGGCTGTTTTACAGCTGTTTTTCAAAAAGAATGCGATCCTGCTCTTCTCCGTCGTAGTCAGTATGTACCGGAAGCCCGTTCTCCACTTTATCACCCGTCACCAGGTTAAATCCCATCGCCTGATGAAAAGCCACTGAGCCTTCATTATCAGGAGACGTCACCGCCCGGACGATGCGGCGGCCTTCATCAAGTGCGCAGTCAAAAAAAGCTTCGTACAAGCCTTCCGCGATACCTTCTCCCCGGTTATGCGGATGAACACCGGCGAAATGTATATATGCCTCTTTATCTCTTGTCTGAGATAAAAACCCGACAAGAAAACCTGTCATCCGGCCGTTCACTTCTGCAATAAAGCTTGTTTCCTGAAAATGGTCAAACAGAAACTTCGGCAGCTTACCGGCCATATCTCTTCCGCCCCACCATTCGTTAATAACCTGTTTAACCTTATAGTAATCCCTGGTCTGGGCTCTGCGTATGTGCATGTATACCTCCTCCGTTTCAGTTTATGAATGCTCAGCCTCCACCTTCACGTGTGAAAATGAGCGGAAATCAAACAATCCTTTTGCCGTCATTTTCAGCTCCGGAATCACCGGGAGAGCTAAAAAGGAGAGAGTCAGAAATGGATCGAAATCCCGCGGCGCCCCGAGAGAATCAAGAGCCTGATTCAACAGGTTCAGCCGTTCATATACCTCCTCCCACGGTTCTTCTGCCATTAAGCCCGCGACAGAAAGCGGGAGCGAAGCTGATACTTGTTCTTCCTGCACTACAGCCATTCCTCCATTTGACTCTATCACATGTCTGACAGCCGCCAAAATGTCTTTATCTGACGTGCCGGCGGCAATAATATTGTGAGAATCATGGGAAATGGTGGTCGCAATCGCTCCGGATTTAAGATCGAGCCCTTTAACAATACCAACACCGATATTTTCGCTGGCAGTGTGTCTTTCTATGACTGCTATTTTCAGCTGGTCTGCCTCAGTAGAAATACAAAAATGATCGTCTTCCACAGTTACTTGTTCCTTACGCTCTTTAGTCACTATACTGTTTGGTACAATTTCGATTAAACGACAAAAATCCGAAGCAAGCGGCAGAGCGAGATGATTAGCTTTTACTTCACCTGTATTTATTCCCGGAAGCGATGCTGCAGAAGCCCCTCGCTCCGTTTCTTCCAGTGGCCGGACGTTCGCACTAACCACACGCCCTTTTTTGTATACATTATGGATATTGAATCCTTCAAGATCATCCAGCAGCACAAAGTCAGCCTGATACCCCGGTGCTACCGCTCCGAGGTGTTGAAGACCGAAGCATTCAGCGGCGTTTAATGTCACCATCTGCACAGCCGTCACAGGATCAAGCCCTTTACGGACTGCACGCCTCACAATATGGTCCACACTCCCCTCCTCCACTAAATCATCCACCAGCTTATCGTCGGTAACAAACAGGCACCTTCTCGCGTTCCTTGCCGTAATTGCTGGAAACAGCGCGTCTAAATCTTTAGCGACGGTCCCCTCCCGGATCATTAGATACATTCCAAGATCGAGACGCTTTTTTGCTTCTGCAGCTGTAACACTTTCATGGTCTGTGCGAATGCCTGCAGCCATAAAAACATTGAGGCCTTCGGCCGTAAGTCCGGCGGCGTGACCATCTATGGCCTTTCCTTCTGCAGCACCAATAAGCAGCTTCTCCATCATTGCATCCTTTCCTTCTGCCACAGCCGGGAAGTCCATAACCTCGGCCAGACCCAGCACCTCGGGGTTGTTGATAAATGGCAGGAGGTGCTCTGCTTCCAGGATCGCTCCGTTGCTTTCAAACGGTGCTGCCGGGACACATGAAGGAAGCATCACAAACATATCAAGCTCCGTGCGCGCAGCGTCTTCTATCATGTACTCAATGCCACTAGCACCAGCCACATTGGCAATTTCGTGCGGGTCGGTCACTACCGCAGTCACACCGTGGGAGAGCACGACATTTCCAAATTCCCGGGGGGTCAGAAGGGAGCTTTCAATGTGGACATGACCATCAATCATACCAGGAATCATTATTTTCCCCTTCGCATCAATTACTTCCTGTCCATCATAGGAACCGATGCCTGCAAAGTACCCGTCAACGATGGCCACGTCTCCCTCCATCATTTCACCTGTAAACACATTCACGATCGATGCGTTTCTGACGACTGTGTCTGCAGGCTTTTGTCCTCCGGCTACTGCTATACGGTTTTTCAGCATTTCTTTTGTAGTTTTCATTTTTGCTCCTCTCCATTTTGTTTTTTGAAAAAAAGTCCCGGATCCGGCAATAAAAAAATCCTGATCACAAAGACATGCCGGAGCATTTTCTTTGTAATCAGGATTTTACGGTTCCTGGTAGAGACCCCCGTACCATATTAACAGGGTTATACAGTGACTAATTATTACTTATTTTATCCAAAAGGACAGCCGCCTTCAACTCCCCTGCTATATTTTCTGACACCCCTCTTTCTGTACTGCTTTTAACAAAGCAATCGAGAAGAAATACTCCCTCGAGGGGTACGGTATGATTTACGTATAAGGAGGCGAAAGCTGATGACTCAAATCCAAAAAATCACGCCCAATCTTTGGTTCAGCAATAATGCTGAGGAAGCGGTGGACTTCTACACCGGTATTTTTCCTGATTCCAGAATAAAAAGGGTGGCGCGTTATGGAAAGGAAGGATATGACATTCACGGTATGCCCGAAGGCACCGTTCTGACAATTGAATTCGCTCTGGCAGACCAGGAATTCATTGCTTTAAACGGCGGGGACCAGCCATTTACATTTGATGAATCAATTTCTTTTATCGTCAACTGCAGCAACCAGGAAGAAGTGGATTATTACTGGGAGCACCTTTCCGCCGGAGGTGATGAAAAGGCGCAGGTGTGCGGCTGGCTGAAAGATAAATACGGCGTTTCCTGGCAGGTTGTTCCTGAAATACTAAGCAAATATTTAACCGACACTGACCCTGCCAAAGCAGCGAACGTCATGAAGGTAATGCTCCGGATGAAAAAGTTAAATATTCGCTCTCTTGAAAGGGCTTATGAGAATGCGTAAAAGCACCGGAGCCCTGGGCTTCCGGTGCTTCTTTTGCTGATCTTAAACCTTGAATGAGCGTACGGACTGCCCAAGCTCTTCTGCCATATGTGCAAGGGTGCTTGATGCAGATGATATCTCCTGCATGGAAGCGTTCTGCTCTTCAGAGGAGGCAGCAACATTCTGCGTGTGCTCCATGGACTGGTCGGCGATATCAGCGACAGCCTGGACAGAATGCATCAATGCTTCTGCCCGGGCCGTCATCTGCTCTACAGCTGCTGAGGATTCCTCGAGCTGAACCGCGATGTCTTTAGTTGACACTGAAATCGACTGGAAGGCACTCTCCGCCTCTTTTACCTGACGGATTCCTCCTTCTACGGCTTCTTTCCCATCCTCCATCGATGTGACCGATTCCTGGATGTCTGCCTGGATATCTTTAATAAGCGAGCCAATCTGACTCGCGGAACTGCCGGACTGCTCCGCAAGCTTCCGCACTTCTTCAGCTACTACTGCAAACCCCTGGCCGCTTTCCCCGGCGCGTGCAGCTTCAATAGCTGCGTTTAACGCAAGGAGGTTGGTCTGATTGGCGATATTGGTGATCAGCGAAATAATATCATTTATCTGGCCGGACTTGTTTTCCAATTGATGAATAAACGTCGCAGTATAGTTTGTTTTGTCCTGAATCAATGACATCTGCCCAAGCGTCTGTTGTATAACCCGCGAGCCGTTCTCCGCCGTTTCGACATTTATCGACGATGATTCATTAATTGCATGGATATTTCCTGATATACGATCCATGCCGCCGGAAATTTCGGCGACCAGTGATTTTGTTTCTCCCATGCTCCGGGCCTGGTTTTCTGCCCCGCTGGATACTTCCTGGACCGCACGGGACACTTCGTCCGCGGCCGAGCTTGTTTCCTCCGCACTCGCACTAAACTGCTCAGAGGAAGCCGCTACCTGCTCAGAAGTATCTAAAATTTGTTTTACAAGCGCGCTTAAATTTTCCCGCATTTGATTGTATCCTGCTGTCAGTCGGCCTATTTCATCATCTGAAGGGTCTGAAAGCTCTGTGGTGAAATCTCCCTGCCCCGCTGCTGTCAGGGCGCCGGTCACTCGTCCAAGTCTTTTGGATACCCTGCGTGAAAATAAAAATACGCCCCCAATCGCTGCGATGCCGGTGATCATTAAAACAATTAAAAAGGTAATGAGGGCGTTGCCGGTAATTTCATCAAGTATTTCCTGCGAAGCACCTACATACCACATGCCGATAGGCTCTCCCGCTTCATTGTAAATGGGCTCATACGCTGTTTGATAGCTCGTGCCCACTACGTCTGCTTCTCCTGTATACATTGCTTCATCCTGCAGCACCGTTTCCACCACTTCATCTGAAGCCTGCGTTCCGACAGCACGCTCTCCGTCAAGCATCACGTTTGTCGTTACACGTGTGTCATTCATGAAAATAGTTACGGTCCCCCCGGTCATTTCCCCGATGAAATCAACAATACCGGTGTTTCCGCTGATGGTCGTTTCCCCTTTCATTAAATTCCCATCTTCAATACGCCACTCGCCGGGATATTCACTGTTTATGTATTCATAGCCTAAATTTAAATCGGAAACCGCTTTTTCTACAGCTGTTTCTTCCACACCCTTTTTTATCTGATCAAACGTAATAAAACCAATCACAATAGAAAAACCAATCAGAACTGCAGCCATAATTATGTTCAGCTTCGTGCCAAGCTTAAGCTTTTGTATTAATCTTTTCACCATTTTCCTCCTTAAACTAATGTCTTACTATTATTATCGTAATAACCACCGCATAGTTTATAGGGAAAATGGATTTTTATGGATAATTAAAAACCTCCAGCCAATACGGCTGAAGGGATGAATGAGGCATTCGATTAAATATCTTTATGCGTGAAAATATCATGCTCATCAGTGCTCGTCGAGGAGTACTCCGCGGTTACGGCTCCCTCTTCTCCTGCCTGGAACCAATGCTTTGTATTTGGAGGGATCGTGTATTGATCCCCTGCTGTTAGTATTACTTCGCGGGCTGCTGTAAACTGATCTCTGTCCTGTTCCGGGGGCTTCGCCTTTGGATTTGGAGTCGCTTCTCCTTCTACATACAAATAAACGGTGCCAAATTTACAGCGAAATGTTTCCTGCTTTCCCGGATCTCCTGATTCTACTGGCGGATGAAGATGCTCCGGACACGTCTGGCGCGGAAAGAGCACCCATTCTTTAGCGCAGTACCGGTCCGTATTAATATACACGAACAGCTGCAGACCCAGTTCGTCCAGGCGCCCGAGACCGAAATCATTAATCTGAATCTTCCGTATTTCTTCATCTTTCAGCTTAATATCTGCCAACCGGAAGTAGTCATTTACTTTTCTCTGAACTTCAATTTCTGTTAAATCACTCAGCTTCATGCGGTTCCTCCTGATTCTCTTAAGATGATGTGTACATTCCGCCGTTCACATGAATGCACTGGCCGGTCATATAGGAGCCTTCATCCGACGCAAGCAGCACATAAGGACCCATCAGTTCCGACGGCTGGCCCGGACGTCCCATCGGGGCTGAGGTTCCGAATTCCGCCACCGAATCTTCGTCGAATGTAGACGGGATCAGCGGCGTCCAGATTGGCCCCGGCGCTACCATATTCACCCGGATACCTTTACCGACAAGGTTGGCTGCCATACTTCGGGTAAAGCCGTTAATGGCACCTTTGGTGGAGGTGTAATCAATAAGGTTCGGGTTGCCCGTGTATGGATTAATGGAGGTAGTGTTAATGATAGAGCTTCCTTCTTTTAAATGAGGAATCGCAAACTTGGTCATATGAAAGACTGAATATACATTGGTTTTGAACGTTTTATCCCATTGTTCCAGCGAAATGTCCTGCAAATCGCTCGTTGGAAATTGAATCGCAGAATTATTTACAAGAATATCGAGTTTGCCGAATTTATCCAATGTCTTTTCAATCAACGATTTGCACGTCTCTTCCTCCGAAACATCGCCGGGCAGAAGCAAGGCCTGCACGCCTTCGTTCTCAATCAGTTTTTTCGTTTCATCGGCGTCACTCTGCTCTTCCTCCAGATAATTAATCACTACATGGGCGCCTTCCTTTGCATAGGCAATCGCCACTGCGCGGCCGATACCGCTGTCCCCACCGGTGATCAATGCCACCCGGTCTGTAAGCTTTCCGCTCCCTTTGTAATCGAGAGGCTGGATTGGCAATGGGGTCATCTCTGATTCAATGCCCGGCTGTTCCGGCTGGCTTTGCTTCGGCTGTCCACCCAGCTGCTGTTTATTAATATCCATCTATATCAGTGCTCCTTTTCATTGTTAAGGTAATACTTCTTTTAGTTACCTGCTGACAGGAAATAGTAAACATGTGTAACCAGATGCACCTGGAAATGACATCAAAAAACTGCCCGGAACTTCCAGGCAGTTCAACAATTATATTTAGTTTCGAAGAATAATATAAATCAGGTAAATAATATACGCAGCTGCAAGTACCGCTCCCTCCCGGCGGCCAATCCTGAAATTGGTTCTCGAAAAAACGAGCAGCAACACTGTCAGGATAATCATAAGCGAAATGTCCATAAAAATTTTGCTTTCTACAGCAAGTGGAGAGATCACGGAGGCAGCGCCGAGTACAAAGAAAATATTAAAAATATTGCTTCCGACAATATTACCGATCGCTATGTCTGTTTCTTTTTTAAACGCCGCTGTAATCGATGTAATCAACTCCGGCAAAGAAGTCCCAATGGCAACGATCGTAAGACCGACCAGTGTTTCGCTCATACCAAACGCAAGCGCAATTTCAGTCGCGCTGTCGACCACCAGGTCCCCGCCAAAAATGATGGCTGCAAGTCCGCCGACCGTCAGCAGTATATTTTTTGTCCACGGGGCAATTGGGGAGATCGTTTGGTCAACTGTCTGAGCAGCCCGGTTTCTTCTGGCAACTTCAAATATATAATATAAAAACACGGTAAAAAACAGCAGGAACACAAAACCATCACTGCGTGTAATGACATTTTCACTAAGTGCCTGAAGGGCAGTGTCACTCATTAGAATAAGAAGCGCGACCCCTGCAAGCAGTGTGAAAGGAATTTCTTTTCTCACTGTTTCATTCTCGACAGCGAGGGGGGCGATTAAAGCAGTAACGCCAATCACCAGCGTAATGTTAAAGATATTGCTTCCAATTACGTTACCAAGGGCGACGCCAGCGTTTCCGTCCAAAGCAGCAAGTACACTCACCGTCGCTTCCGGAGAGCTTGTGCC
Organism: Marinococcus sp. LNHM5E3-2.1; assembly: GCF_056034365.1. Lineage (NCBI taxonomy): Bacteria > Bacillati > Bacillota > Bacilli > Caryophanales > Bacillaceae > Marinococcus > Marinococcus sp. LNHM5E3-2.1. The sequence goes on from NZ_JBQLIB010000003.1 coordinate 168,981, forward strand.
AAAGGCAACAATCGTCAGCCCGATTAAAAGCGGGGACACTTTTAAATTACCGGCAATTTTCGAGGCACCGTCCACAAAAAAGTCGGCTCCTTTAATCAATAGCGCAAAACCAATAAGTAAAAACAAATACGACAACCGCTTCACCCTCATCTCGATGTACTTAATAAAAATTTACTATATCGTCCGCAGAGACTTTTAGTTTCACCAGCCGCTATTATCTTTCGGGAAAAAGAATGTCTATTTCTTCATTCAAATTCTCATGCTGAAAAACCTCTTCTTCGTCCTCTATTATATCAAATGCCTCTTTCACATTTTCGGGAAACTCCCGGTTTAACATGTAGTACTCAAGCAAATCTGCATCCTGGTCGTAATAATACTCTTCAGCTGCAAAACTCAGCTGATCTGAATAGTCCAACAGCTCTGTCAACGTATACTGATAGGCCGAGTGAAATTTTTCATAGCCCTGAGGCTCGTAAACGATCTCTTGTGCTTTGTTTAAAGCTCCGTCGAGAGATAATAATTCTTCATTCGCCCGGTGCCAATAGTCTGAATTTTTATTTTGATTCAACGCTTTCAGCGCTTCTGTAGTTGAAGAAAGCTGAATGCTGATGTATTCCATTTCTTTTAAGATTTCCTGTTCGTAGGCTTCGTTCACCTCGGAGCTATTCAAAGCCCCTGATTCTACAGCAGCAGTTTTAACGTTTTCTTTTTCACTTCTTATTTGACGAAGATCTGCCGCCCCTGACTCAGCCGTTTCTTCTGCAGAGCCCAATGAGACCTTTTCGAGATAAACCTTACTGTCCTGCTGAATTAAGTAGTACATACTGGATCCGCCTATAAGGAGGCCGGCTGCCATCAAAGAAACGACGATTTTTCTTTGTACTGCGATCAGTAAAATAATGCAGGAGGCAACTAATATAAAACCAAAAGCGGTACCAACAACCGGCAGTATCGAAGCTATTTCCACAGTCTTTCCCCCTGAATATGATATTTTCACAGCAGTATATTGTTTTCCCATTTTTGTACATCACTTCAATAGCAGCGGTTAAGTACAATATATCTTCCTTATTATACCTAATACCAGTAAAATTTCCTATAAATTATAGTTATTTCAGCCTAGGTTGATTCAGACTCACATTACCGTTTGTTTTTCTGTGTTATTCAGCATTTCCTTTAAAAAAAGGCCCATTGGATGTCGTCCAATGGGCGCTTAGTGTATATTTGCTATCCTGCCAAACTTTTAGCTATTCGACAGTTACGCTTTTTGCCAGGTTGCGCGGTTTGTCTACATCGCAGCCGCGGTGCATCGCTGCGTAGTAAGAAATAAGCTGCATTGGAATGACCGAAACGATCGGAGTCATCACTTCATGCATATCCGGAAGCACAATATTATCGCCTTCCTGCTGATTGGTTTCCGAAGCAATAACGCACGGTTTCGCGCCGCGGGCCACCACTTCCTGCAGGTTGCCACGCGTGTTTAGGTTCACGTGGTTCTGCGTCGTTACTGCAATGACCGGCGTGCCTTCTTCAATTAACGCAATTGTGCCGTGCTTCAGCTCGCCGCCGGCAAACCCTTCAGCCTGAATATACGAAATTTCTTTCAGCTTTAATGCACCTTCAAGCACAACGTGATAGTCGAGCGCGCGGCCGATGAAGAAGCAGTTGCGGGTTTCACTCAAGTATTCTTTCGCAATGCCTTCCATAACATCTTTTTGGTCACAAAGAGTCTCCATGGCGTTGGCCGCGAGCCCCAGCTGCTGAATAGCATTGAAGTCAGATTCAATACCGCGGGCACGGGCAATGTCCATAGCAAGGATCGACATTACAGCCATCTGCGCAGTGTATGCTTTCGTTGAAGCAACTGCAATTTCAGGACCGGCATACGTATGAAGCGTAAAGTCTGCCTCCCGGGAGAGCGTCGATCCAGGAACGTTCGTAATTGTGATTGACGGATGCCCCTGTTTTTTCACGTTTACAAGCACACCACGGCTGTCTGCGGTTTCCCCGCTTTGGGAGATAAAGATAAACAACGGATTTTCAGAAAGAAGCGGCTGGTTATACAAAAACTCGCTCGCAATGTGTACTTCCACCGGCTTCTGCCCAATTTTCTCGATCATTTCCTTACCTACAAGCCCGGCATGATAGCTTGTACCTGCTGCCAGAATATAAATACGGTCCGAATGATTGATCGCCGCACGAATATCTTCTTCAAGCTTAATGTCTCCATCTTCATCCTGGTATTTCTGGATGATGTTGCGAATAACAAACGGCTGCTCATCAATTTCTTTTAACATAAAATGGTCGTACGTGCCCTTTTCTGTATCGGACTCATCAATGTCTGTCACAAAAGGCTCGCGAGTCTGAACGGTTCCTTCCAGGTCTTTTACCTGAACAGAGTCACGCGTCACAATAACGACTTCTTCATCCATAATTTCAATAAACTGCTTCGTCGTATGAAGCATTGCCATCGCATCCGAAGCAATAACGTTTTTCCCTTCTCCTAAACCAACGAGGAGCGGGCTCTTATTTTTTCCGACATAGATGGTTTCTTCATCATCGTTGTCGATTAATGCCAAAGCGTAGGATCCTTTTAGAAGAGCCAAAGTACGCCGGAAGGCAGCTTCTGTTTTGAGCCCTTCCTGGCTGAACTTCTCTACAAGCTGCACGATAATTTCCGTATCAGTCTGGCTGCGAAGAGACACTCTGTCAAGGTAATGCTGCTGAAGCTGCTGATAGTTCTCAATGACACCATTGTGTACAAGCGTAAAGCGGCCGCTGATGCTTTGATGCGGGTGCGCATTGTCCCGGCTCGGTGCTCCGTGTGTCGCCCAGCGCGTGTGGCCGATGCCTATCGTTCCGGAAGCCTGGCCGTTTACCGTTTCTTCAAGAGCGGCAATACGCCCTTTTTCCTTGTATACACTAACTCCGTCGTTGTCCACTACCGCTATACCTGCAGAATCATACCCCCGGTACTCGAGTTTATGAAGTCCCTTTAACAAAATGTCCGACGCCTGCTCATTTCCAATATACCCTACAATTCCACACATACGTGGATACCCTCCTAATAATCGGCGGGGCATAAGCATATGTCGCGGGACATTTACTGATGCCCCACTCGTCTCGTTTAATTTTTTATTGATGTTATCTTCACGGGTGCTCATTCACAATTCTATTTACCAGTTTTATGCCTGTGTCCTGGCCTTTAGCCACGAAGTCGCCTTCATGATTTGAGCCAGTACTTTCAGCTGAGACATGCAGCCGGGAGGCATCCGCCGATTACTCGATAAACCTCCACCTCGTCAACTGTTTTGTTGTTCGTTCCAAAACAGTCCAAGCGCTTTCAATAATGAAACTTTACTCCTGCTCCTTTCTTCACTAGATTTATACATAATAATACGCTATCTGCTTGCTGTAATCAATTGTGAAATTGTGAAATTTTTTCATGCAAATATGTATATTTCCTATTTTTAAGAAACACTTAATATTAGTCGCAATCTGCATAAAAAAGTTACGTCCCCATATCAACGTTGCCGGAATTAATTTGTTTTAAACGTAAAAAAACACCGGGGGCGGCCCCGGCGCATTATAATTATTTATCCAAGCCCATTTCTGCCTGGACTACGTCAGCAATTTCTTTTACGTAATTGTTGCACAGCTCTTCTGTTTCAGCCTCCGCCATCACCCGGACGAGCGGCTCGGTGCCGGAAGGACGCACAAGAATTCTTCCTTTGTCCCCGGTTTCAGCTTCAATCCGGTCTATCACTTCTTTAACCTTTGGATTATTTTCCACCTCGTATTTATCCGTTACGCGGACATTAACCAGCTTTTGTGGAAACCTCGGCATTTCAGCGGCAAGCTCCGATAATTTTTTGCCTGATTTCTTCACCATATCCACGAGCTGCAATGCGCTCAGCATTCCATCTCCTGTGGTGGTTAAATCAAGGAAAATCAGGTGCCCGGATTGTTCTCCGCCCAGGCTGTATCCGTTTGCCCGCATTTCTTCCATGACGTGACGGTCACCCACCTTTGTCTGCACCGTTTCAACATCAACCTCCCGAAGAGCTTTATGCAGGCCGATGTTGCTCATAATCGTCGTTACTACCGTGTTTTTATTCAGCATCAGCTCCTGCTTCAGATGCTTGCCGCAAATATACATAATCTGGTCCCCATCAACAATATCGCCATTCTCATCTACAGCAATCAGCCGGTCCGCGTCGCCGTCAAAGGCAAGACCGAGGTCCGCGCCTTTTTCAACAACGAAAGCAGCCAGAGCTTCCGGATGTGTGGAGCCGACACCCTCGTTAATATTAATTCCGTCCGGGTTGTTTCCAATGGTAGAAATATCAGCCTCAAGGTCTGCCATTAAATGCGGAGCTAAAGAAGAGGCTGCCCCGTTTGCACAGTCGAGAGCAATATGCAGACTCGAGAAGTCCTCACTGACTGTATTTTTCAAAAACTGGAGATACTTCTGACGGCCTTCAAAATAATCATTGACGCTTCCAAGCTGTCCTCCAACCGGGCGAGGCATCTGGTCGTCTCCTTCAAGATAGCGCTCGATTTCCGCTTCCTGCTCGTCATTCAGCTTGAACCCATCTGCTCCGAAAAATTTGATGCCGTTATCTGCAACCGGGTTATGCGAAGCAGAAATCATAATTCCTGCCTGAGCACTGACTGCCTTGGTTAAATAAGCTACTCCGGGAGTGGTAATGGTTCCCAGGCGCATCACTTCCACCCCAATGGAAAGAAGCCCGGCCACCATCGCCCCTTCAAGCATTTCCCCGCTGATCCGTGTATCCTTGCCTATTAGCACTTTTGGTTGTTCGTGATCTTTCGTTAACAAATAGCCGCCCGCACGCCCAAGCCGGAAAGCAAACTCCGGTGTAAGCTCTGTATTGGCAACACCCCTGACTCCATCTGTACCAAAATATTTCCCCATGGTTAAATCTCTCCTTTATTCTTACACAATTCCCTGATGGTGTTTACTGCTGTTCTTCGTCTGTTTCATTATTTTCGTCCGCAGGAGCTTCCTCTTCATCTTCTGCAGGAGGTTCTTCTGTGTCTCCGGTTCCGTCTTCTTCTGTGTCCCCAGTATCTGTTTGCGGATCTGTTTCTGTATCCTGTTCATTTGATCCGCTTCCGTTTTCTGCACCTTCTGTCGAATCATCCTGACCGGAAGAGCCGCCGTCCCCTTCATTTTGACCAGACTCTCCGGGGTCATCTGTATTTTCGTTTTGCTGCTCTTCCGGCGCCTCATTTTCCGGCTCTGTTTCTTCTTCCGTTTCGTCTCCGCTTTCTTCCTGCTGAAGGGTTACTTCCACATTCTCCCTCGCTGGAGAAATCTGCACTCCTTGCGGTCCGCCCGCTTCCACAGGAAGAATATAGGACTCTTCATTCGAAGAGCCGCTGCCGCTCCAAAGAGCCTCCAGCGTAATATCTTCAGCGCTTACACCTTCAAGTGCCCCCGCATCTCCATATATTTGTACATCCATTTGCCCTGACGAAGGGTTTACCCAGCTCGTCGATGCCCCTGAAGGCAAATTCACAATAGAAATAGGCACATCTTCAAGCGTAGCCTGTTCTTCCCCCTCTATCGTCACAGATGCACTTAAATTTTCAGGATTTGTCCGCTGGATGCCATCCGGAAGCTGTACATCCAGTTCATACGTTCCGCTTTCACTGATTTCATTCAAGTCGAGAGCCGCATTAATGCTTTCTGTACTCTGCACTGCTTCCTCGCTGCCGTAAATAGTTACTGCTTCATCGGAAACCGTGACTTCACTAATTGCTGTATCTGCACTCAAACTTCCCGTTCGTTCGACGTTCACAGGCACCTCTTTTGAAGGAGCATCAGCAGACAACTCCACTGATGCTTCCTGCGGTTCTATATTGACGTCCAGTTCATTGCCTTCCGTATCGAGCGCCACTATCGGGAAGTTTCCATTGATGTCCCCATCTGCTTCAGATACATCCACCTGGGCAACCACCCGGTCAATTTGTTCGATAATTGTTCCGGCCCCGCTCACCGTCACTTCCTCGGGGCTGACGGTCGGGTTCCCAAAAGAAAACTCTTGATTCTGCTCTTCATTCAAAATTTGTGTTTCAAGCGGAAAGGTCGTTTCCTGCTTTTCCTCAAGCGTCACTGTCGCGTACTCCGGTGACGGAGTCACTTCCAGGTCTGTCGGAAAATCCCGGTGGCTTACCTGAACGTTGTGTGTTCCGGCGCCCAGATTCTGCATATCTAAATATAATTCATAACTGTCCGACCGGGAGAGACGAAACAGCATAATAGCCGTCTGTGAACCGGCGAGCGTAACATCTGCGTTCTCAGTCATATTTGTAACAGCATATTCTTCTTCATTGTACTCCGGGGTAATGTTCACATCTTCGATTGTATATGTTTGATCTTCCCCGTCCGGCACGACCCCGGCATTATTTACCGTAGGATCCATATTCACAATTAAGTAAAGCATCACGGCAAAAGCAAGAGAGATAAAGCGGACAAACCACTTGTTTGCAAAAAGCTTATCCATCTTTTTTCCCTCCCCACTGCCAGATACTCGATGAATTGTTTTCTGCCATCAAATCCTTTTCAAGCATTTTACGGAGTGTTTCCTCATCAACATCACGGTGAAGATCTCCGTTTTTAGTAATGGATATGCTGCCGGTTTCTTCCGACACAGCCAGCGTAAGTGCGTCCGTTACTTCACTCACCCCGAGAGCGGCACGGTGCCTTGTGCCCAGCTCTTTTGAAATAAAGGGGTTTTCTGACAAAGGAAGGTAGCAGGCAGCGGCGGCTATTTTGTTCTCTCTCATCACTACCGCCCCGTCATGAAGCGGAGTATTCGGAATAAAAGTATTAATCAGCAGCTCTGATGTAATGTTTGCATCCATGGAAATGCCGGTTTCAATATAATCATTCATTCCTGTTTCGCGTTCGATGGAAATCAGCGCCCCGATACGCCTTTTCGCCATATACTTTGTTGATTTCATAATGGCATCAATAGTTTTTAACGTTTCGTCTTCTTCTACATAAGAAGCTCTCCCGAAGAGCCTTCCCCTGCCGAGCTGTTCAAGGGCACGCCGGAGCTCCGGCTGAAATATGATAATAATTGCAAGCAGTCCGTATGTAACCGAGTTCCCCATAATCCATTGAAGCGTCCGCAGACCAAAAAAACTGCTTATAAACCAAACAGCTAAAATAACAGCAATGCCTTTTACCAGCTGGACGGCCCGAGTGCCCCGGATAATCGTGATTGCTTTGTAAATGACATACGCCACCAGCGATATGTCTACGACAATTCGTATGATGTTAAGTAAATCGAAATCTTGTCCAGCAAACATGGCACTTCCTCCAATTGATTCTATCGCGTAAGCAAAGTAACGGTTATATTATATCACAATCACTTCTATTCTCTGCGTGCTTTATTTGGATTTTCGGCAAATTTTATTATACAGTTTGTCTCCGGAATAATATGCAAACAGCAGCACGCTCTGCCGAAAGCCTGCTGCTGTTTTATAAACGCCTGTATTATGACGCTTCTTCGTCATCCATATGCCAGGCTTCCTGACTTATTCGTTTCGTATGGTACCAGATCCACTCAAGCACCTGGTCCACTTCCTCAATATTGCCGGAAACGCTGCCCGCCGAAGCCATGTACGGCTCCCCATTAATCACCGTAAGATCCCCATTTACGTTCCCATGCACATCAACCTCTCCGTTTCGAACGGTTAAATCTCCCTGCACTGTTTCATCCTCCGGTATGATTACTGCGTTGTTATCATAATCAATATTTACGTTCGCCCGGTCGCCAGTGACCGTCATTTCAGCTCCCGCCTGATCATTCCAGGCAAAAAGCACACTTGAAGCCATCAGCACAATAAACATGGAAACTGCAACCAGCACAGGATGCTGCCTGGACCATGTTTTCCAGGCTGTCCGTTTTCTTTTCTTAGGCAGTTCTTTCATGACGCTGTCAGTAAAAGTCTCCGGAGCCCAAACGTGCGAAGCTCCCTGCACTATTGTCACTGTCCGCTTCAATTCCTGGAGACGGTGCGCGCATTCTGGATTTTTTTTGATGTACGTATGGAACTTTTCTTTTTCGCGTTCATCCATATCGCCGTCAATGTAGCGCTGGATATACTCTTCCTCCCGCTCGTTTAAAGCCATGGTCCCACCCCCTCATTCACGTGTTTCCCAAATGTTTTCTTAAAGCTTCGCGCCCCCTGTGCACATGCGTTTTCACCGTATTTTCGGGAAGATCCAGTATGTCACTGATTTCCTGAATGGAAAGATCTTCAATGTAGCGAAGGACGATAGCTGTCCGGTATTTCGGCGGCAGCTTCAATATCCCTTCCTGCACCCACTCCTGCATTTCCATTGTCACAACCTGTTCATCCGGCAGCTTGTCCGGCGAAGAAAGCTGCGAATATCCATCGAGCCCTTCCGCTCCGGGTATTTCTGCGTCCAGGGAATAGTCCGGCTTTTTCTTACGGAGACGATCGATGCAAAGATTTGTCGTAATACGGAAAAGCCAGGTGGAGAATTTTCTTTTTTCGTCATAGCTCTCAATGTTGGCATATGCTCTCAAAAATGCTTCCTGAGCCATATCCTGAGCTTCGTAGGCATTGCCCACCATCCGATAGGCGATTTGATAAACCTTGTCCTTATACAAATCAACCAATTCCCGAAAAGCTTCCTGATCTCCGTCTTTTTTCACTTCTTTCACTAGCCGTTTCACTGTTGCATCCATTTGGCGACCTCCACCTCGTGGGACTATACATACGTTCAATAAGTCTATCCGTTTCATTTATTCAACAGCCTTCGGCTGCTTAAGACATATTTACTATGGTAATTTTTTCAATTCATCCAATTGTAACACGGTTTTCATCCCCTATCTTTATCCATATTACTATTTATGCACCCTCTAGAACCATAGTCACATTTTGGAAAATATGGCATAAATACCTTTGAAAATGAGTTAAAATGGGTAATAATGTAAACATGAACAAAATAGGAGGTGAAGAACGTTTGTCTCAACAATATTTACGGCAGGAAATAGAACAAACAAGAGACAGACTCCATCAACTGACTTCCACTCATACGGCTTCTCTGGTTTCGGATGATGTCCTGGCTTTAAGTAAGGAACTGGATGTTCTTTTAAATAAATATGAGCTTATATCCCGTAAAACTCTTATGCACTCTTCGTAAATGCATAAGAGTTTTTCTATGCCCGCGTATTCTACCATGATTCTTTCAGACATTCACCCCCGAAGGGTTAAAAGCCTTAAAATTGACATAAAAAAAACAGCCCTTCAGGCTGAATGCGTTCATGTTGTTTGGTGGAGCCTAGCGGGATCGAACCGCTGACCTCCTGCGTGCAAGGCAGGCGCTCTCCCAGCTGAGCTAAGGCCCCCTGAGTATATTTGATTTAACAAAAATGGAGCGGGTGATGGGAATCGAACCCACGACATCAGCTTGGAAGGCTGAGGTTTTACCACTAAACTACACCCGCATAATCTATATATAAATCAATACTGTTCATACTATCACTGCTTATCCTGCTCGTCAAATAATGGAGCGGAAGACGGGATTCGAACCCGCGACCCCCACCTTGGCAAGGTGGTGTTCTACCACTGAACTACTTCCGCAGTTCAAAGCATGGATAATTACAATGGTGAGCCATGGAGGATTCGAACCTCCGACCCTCTGATTAAAAGTCAGATGCTCTACCAACTGAGCTAATGGCTCGTATTAATGGTGGAGGGGGACGGATTCGAACCGCCGAACCCGAAGGAGCGGATTTACAGTCCGCCGCGTTTGGCCAACTTCGCTACCCCTCCACGTGGTGCCGGCCAGAGGACTTGAACCCCCAACCTACTGATTACAAGTCAGTTGCTCTACCAATTGAGCTAGACCGGCGCGTGGAAAACTCACTACATGCCTTTCGGCAAAAGCAGCTTTATGTATGGTGACCCGTACGGGATTCGAACCCGTGTTACCGCCGTGAAAGGGCGGTGTCTTAACCACTTGACCAACGGGCCGTAAGCTGAATTAAAGTTTTCTTTCATTGCTACAATAAAGTATTCTAAAGCATTTTTTCCTCTCTTGCAACCAAATTACTATATTCAAAAAAGTTTGATATTTTTATATTTTGCTTTGTCAGCATATAAAAAGCCGGCCTGTCATCACAGGCCGGCTGAACAATTATTGTCGATTGGATGCAGAGCCTGTTTTTGTGCCGCCTTTACTTCCCTGGCCGCTTTGAAGAGAAAACAGGTTGGAATCGATTGAAAACGTCAGTCTTTCTCTTTCCCGTTTCCGCTTTAATGCCAATTGAATTAACTGGTGAATCAATTCGCTGTAGCTTTTCCCAGCCGGATCCCATAGATAGAAGGAAAGCGAGCCCGGGATCGTATTGATTTCATTTACAAATACTGTTTCGGTGCTGTCCTCAATCAGGAAATCGATTCGGGAGACGCCGCTGCAGCCGAGAATTTGGAACGTATCCTTGGCCAGCTCCCGTACTTCGCCTGCTTTTTCCTCTGTGATGGGCGCCGGGATTTCCCGATCTGTCGCTTCCATCCCCTTGGATGAACTACCGTTTTTACCGCCCTGATATTTGTCTTTATAGCTCAATATTTCATCTGTTTTGAGCACCTTTTCAATCACTGATGCTTCTACGTCCTCGTAGTCGCCAACAACAGAGCAGTTCACCTCTGTCATACCTTCAAGCATTTTTTCCACGAGAATTTTCCCTGCGAATTCAGTGGCTTCTTCCACCGCCTGCTCCAGTTCTTCCCGATTTTTTGCTGTGCCGATACCGACGCTTGAACCAAGGTTAGCCGGCTTTACAATTACCGGATAAGGCACACTTTCTTCAATCATAGCAATGACACTTTCGGTATCCTCTGCCCAGTGGTTGCTGTAGAACCAGACATCATTTAGTACTGGCAGACGGGAGTCTCTTAAAATCTGTTTCATCATCACCTTATCCATGCCTACGGCCGAAGAGGCTACGTCGCAGCCGACGTAAGGCAGGCCGTAAAGCTCAAACAGCCCCTGAAGCGCTCCGTCTTCGCCGAACGTTCCGTGAACAATTGGAAAAGCAACATCAATGGCTGCCACTTCTTTTTTACCAAATTTAGGTGCGGGCTTTTTCTGAAGGACAACATTGTCTTCTTCTCCGTACGTAATCAGCACCTGCTGAGCCTCGTTCAATAATTTCGACATATCTTTGTAGGCTTCAATGTCTCTTAAAATATCGCCGGTATACCATTTTCGTTCTTTATTGATATAAATCGGAACAATTTCGTAACGGTCTTCATCCATGGATTCCATAGCCTGTACAGCTGAAATGACAGAAACCTCGTGTTCGACAGAAATGCCGCCGAAAAATACTCCTATTCTCGTTTTCATATTATTCCACTCCCCATGTCTTTACTCGTTGAATGAATCCGGAAGGTCATTTTCAAGCAGTACCACAGATGGCCGGGTGGCAATTTCGTTCATTTTTGCCAAAGCGTCCTGAAGATCTGAGGCAACGTACAGCTGCTCTTCCGGATAATTTTTTTCTTTTAATCCGTCCTGAAGCGGTACAGTCTGTTTCTTCCCGACCAAAATAATGAAATCACACGCATCTGCCATGTAAGTACCGAGCGCTTTATTTAATTCGTATTCTTTTTCCCCAAGCTCAACCATTCCCGGTGTTATGGCAATTTTGTATTCCGGCATATGACTCAATACTTCCATAGCCATCTTAGAGCCAACCGGATTGGAGTTAAAGCTGTCATCAACAATCGTAATGTTCCCGTTCGTTTTCTTAAGCTCCAGACGGTGTTCCACCGGCTGTGCCTTCCGCAGCGCTCTCGCTATTTTTTCAAACGAGATGCCCTTCTCGGACCCAATGGCCACAGCAGCTAAAATATTATAAATATTATGGCGGCCGAGCAGTTTGGTCTGAATCTCTGCAGTGGTGCCGTCGTATTTTACCACGGTAAACGACGTCCCTTTGGAAGAGTATCCAATATTTTTGGCCCGGTAGTGCAGATCTTCGGCATCGATGCCGTAGTAAATCGTACGGCATTGATTCTGCTGCTCGTAGCTCATAATGTTTTCATCGTCTTTATTTACAAAGGCAGTACCTTCCTGCGGAAGCGTTTCGACAATTTCAAATTTGGTTTTTTTGATATTATCGAGCGTTTTGAATGTTTCGAGGTGCTGCTCGCCTACCGCCGTTAAAACGCCGTACCGCTGGTGCACAATGTCACAGATTTCTTCGATGTCTCCCGGCCTTTTCGCGCCCATTTCAGCAATAAAGATTTCATGGTAGGGCTTCAGCATCGTACGGATCGTTTTCGTCACACCCATCGGTGTATTGTAGCTTTCCGGTGTCATGAGCGTATTAAATTCAGAGGAAAGAACTGTTTCAAGCATATGCTTCGTGCTTGTTTTCCCGTAGCTTCCCGTGATGCCTATAACTTCAAGATCCGGCATCGATTTAATAATTCGTTCTGCATCATTGACGTAGTGCTGACTGATTTTCCGTTCCATTGGATAATTAATATAGTTTGCGCCCATTGTAATAAAATACGTAAGAATCGTCGCAATGACTGTTAAAAACACGAGCCACCCAAACGTATAAAATAAAGCCGTGTTACCCAGCAGAAGCCCTGCTGCAGTAAACAGCGCAAAAAGAACACTGATGGTGATAAACAACCGCTTCACCCGCGCCGTGATTACCAGTGCCTTTTTCTCCTGCAGCTGCGGCATGGTCAGGGCCATAAAAAGAAAATAAAGGAAGCCAATAATCAGCCCTAATGCTTCTGCTCCGAAAAGAAACGGCACAACAGCTACAAGGCCGATCGTGTTCCGGATCGGAAATGCTCTCGAAGCGTGCCCTTTAATCCATCCCCAGAAGCGCTCGTTCTTGTAGGAATTCTGCTGAAGCATATGTGTGCTCCGTTTCGTAAAGCGCACCGTGTAAAAAGCCCAAGCCGCAAGGTATAGAATTGCTAATATAGTGTTAATCATGCTGTGCGGCCTCCTGATTTTCGTTTCTTAAAAAGTGATCAATGATGATTAAAAACTCATTTAAATTGTCAATGTACGAATAATGGCCGGCCCCGCGCAGCACGACAAGGCCCGCATTTGGCATTTTCTGCTCCATGATCCTGGCGTCCGATACAGGAGTGGCCTCGTCATTTTCTCCCCATACGAGCAGTACTGGAGACGTAACATGCTCAAAATGGTGCTGCAGGTCTTCATTGACGACCTTCACCATAGTCTGCTGCATCACCCCGGAAACATTTTGGTAATCTGCCGATCCGACCCGGCCTTTGACCTTGTTTAGAATTTCCTGCTCACGATTTTTTAATCCCGGCAGCTTCAGCAGCTTTTTAAAGGTTTTATACGTATATACTTTTACGTAATATTTCAGCTTTCGTTTTGGCTTAACACCCGCGCTGTCCACCAAAATAATTTTTTTCACCGGATTGCCCGCCGCTGCGTACTTAATCGAAACCCGGCCTCCGAAGGAGTGGCCGATGAGAATCGGGTTCTCTATACCGGTTTTCTGCAGCCATTTTTTCAGCATTTCAGTGTAGTCACCGACCGTCCAGGATTCGGGCGGCTCTCCGCTTTGACCAAAGCCTGGAAAATCAATAGACCAGACCCGGAAGTTCTTTTCCAGCGATTGATGCACCGGGGCAAATGCTTGAATGTTTGCGCCCCATCCATGTAATAAGACGACATCCTCCCCTTCGCCGGAAACATGGTAGTTCACGTTAATCCCATCTATATCTATATACACAGTGAGACTCTCCTATTCTAATTTTTCTATATTCTGCTCGGTGCAGACCTGCCATTTATAGCCGTACTCTATGTAATAAGTCTTTAAAACACAGTAAAAGTCAGCTGAGATACACTTCCCAGTAATTTTTCATATACACAAATCCACCACTTTATATTATCACATAATCTTAAAGACGAGAATGACGACTTTGTGATTCGTCGAAGTGTCTGGACATCCTCGTTCATTATATTTGTTTCCAGGTTTTGTTTCAGTTAATATATGATAGTTCCATACAAAAACAACTTCCCTGAAACTAATAATAGAAAGCGTGAAATTTTATGACGAATGAGTCTTTACACGTCGGCCCGGCTCAGAAAAAGAAGCTTATTTTTCTGGTAGCTTTGATTTTAACCATCGCAGTTATGAACGGCACCATGTTTAACGTAGCTATTCCGGATATCCAGTCGTATTTCGGCATTCCTTCCTCCCAGGTCAGCTGGGTGCTTACCTCGTACATTATGGTCTACGCTATCGGGGCCTTGATGTATGGAAAATTAGCAGACTTTTATTCCATTAAAGCTCTGCTTACCTTTGGCATCATCCTTTTTGCCGCCGGTGCAACGCTCGGCCTTTTTTCTCAAAGCTTTGTCATGCTTCTCGTCGCCCGGGTGCTTCAGGCGGCAGGCGGAGCAACCATTCCCGCACTCGGGTTTGTGATACCTGCCCGCTTTTTCCCGGAGGATAAAGGCCGCGTCTTTGGTCTGATTTCTTCTACAGTAGCCTTCGCTTCCGGCGTGGGGCCAATTGTTGGCGGGCTGCTCGGAGGATGGCTCAGCTGGCGTTATTTGTTTTTATTCTCTATTCTATCGCTTTTAGCCCTGCCTTTTCTCAGAAAATGGCTGCCGGATGAAGAAAAACGCTCCGGGTTTATCGATTATTTAGGAGCCGCGCTTTTCGGAGCAGCCATCGCCGGAATTTTACTGTTTGTGACTACTCTTCAATGGATCTTTCTATTTATGTTTATTGTCTTTATGGCTGTTTTCTCTGTTCGGACGGCGAAAGCGGATGATCCTTTCATCCGCCCGTCCCTGTTGAAAAACAAATATTATACCGTCACCATTTTGACGAGCTTTCTCGGAGTGTGCAGCATGTTCGGACTTTTGTTTATCATTCCGCTTATGACTAGAGAGCTGTATGAACTTTCCACTACGCAGATCGGCCTTGTTATCTTTCCGGGAGCAATACTTGCCGGCTTTCTCGGACGCACCGGGGGCGACCTTGCAGACCGTCACGGCCCAAAAGTAGTCGTTATCGCCGCCCTGATTTTCATTGCTTTTGGAACAATACTGCTTTCCGGGTTTGCCGGCGTTTCCGCGGTCGCTGTCTCTGTTGTTCTAATCATCGCCTATATAGGCTTTCCTCTTATCCAGAGCTCGACCGCCAATATTTTGTCTTCTGTTCTTAAAGAAAATGAAACAGGCGTCGGCATTGGCATGTTCAACCTGATGAACTTTATGGCTGGAGCCTTCAGCAGCGCAATCTTTGGAGCTGTGCTGGAAATTCAGGGCGTAACCACTTCGTTGAACCCGTTTGCTTCCGGAGGCAGCAGTGCCATTTATTCTAATGTTTATCTCGCCCTGACCCTGATTTCTCTGTTCGCCCTTGCAATGTTTACGTACACCTTCCGTGCCTTCCGGGTCGCACCACAGTCGGAGAAGAATACTGAATAAAGAGATCGGCCCAGTGCCGGTCTCTTTTTTGCTATAATAGACAAAATCAAACCGAAGGGAGCGGTGACTTGTGCAGAGACGCCGTGTATCCGTAAGCGATTTAGCTTACGAGGCTTTAAAGCAAAACATTATTGAATTTCATTATTCTCCAGGGCAGGCGCTTCGCGAGGAACAGTTAACTGAAGAAATCGCAGTAAGCCGTACGCCGCTCCGTCAGGCGCTCTACCGTCTCGAGCTCGAAGGATTAATTGTAAAAAAAGCGAATGGACGTATGGAAGTCCAGGCGCTCAGCATTGAAGAAGCCGTCGATATTTTTGCCGTCCGGGAAGCGCTCGAAGGACTTGTGGCTAAAGAAGCTGCCATGCGGGCATCCTCTGAGGCTGTAGCAGCTATGAAAGAAGCACTTCTGCATATGGCTGAAGCAGATGAACGATTCACTTCCATTACGTATGGCAGCCGCTTCCATCATTTATTATATGAACACGCTTCGCCTACGGCGGTTCAGTTTTTAAACCAGCTGAACAGCCGCCTTGAAAGATACCGGCGACTCAGCGGATACCGGCACCCTGATTATACAATCGACACTCCAGTATCTGAACACGAAAAAATCCTCTCTGCTATCGAACAAAAAGATGGCCCGGCGGCCGAGCATTACATGCGTGCCCATATTCGCAGAAGCTTAGCCTCTACGAAAGAAACGCTTGAATTTCATATTTCTTCTTTCTAGCAGCACGTCGAAAAGGGTTTTGCCTTTTTCCAAATAATTGTATACAATTATACAAAGAAACAGCTTATATTTTTAACCGTTTTTGAAAACGCTTTAAAAATAAAGGAGGCACCACTATGTCTGCAGAGAACGAGTACAGCCCCGGACTCGAAGGTATTATTGCCGCCGAGACGTCGATTTCCTATCTTGATGTCGATCAGGAACAAATTGTTATACGCGGATACGACCTGATTGAATTAGCAGAAAACCGTCATTTTTTGGATGTTGCTTATTTGCTGCTTTACGGCTCTCTTCCAAACGCAGCAGAGAAAGAGTCTTTCCAGGACCGCCTTTATCAACAGCTCGAACTGCCCGAATCTCTGACTTCTTCCTTTTCATTATTTCCTGCTTCGATGAGCGCCATGGATATGCTCCGTACCGGCATTTCCCTGCTTGCCGGCTCCGAGAAGCATATGCATGACCATTCCCCAGAAGCAAACCAGGAAAAAGCGGTTAAACTGCTCGGTGCTATACCTGCCATTATGGCGGGCAGCTATCGTACACAGCAGCATGAACCGCTAATTTCTCCAGACCCTTCAATGTCTTTTAGTGCCAATATGCTTCACATGCTCACCGGGAAAACGCCTACAGCATTGGAAACCGAAGTGTTTGATCAGTCTCTTGTGGCTTACATTGAGCATGAAATGCCGAACTCTACCTTTGCAGCCCGGGTGATTGCTTCCACCCAGGCCGATATGTATGGTGCCTTCACGGGGGCGGTAGCTTCTCTGAAAGGTCCTTTGCATGGGGGAGCCAACGAAGCCGTTATGCATCTATTGCTGGAAGCCGGCACCCCGGACGGAGTCGAGCGGCTCTTCCGGGAAAAACTGGCCAACAAAGAACGGATCATGGGATTTGGCCACAGGGTATATATGAAAAAAATGGACCCGCGCGCCCAGTTGATGAAAAAATCGCTGCACCGACTCGCGGAAAAGCAGGATCGCATGGACCTGTATGATATGTGCGTACGCGGCGAAGAGCTTATTGCAGAAGAAAAAGGACTGCATCCAAACCTGGACTATTATGCAGCGCCGGTGTATTATCTGCTCGGCATCCCCATTGACCTGTATACGCCTATCTTTTTTGCATCTCGGGCAGCCGGACTCGGGGCCCACGTGATCGAGCAGCACAGCAATAACCGTTTGTTCCGTCCGAGAGTCAATTACACCGGGCCGCGGGGCATTACGTTAACCTAAAGGAGGAAATGAGAATGAACCAGACGATGCAGCAGACAGATGCTTTACTGACCGATATTGCCGACTATGTATACGATCAGGAAATCTCAAGCGGCGAGGCATATGACACCGCCCGCTATGTATTAATGGATACGTTAGGGGCAGGGATTCTGGCATTAAGATATCCAGAGTGCACTAAGCATCTGGGTCCTATTGTTCCAGGCACAATCGTCCCAAACGGCGCCCGCATGCCGGGCACCCAGTTTGAACTCGACCCGGTACACGCTGCCTTTAATATTGGCTGCGCGATCCGCTGGCTCGATTATAACGATACCTGGCTTGCCAAAGAATGGGGTCACCCTTCAGATAATCTCGGGGGCATCCTTGCCACCGCAGACTATCTAAGCCGGCAGCGCGTGGCCGAAGGCAGGGAGCCTCTGACAATGAACGACGTTTTAACCGCCATGGTGAAAGCCCATGAAATTCAAGGATCCATCGCTTTAAATCACAGCTTTAACCGGGTCGGGCTCGACCACGTGCTTCTCGTTAAAGTAGCTACGACAGCAGTGGTCACCCATATGCTTGGCGGCAGTAAACAGGAGATGATCAACGCGGTTTCCAACGCCTGGGTGGATAACTCCAGTCTTCGTACGTACCGCCATTATCCTAACGCCGGCTCCCGTAAATCCTGGGCCGCCGGTGATGCCACGAGCCGCGGAGTCCGCCTCGCTTTAATGGCTGTCAAAGGCGAAATGGGATATGCTACAGCTCTTTCTGCCAAAGGCTGGGGCTTTCAGGATGTAATGATGAATGGAGAAGAGCTGTCTGTGCCAAAAATGGATGCCTACGTGATGGAGCACGTCCTGTTCAAAGTCTCCTTCCCGGCTGAATTCCACGCCCAAACCGCTGTGGAAGCCGCTATTGAACTGCACCGGGATGTAAAAGAACGGCTGCAGGATATTGAACGCATCGACATTGTTACTCACGAAGCTGCTATCCGTATTATCGATAAAACCGGCCCGCTGCAAAATCCAGCGGACCGGGATCACTGCCTGCAGTATATGACAGCCGTCGGCTTGATCTTCGGCCGGCTTGACGCTGATCACTATGAGGATTCCGCTGCTGCAAATCCGGTAATTGATCAGCTCCGGAACAAAATGATCGTGAAAGAAAACAAACAGTACACTGAAGATTATCTGGATCCGTCTAAGCGTTCAATTCCCAATCAGGTGCAGGTTCATTTTATGGACGGCACGAGCACCGCTCCAGCAGAAGTGGAATACCCGCTTGGCCACCAGCGCCGCCGGGAAGAGGCCAAGCCGCAGATTATCGAAAAATGCCGGCAGAATCTGAATGCTCACTACCCTCCGAAACAGGCCTCCCTGCTTCTGGAACAAATGCTCGACCATGACCGGCTGGCGGAAACTCCTGTTCATCACTTTATGTCAGACTGGGTTTACTAAAAGGAGGAAATACATTGAGTTGGTTAACCGAAGAACCTGTTTCCCAAAAAGAACTCGCCCAATTATTTCGTGACCGTATTACGCAGAAGCCGGCGGTGAAGATTCCCGGTGTTCATGACAGCATGTCTGCACTGATCGCCAGAAACACCGGCTTTGACATTTTATATCTATCCGGCGCTGCCTATACAGCGAGCCGGGGCCTGCCGGATCTTGGCATCATTCATTCCCATGAGGTTGCTGAACGGGCCCGGGATATTGTCCGCGCAGCAAAGCTCCCGCTGCTCGTTGATATTGATACCGGCTTTGGGGGAGTGCTTGATGTGGCACGCACCGCCCGGGAAATGACCGAAGCCGGTGTGGCCGCCGTCCAGATTGAAGATCAGGACCTCCCGAAAAAATGCGGGCATTTAAACGGCAAAAAACTGGTATCGGCCGAAGAAATGGTTCAAAAGATTAAAGTTATTAAAGAAGTAGCTCCGACGCTAGCCGTTATTGCCCGTACCGACGCCAAAGGTGTGGAGGGGATGGAAGCAGCTATGGAGCGGGCAGCCCTGTACCGGGAAGCGGGCGCAGACGGTATTTTTCCGGAAGCTCTCTCCACAGAGGAGGATTTCCGACTGGCCGGAAAGAGCCTCTCCAGCACGCCGCTGCTTGCTAACATGACCGAGTTTGGCCGCACCCCGTATTATCATGCTGATCAGTTTGAATCCTGGGGATTTAATATGATCATCTATCCGGTTACTTCCCTGCGGGCCGCTGCCAAGGCAGTTGAACGGGTTTTTCAGGAAATTCATGACAAAGGCACCCAAAAGGATATGCTTGAGGATATGCAGACACGCGAAGAGCTGTACCGTACTATTTCGTACTACGATTACGAAGCGTTGGATGAAAAAATCGCAAAAACCGAGCTGCCGACAATTGATGAAGATTAAAAAATAAAGCCTGGGGGCACACCCCGGCTTTATTTTTCTTCTTCGCTGTTTGATGACTCTTCTTCAAGCTCTTCTCCGTAATACTCTTCCAGCACCCAGTCATTTTCGTGAAGCGTTCCGGCCAAATCCTCTCCTACATATCGCACGTGCCAGGGTTCATACTGATAGCCGGTAATATCCGTTTTATCTTCCGGATAGCGTATTACAAAGCCATACTCATGCGCATTTTCTTCAAGCCACTCCCCTTCTTTTGTGTCACCTAGATCTGTCGTTAACGAATAGCCGACGGATGAAGTGCTCACGTCCATAGCCAGCCCGCTTTGATGCTCACTTTCTCCGGCCCTTGCGCTATATTTGTTCGCTTCCTCCTCCCCGTCTTCTTCCGCGTTGGCCGCAAATATACTTTCCTGGCGGTCATACGAACGGTATCCCGACACAGCCGAAAGCTCAATTTCCTCTTCTTCAGCCTCCACGAACATGCTTTCAAGCTGCGCTGCGGCTTCCTCTCTCATATACTTTTTCTGGGGTTCTCCCTCAAATGGAAAAGCCACATCCGGTATTACTAAGTTTTCCGGCTCATAATCTGACGGCAGGTGGTATTCCCGGTTAATTAATGCGTCTGTAGCCGAGGGATTCTCCAAATCCCCCTCTTCTCCTCTCTCAGGTGGCTCCTCTCCTGCATCTGACTGTTCGTCATTCTCTGCCTGCTCTGTCTCCTCTTCTGCATCGCTCTCTGTTTCTTCCTGACTCTCTTCGTTACTTTCCTCAGGAGCGTCCGAAGAATTTTCTTCAGCTTCGTCACTCCCGCTGTCTCCGTTCCCGTTATTTGCACAGCCAGCGCTGACCAAAAGCCCTGACATTCCTGCAACGATCATCCATTTTTTCATCATGCGCATCCTTTCTCTGCCATTCAAGGCGGTCTTCATGCTTTCGTATTTACGAGACCGTCTGCCTAGTTAATTATTCCTTACTTCCTTAAGAATTTTTCCATCCGTCTTTATGTTAGCATCTCAAGCGCCGATATAAACAATAGAATCAAACATAAAAGGATTGATACGTATGGATAAGGCATCAATCATCGGTATTATAATAGCATTCGCAGCTATCATGAGCGGTATCGCCATAAAAGGGATGGAGCTTATCTCTTTGCTGAACCCGGCCGCTCTATTAATTATTTTTGGAGGCACGATTGCCACTGTAGTAATTGCTTTCCCTGGTAACGAATTAAAAAACGTCCCGAAGCTTTTCGGTGTTTTATTTAAAAACCAAAATGAATGGAGCGTCGCGCAGCTTGTTCCCATGTTCTCCAGCTGGGCACAGACGGCAAGAAAGGAAGGCCTTCTGGCTCTTGAAGGCGACGTACAGGACATTCAGGATCCCTTTCTCCGCAATGGTATGACAATGGCGGTGGACGGACAAAATTCGGACTTTATCCGTGACATTATGAGCGAAGAGCTCGAAGCCATTGAATCCCGTCATCAAACAGGCGTTTCTATTTTTACCCAGGCAGGAACCTACGCCCCTACACTCGGTGTCCTGGGCGCTGTGGTCGGTCTCATTGCGGCGCTTGCCGACATGTCTGACATTGATAAACTCGGAGAAGCAATCAGTGCTGCCTTCGTAGCCACCCTTCTGGGTATTTTCACCGGCTACGTACTCTGGCATCCTTTTGCCAATAAACTCAAGCGCAAATCCAAGCACGAAATCCATGTCCGCAGTGTCATGATTGAAGGTGTATTATCGGTTCAGGAGGGCCAGCCCCCAAAAACGATTGAACAAAAGCTTCTAATGTACGTTCCGGCGAAGGATCGCGAAAAGATTATGGAGGCAGCCCAGGAAACCGAATGGAAAGAAGGTACCGAAAATGGCTAGGCGGCGGCAGCGGAAAAAAGAAGAGGAAGAGCACGTCAGTGAAGCGTGGCTACTCCCATACGCAGACCTCTTAACCCTGCTGCTTGCGCTGTTTATTGTGTTGTTTGCATCAAGTGAAGTGGATGCCCGGAAATTTGATCAGATCTCCGATTCCTTTAACTCGGTTTTCACTGGCGGAAGCGGCATTAATGAATCCGGAAGCTCTGTCGAAGAGCTGAATGCCGAAGATAATATCGATGAAAGCCCTCCAACAGCAATCGAAGAGGCTGAAGACCAAAACGAACTTGCCGAGCTTCAGGAAAGAGTGGAAGGCTTTATTGATGAACGGGGGCTTGAAGGCCAGTTTACGACCCGCCTCTCCGATGATGGCCTGCTCCTTTCCATCAAAGACAATATTTTATTCAATGTTGGTGAAGCTGAAATACGCGAAGAAGCTCTTGAAACGGCTGAGGATATGTCCGAGCTGCTTGTATTAAACCCCCCTCGCAACATTATTATCAGTGGCCATACGGATGACACCCCTATCGCGAATGCGGACTTCAGCACAAACTGGGAACTCAGTGTCATGCGGGCGGTCCATTTCATGGAAATTGTGCTCGAAAATCCTGACCTCGATCCAAGAGATTTCAGCGCCAAAGGGTTCGGCGAGTTTGAGCCGGTTGCTTCGAATGATACCGAAGAGGGCCGTGCCCAGAACAGACGCGTGGAGGTTTTGATTCTTCCGCGTAACCAAACCGAATCCTCCGAATGAGAAATATGAAATCAAAAACTGGCTGCCCTTCTACAGAGCAGCCAGTTTTCTATCTTTCCGTTTTTAATTGTTCTTTATTCTCTTCGTGGACATGCTTTAACGGTTCTTCAAATTTATGACGGTCAATAAATGCAAAAATGGCGCTCTCCACATATGGATCTTCCAACGATTTTTTCGTATTTTCAATATACCATTCTGAATCCCGGAGACGCTTCTCTATTTCTTCCGGCTTCGAAGCAACCAGGCCATGTCCCGGGACCACGGTATTGTATTTGCCGTCTTTCCATAGCTCATTCAGCTTCTTTAACGTAAACTGGTAGGACTCGCTGTTATATTCAATAATCGGGATCTCTACATTGCTTAAATAGTCCCCGGCGATACAAAGACCGAGCGGCTCTACGACCGCCGCCAGTCCATCCACGGTATGACCCGGCGCCAGGTAGAACGTAATTTTAGTTTCTCCTTCTGTAAGCACCTGCTCATCCGAGTCAACAATGATATCCGGTTTCGGATACATGGCTTCATAGCTGCGTTGAATATAGTATGCACTGTCAAACTCTTTCATTTCCTGCACAATTTCTTCTTTATCCGACCTGGCATTAAATCCACGGGAAGCAATGATGGTTGCTTCCGGGAAAGCACCGGCTCCGATAATGTGATCGAAATCCGAATGAGTCAGCAGCAGATATACCGGCTGGCCCTTTTTTCGTTCTTCGACAAAATTCCTTATTTCCTCAATTTCGGCTGGAAGCCATGTAGGATCTGTGATTAATATTAAATCATCTGTCACTACGACAGTCGTATTCGTCTGATAGAGCTCGCTTTGAAATACGCTCCATTGTTCACGGTCTAATCTTTTTGCCACACTGATCACCTTCTTATTAGTCTTCATTTACAGTTTCTTTCCCGAAAATGAAAGTTTTCATTCATAAATTAAAGTATTATTTTATTGAATAATTATATAAATTCATATAAAAGCAGAGTGGCCGCTTTTTGCTTTTTATAAGCAAATCGTTCGCATTCACCCTCCCTTTCTCTTATCGTAAACATACATCCTAATACAAAAGGAGGGAATTTTATTGCTGAAGCAATGGATAAAAAGCCTCTCTTTCTCAAAACGCTGCTACTACTGCAGATCAAAAACTTCTTACATGCGCCCGTACTTCACAAAACAGGATGAAAAAGTCTTTGTCTGCGAAAAATGCCTCGAATACGCTGAAAGAAGGGCTATGCAGCGAGCGGACTAGGAAAAAACGTACGTCATTTTCGTTTTATATATATCGTTTTACGCTTATCTCTTTTTTCGGTCCTGATCTATATTACAATAGAGAAAAAGAACGATTGGAATTGGAGGGGCCCCGATGAACGAACATGATAAGGAAATGCTCGAACTAATTGAAACTGGCGTGGTAACGTTAATGCGCCGGGCGGATTTTAAACGGACGCTTGACAGTCAGGCAAGCAGCCTGGACCGTTCCGCATATTTGATCCTTCAGGTACTGCACCAGCAGAGCCCCCGTTCTGCACGTGAGCTAGCTGATCACTTTCTCCTCGATATTTCGACGCTCAGTCGTCAGATTCACTCGCTGGAGAAAAAAGGTTTTGTCTCCCGCCGCCCGGATCATCACGACAAACGGGTCAACCAGATTTTTATTACGAACGAAGGGATTGAGGCAATCAATACGCTGAAGCAGGAACGGATTCATATGTATGACAGCCTGTTGGCTGACTGGGACAAGGAAGAGCGCGACCAATTTGCCCAGCTGCTCGAGCGATTTAATAACACCCTCGTACAAAAAAGGGGGCTTCCTTCTTCATAATGCATATGCCGGGCCCTGGACCAGGGCCTGATTTTTTATCAAAAACAAGAACGTTTGTTCGTTTAAAATATTTATTTTGAGGTATACCCTATAGAAAGAAACAATTGTTTCACCAAAGGAGGGCTGGGCCGTGGAGCGTGTTATTTTCCTTATCGACATGCAGTCGTTCTACGCCAACGTTGAAAAGCTGTATTATTCCAGCCTTCAGCATAAACCAACAGCTGTAGCCGGAGATCCGTCCATCCGGAGCGGGGTGATTCTGGCTGCCTGCCCTATTGCTAAACGCGAAGGAGTGAAAACAGCCGAAACACTTGGAGAAGCACAGCAAAAGTGCCCAGGGCTTGTTGTCATCCCTCCGCGCATGGAGCTTTATTTAAGAATTTCTGTACAAATTGCCACAGCGCTTGAAGCTTACACTGATAAAATAGAACCCTACAGCGTGGACGAGCTGTTTGCAGATATGACGCATACATACAAACATACGGCTTCCACGCCGGAGCAGGCGGCTCTGTTCATCAACAGGCATCTTCTTCGGGCGTTCGGCGTCTATCCCCGGACCGGCATTGGAGCAACCAAGGTTCTCGCCAAAATGGCCTGTGACCATTTTGCCAAAAAATCGGCCGATGGGATTTTTACTCTGAAGCAGGAACAGCTGGCTTCCACCCTTTGGCCTCTGCCTGTAAATCATCTGTTCGGAGTCGGGCGCCGGATGGAAAAGCACCTGCGGCAGATGGGGATTCGAAAAGCCGGCCACCTCGCTGCCTACCCTGTGGAAGAGCTGCGGCACCGCTTTGGGCTGAACGGAGAGCTTCTATGGCAGACAGCGCACGGCATTGACCCTTCCCCTGTCTCTCCCGGCACTCATACGCATCGAAAGGCTGTCGGCCACCATATGACCCTCCCCCGTGATTATTCGAGCTGGGATGATATCAGCGTCGTGCTTCGCGAATTGAGCGAAGAGGTCGGACGCCGGGCCCGGGCGGAGGGCTGCAGCGGCTGGACAGTCACCGTAGGAGCCGAAGGGCATGATAACGGAAATTCTGTTCATTTTCAGCGGCAGGCCTCCCAGGCCGAGCCGATTAATGACGGCAAAGCCATCTACGAAGCCGCCGCCTCCCTGTTTCGTAAACATTGGACACACTACCCGGTCCGGGGACTGAGCGTCAGCCTGCAGCAGCTTGAAAGCAATCAATTTATGCAGTTGGATTTGTTTTCCGAAAAAGAGCACCGGGAAGATTTAAACAAAACGATCGATGCCCTCAAAGACCGGTACGGACCGGCAGCTGTGCTCCAGGCCTCATCGCTTCTTCCCGGCGGCCAGGCCCTTGCCCGCGCAGAAAAAATCGGTGGTCACTACAAGTAGGTCCCGACTCCTTCAGGAACAGGAGTTGACGGCAAAGCCGAAAAACGGGATGCTGTAATAAATTGTACTTTCAAGGAGGAGAACTTATGAAGGAAACATCTGAACAGTTTTTATACGACCTGCTCCAAACTCCCTCTCCATCCGGCCACGAAATGGCTATTCAGCGTAAGTGGCTTCAGTACGTCTCTCCGTATGCGGATGAAGTTCACACAGACACGATAGGCAATGCCTGGGGCACCATCAATCCGGAAGCCCCGTTTCATGTGCTTTTAGCCGGTCACTGTGACGAAATCGGCTTTCTTGTAAAGTCTATCGACAGCAGCGGCTTCGTAAGGGTGGAAAAGCTCGGCGGCATCAGCCAGGCTCCTGCACTGGGAATGAAAGTGACCTTTCAGGGCAGGCAGGGACCTATCACCGGCGTTACGGGCGTCAATGCGGAACACAAGGGCGGCAGTAAAAAAGATTTCGCCTTTTCCGATTTGTACATAGATTTTGGAGCTAATAGCAAAGAAGAAATGGAAAAGTATCTTTCCATCGGCGATGCCGGCGTTTATGAGCGCACGCCCGAAAAGCTGTTAAACAACCGTTTCAGCGGACGGGGACTCGACAACCGGACAGGTGCCTTTATTACTGCAGAAGTTCTGCGCCGGCTGCAGAACAAACGCCCGGCGGTGGGCGTCTATGGCGTGAGCACGGTGAACGAAGAAACAAACATGGGCGGGGCTCATTTTGCCGGCGCCGGCCTCCGACCAGATTTAGCAATTGCCCTCGACGTTACATTTGCTTATGATTACCCCGGGTCCAATCCGAATCAGGAAACAGAAGTAACACTCGGCGGCGGACCCGTCCTTGCCAAAGGGGCTCCGATTCACCCGACAGCTAATGAAGGACTGGAGCAGGCAGCCAAAAAAGCCGGCCTCTCCGTGCAATACGAGCTCACTCCGCGGGTGACCGGTACTGACGCTGACCGGCTTCGTCTCGCTGGCAACGGTATTCCAAGCGTTAATGTATCTCTTCCACTACGGTACATGCACGCCCCTGTGGAGACAGCCAGCATGGACGATATCGAAAATGTTATCGAGCTGTTGGTGGAATACATTTGTTCCCTGCAGGAAAATGAAGACCTGAGGCCTATCCGTCCGTAATTTACTTTTATGTATCTTTGATTTCACGCTCTCTTCTTTTTCAGGAAGAGAGCTTTTATCATTTGTACTTTTTTGATTCAAGGCTGTTCATTTGAAGCTAAAACCGCTACGATACAGTTATGAATATTTGTATCTACATCACTTAAAGGAGCTGCAGCCAATGGAAGAACGCTTAGCAGAATTCGGACAAATCATCGATCAAATTATTTCCCGGGTGCCAGGCACCTTCAGCGAAAATATCGCTGTATTTGTTCTCGCTATTTTATTGTATCTTTTACTGCGTCCTATCTTTTTTTTATGGAAGCCGGCAGCGGCCCGGCTGTTAAAAATGCTGTGGTACGCAGCTCTCGGTTATGTTCTGCTGCAGGAAGCCGGATCCATTTTCTTCATTCTTGGCTTTGCAGCTGCTGTGGAGGCATACGACCAGTTTTTTCTCTTTTTTGAAGAACGAAAACGGCGGGCTTCCATCCCAAAGGCGGAAGCAAAAACACGGACGAACCGGAAAAGAAAAGGAAGCTCTTAGGATCAGCTGACATTTAAGGAGGTTTAACATAATGAATTTTGCCACCGTGGGAACAAACTGGATCACCGAAGCGTTCATTCAGGCCGGCAGTTCGCTTGAAGACTTTCAGCTGCAGGCGGTATATTCGCGGAATATGGAGCGTGCCCAAACGCTTGCGGATCAGTACGATGCGCCTTCGGCTTACGATGATTTAGAAGAGCTTTGCCGGGACACAAACGTTGAAGCGCTGTATATTGCAAGCCCTACGAGATATCACTTTTCCATAGCTATGGCTGGTATCCAGCACGGCAAGCACATCATCTGTGAAAAGCCGATGTGCTCTAATGCGGAAGAGGCAAAGCGGCTTCTTGCCGCTGCTTCAGAATACGGTGTCACTATTATGGAAGCGATCAAAAACATGTATTTCCCGGCCTGGGAGACTGTTTTGAACCACCTTGACGAAATCGGAAAACTCCGCCGGGCATCGATCTCCTATTGTCAGTATTCAAGCCGTTACGACGCCTACCGCGAAGGGACTGTGCTCAACGCTTTTAAGCCTGAGCTTTCCAACGGGGCCTCAATGGATATTGGCACCTACTGCCTCCACCCCGCCCTTGAACTCCTAGGCATGCCGCATACAGTACAGGCGCACGGCTATCTGCTTGAAACCGGAGCCGACGGTCAGGCTGCCGCTCTTTTAGGCTATCCCGAAGCCCAGGCTGTTGTCAGCTATTCAAAAATTTCTGCTTCCACCCAGCCGGTGGAGCTGCAGGGCGAAGACGGCACGATCACCATCGACCATATTAACCATATGCACCGGGTGACCCTCACAAAAAAAGATGAAACGACTATCCTCTGGGAAAACAATCAGGAGGACTCCATGGTTCACGAAATACAGGCCTTTATTCAGCTGTGCGCCGATGAAGATGTGCGGCACATTCCTATCGAACGCTCCATTCAAGTACTGCAGGTGCTTGATGAAATACGTGCACAGATCGGCGTCCGCTTTCCTGCAGATACTGAGGAGTAGCGGAAGGTGATGAATCTTTCCTTTTTTTCCTTAATAAATGAAGGGTTAAGTGCTGTATTTGCCGTAGACTTGACTCAGGAATATGTATTTTTCCTGTTCAGCTTTGCATTTTTTCTTCTCTTCCGGCCGCTGTGCTTTTTATGGATGCCTCCGCTTCAGCACCTGCTTCGATGCTCGTGGTACGTAATTATTGCTGTAGCCTTTTTTCAGGAATGGGCCGGAGCGCTTATTATTATTTTTTTCGCTCTTGCTGCAGAATGCTGGCATCTGCTGTTTGCGGCTATGGAAACAAAATCCGGGAAAAGTCCGTCTTAAAAACGGGCTTTTCTTTTTATATGCCCTATGTTAGAATCCTCTCTTGTGTGCAAAAAACAGACGTGTCCTATAATACATAAATCATTTAACAAGGGAGTAGATTTTATCATGAGTTCCACACAGGCGGTATCGTCTAAAAAACGGCTCGGCCTGGCTATTCTGCTGGGCTCACTGGCTGCATTTGGTGCTTTGACTATTGACATGTATTTACCCAGCTTCCCTTCTATAGCACAGGATCTTGATACAAGTGCGTCACTTGTGCAGCTTAGTTTAACAGCCTGCCTGCTCGGCCTCGCCTTTGGCCAATTAATCGTCGGTCCTATGAGCGACGTGAATGGAAGAAAAAAACCGCTATCCGTTTTCTTATTTATTTATATTGCCGCTTCTATTTTATGTATATTTGCCCCGACCATCTGGATTCTGATTGCCTGCCGTTTTCTGCAGGGATTTTCAGCTTCGGCCGGCATCGTTATTTCCCGGGCAATTGTCCGGGACATGTATTCCGGGAAAGAAATGACAAAATTCTTTTCCCTGTTGATGCTTGTAAACGGCCTTGCGCCAATACTTGCTCCAGTGCTTGGCGGAGCCATTCTTAACTTTACGACATGGAACGGCGTCTTTGCCGTACTAAGCGGGATAGGGATTATTATCTTTATTATTGTTTTATCCCTGCTTCCGGAAACCCTCCCGGAAACTAATCGTTCCGACAGCGATATAAAAGAAACCGTACGTACCTTTGGGAGCTTATTAAAGGACCGTTCGTTTATGGGCTTCGCCCTTGCCCAGGGATTGAAAATGGCCGGCATCTTTGCATATGTTTCCGGCACGCCGTTTGTTTATCAAGGCATTTACGGAGCTTCGCCGCAAACATTCGGCTTTTTATTCGCGCTTAACGGAATCGGCATTATTATCGGATCGCAGACTACCGGCCGGCTCGCCGGCATTGTACCGGAACGAAAAATACTCACCTTCGGACTCGGGCTGACCCTCATTTCAAGCTCCGTCCTATTAACAATGACTGTGATTCAGGCACCGCTTGCTGCTATCGTCATTCCAATGTTTTTCGTCGTTTCAAGCCTCGGGCTTGTAAATACAGCTTCGTTCTCTCTTGCGATGGAAGAACAGGGCCACCGGGCCGGCAGCGCTGCTGCATTAATCGGGCTGCTTCCATTTTTATTCGGAGCGGCTTCGGCCCCGCTGGTTGGCATCGCCGGAGAGCATACAGCGGTCCCAATGGGAATTGTGATTTTTGGAGCAGACGCTGCAGCAGTACTCAGCTACGTGTTACTAGCTCGCGCGTCGAAAACACCTTCTGCCGAAAAAGAAAAAACCTCGCAGAGCTCCTATTATAAAAATGCAAGACCAAAAACAAGCTCATAAATGGAAATGCCCGGAGTCCTGGAGCCTCCGGGCATTTCAAATTTTTGTATAAAACTCTATATCAACGAAAACCCTGCAGCCGTAAGCCTGGCTGCAGGGTTTATTCATTAATTCTCGATTTTTTTCCATTCCTTTGCCGATTCTGCTGCTTTTTTTACTTCTTCAAGCGTTTTTCCCATCCCTGCTTCGACCGCAGCGATGTACGCTCCTTCCACAAGCGGGGCATCAGCTATTGTAATACGGCCTTCGAGCTCCGGCAGCATTTCAAGAGCCATTTCCGCATTCATTAGTGCACTGCCAATGTCAAACAAAAGCAGCACGCCCTCTTCTGTCGTAACCGATTCCACAGCGCCGGTGATCCGGTCTACACTTGTGCCGATTTCTCCGTCTTCAGTTCCTCCGGCTGCAGCGATTGCAACATCCTCCTGCTTCGTCTGAGATACGAGATCCACGATGCCGTCGGCGAGCTCTTTACTGTGCGAAATAACAATGATGCTGACTTTAGCCATTAAGAGGCCCCCTCTTTATACACTTCTGCCAACGCTTCAAAAACGAGCTGCGATGAAAAGGCTCCAGGGTCCATATGGCCCTTCGAACGCTCGCCTAAATAGGAAGCCCTTCCTTTTTTAGCAATTCGGTCGATGGTAGCTTCTGCTTCGTTTGCAGCCGTTTTGGCAGCCTTCTCTGCGTCTGCGCCGTGCTCCTTCATTTCATCCCGCACAGGAATCCATACGTCGAGCATTGTCTTATCCCCGAGGGAAGCCTTGCCTCTCGTTTCGATACCGCCGACGGCGGCCTCGATGCCTTCGACCAACGCTGCGCTGTCAAGCACGTCTTTACCCTTCCATGCATTGGCGGCTTTAAGAAATGCCGTACCATATAATGGCCCCGACGCTCCTCCCACCTTCGAAATGAGTGTAGAAGCCACATCTTTATACAATGCGCCAATGTCCTCGTAGGAAGCGTCTTCCACTTTCTTGGCTACTTCCTGAAAGCCGCGGGCCATATTATGCCCGTGATCTCCGTCTCCGATGGCCTGATCCAGCTCGGAAAGCTTGTCCTTATGCTCCTGCATTTTTGCATTGATTCTTAGTGCCCATTGCTTCATTACTGCTGCGCTTAGTTCCATGAAAGCTTCACTCCCTGCCGGATAGTAACAGTTGTTTCCGTTCTTCATCCAGGTTTAAAATCGTTACCGAGCATCCTGTCATTTCAAGCGACGTCATATATTCTCCTACAAAGGTTTTCTTTACGTGAATACCACGGTCTTTCAACAGCTGAATAGCCTTTCTTGCCACAATATAAAGCTCCATTAAAGGCGTCGCTCCCTGGCCGTTGATCATTAACGCTACTTCGCTGCCATCATTTAGGTGCATATCATCGAGCACGTGCTGAACCAGTTCTTCCGTCACGGCGTCTGCCTGCATCAGTTCGCGCCGCTCTACGCCCTGCTCGCCGTGAATGCCGGTCCCGATTTCCATCTCGTTCTCATCGAGGGTGAAGCCGGGTTTGCCGGAAGCCGGAACGGTACACGGAGAAAGGGAGACTCCCATCGAACGCACATTGTCAGCCACGCCCTGGGCAATTGCTTCCACCTCGTCCAGGCTCTTTCCCTCAGCCGCTGCTGCCCCTGCAATCATATGCACAAGGGTCGTTCCTGCTACACCGCGGCGGTCCTCCGGATTGGCAATCGCTACGTCGTCCCGTATAACGACCTGTTTGACCGTAATATCTTCTGCTTCTGCGAGATCGGCCGCCATATCAAAGTTCATGACATCCCCGCTGTAGTTCTTGACGATCAAAAGAACTCCGGAGCCGCTGTCGACAGCTTTAATCGCTTCAAGCACCTGGTCAGGTGTCGGAGAGGTGAATACTTCCCCGCTCACTGCCGCATCGAGGAGCCCTTCCCCGACGTATCCGGCATGAGCAGGCTCGTGTCCGCTGCCCCCGCCGCTGATCAGCGCCACCTTGCCCTTGACTGGAGCGTCTGCCCGCACAATGACATTTGTGTTTTCAATCGCCCGGAGCTTATCAGGATGAGCGGCCACCAATCCTTCCACCATTTCAGAAACAATCTGATCCACACCATTAATGAGCTTCTTCATTTCTTTTCCTCCCTCAGTCTATAATCTTGCTTTTATATCTTGGATTTGAGCAATATGACGCTCTTCGTGGAGACCGATCATTTCCAGCCACTGATGAAGAGGCATGGGCCCAAAATTGGGATGCGAAATGGAACGTGCTGCTAATTCCTCACTGGTATGTTTTTCCTCCAGGTGACGGATATAGTCTCTTGTTTCCTTCAATTCCTCCAGCAGGCTCTGCTTGCCATATTCCATGTCCTCCGGCTGGAGCTCCTTCGGGGCTTCTGCCGGACGGCGCCGGTATTTCATCATTTGAATCGGCTTTTCTTCCGCCCTAGTGGTAGGTTCTGTTTCCAGGGCACTTTTCATACTTCTTCCTACAAAGGCTTCAAACAGCCGTAGGTGTTCGACCACCTGGGCCACGCTCCAGTCAGTGGCGTCTGTTTTTATGTTCCAATCTGCTTCCGGCACTGGTTCGATTTCTTCCAGAAGCTGGCTGCGTACATTTTCAATATATTCCATCTTAAAACCTCCATCTAACACAAGGATTCGATGTGTATGTTCAATAATCCTTCTTTCTTCCATGCATACTGTTTATTCCCCTTTTCAAGAAAAATAAATCCTGAACAAAGGTGCAGTTTCACACATAATTATCATCATTTTCGGGCAAAGAAAACAAAGGCAAAAAAGGAGAGAATGCTTATGAGTTTTAACTATGAAGAAGATTTTGACCGTATTAATTTTCGTGAAAAGCCAGAAAAGTACCGTGTAGGACGCGGGGAACAGGGCGTTTTAATGGTGGAACCGTACAAAAGCGAAATTCTGCCGTACTGGAGGTTTAAGACCCCGGACATTGCCGGGGAATCTTCCCGGCAGATTTACGAATTATTTCTGGAGTATAAAAAGCAAAAGGATTTCGTCGGAATGGATATGGCAAGAAAATTTCTGCAGATGGGCTACACGCGCTCACGCCGGTACGCCAATTATAAAGGTGGCAAAAAATACGACAAAGACGGTAACGTGAATGAACGTCAGATCAATGAAGAAAAAGCTGAATCCGCCCGGATTTTTGAAGAAAAATGGATCAAAGCCCGGGAGGACGAAACCTATTTATCATGGAAAAAAGACCATCAGCAAAAGTATGGATAAATAAAAAAGTTAAACTGCTTCTTTATTTCACCTTTGCGGCCACACCCGCGATCCGCTCAGCTGCTTCTTTTAATCGCTCTTCCTCTTCGAGCAGACCAATGCGGACGTACCCTTCTCCCATGCTGCCAAAGCCGTGGCCCGGAGCGACTACTACACCCGCTTCTTCGAGCAGCTCTTCGGTAAACGAAGCGGAGGTATAGCCTCCCGGCACTTCCATCCATACAAAAAAAGAACCCCCTGGTGTCTGAACCGCTACGCCGTGATCATGAAGCGCCTGAATAAATACATTTCTTCTGTTTTCATAAACAGCCAGTATATCTTCAGCCATCTTTGCCCCGTGATCAAACGCATACGCTGCTGTTTCCTGAACCGCGCCAAACAAACTTACATACAAATGATCCTGAATTTTATTGATCATCTCTATAACTGAAGCATTTCCCACTGCCACAGCTGCACGCCATCCGGCCATGTTAAACGTTTTTGAAAGGGTGTACATCTCCACACCGACTTCCTTGGCCCCGGCGGTCTGAAGAAAGCTGGGCGGTTTTTCGCTGTCGTAGCCAAGCGACCCATAGGCAAAATCGTGAACGACACAAATGTGGTGCTGTACAGCAGTCCGGACCGTTTCTTCAAAAAATTCTGCCGTAGCGGTACCGGCAGTCGGGTTGTTAGGATAATTTAAAAACATCATTTTTGCCCGGTTCAGCACATCTGCTTCAATCTGCCGAAAATCAGGGCGAAAACTATTTTCTTTTTTAAGCGGCATAAAAGCCGTTTCTGCATTGGCCAGAGCTGTTCCCGAAAGATAGTCAGGATAACCCGGGTCCGGCAGTAAAGCAGTATCCCCCGGGTTGAGGAGACACTGGCTGATCTCCACAAGCCCTGTTTTTGCACCGAATAAAACCGCCACTTCCGTTTTTGGATCCAATGTCACACCGTATTCCCGCTGATAAAAATCAGCCGCGGACTGCTTCAAAAAATCGTAGCCCCGAAATGGGGAATATTTATGATATTCCGGCTTTTCAGCAGCACTCCTCATTTTTTCCACAATAGGTGCCGGAGTCGGCTGATCAGGGTTTCCCTGTCCCAGATTGATTAAATCCCTGCCTTCTTCTTTCAGTGTCTGGACTTTTCTTGAAAGCGAAGCAAAAAATTGTTCCGGCAGTCGTTCGATTTGTTCAGACGGTTCAAATCGCATAAAATTTCCTCCTGTACGCAGAGTTTCCCTCGTATGTTTTACAATCGTAAAAACAAAGTACCCTCAGTTTAACGTTAAATAAATAAAAGCACATCCCTTCCATTTTTATAAAAAATATATGAACAACATTTTTTGCTTAGTTCCAAAGGTTTACATTGTAATTATAAAATGAATACCATATAATAGTGATGCAAATGATTATTATTATCAACTGGGAGGATTTACATATTGGTTAAAAAGTGGATTTCTTTATTTGCAGTAGGTTTCGCCTTTTTGTTTGTGCTTGCCGCCTGCGGCAACGGATCATCCGGAGATTCTGGAGAAAGTGAAGACAGCGGGGAAAATGCAGAAGCAGAAACAAGAACAGTCACGGACCCGACCGGCCGGGAAGTAGAGATTCCGGCAGATCCGCAAAACGTCGTAGCCCTGCAGAATGTGGCAGACATGCTGATACTTGATGAACAGCCGATAGGCACCTCTGAGTATTACCTCGATACGTACGGCGATCAGCTTGAAGGAGTGGAAAGCGTTGGCGGGGATACGCCAAACGTAGAGCAGATCAACGAGCTTGACCCGGACATGATTCTTTTGTCGGATTATCAGTCTGACTCTCTCGACCAGCTCGAACAAATTGCTCCGGTATATATGACTTCTTTTGATGATACACCGGAAGAACAGCTTCAGAATACTGCTGATGCATTAAATGAAGAAGACGCAAGCGAAGAATGGCTGACCCAATATGAACAACAGGCCGAAGAAGCCAAACAGACACTTGCAGACAATGACGTGCCGGAAGATGCAACTGCAGCTGTCGTCCAATTTATCGGTAAGGAAGTGTACGTGCACGACCAATCCGTCTTCGCCGGTTTGTATGAAGGCGCCGGGCTTGAACCAACAGAAGGTGTCGAAGAAAATACAGAAACCCAGGCCATTTCTCTTGAAACTGTGCCTGATTACGTAGAAGGGGCAGACTATCTGTTTGTCCTGACCGATCAGGGAGAGCCGACAGAACAGTCCCAGGAGCTGGTGG
Organism: Marinococcus sp. LNHM5E3-2.1; assembly: GCF_056034365.1. NCBI lineage: Bacteria > Bacillati > Bacillota > Bacilli > Caryophanales > Bacillaceae > Marinococcus > Marinococcus sp. LNHM5E3-2.1. The sequence goes on from NZ_JBQLIB010000003.1 coordinate 204,476, forward strand.
ATGATCTGCTTGCTGATACACAAGCCGTTCAAAACGAACAATTTTATTACGTAAATAATACAAAATGGAGTGACTTCACACTGCTTGGCCGTGAGTACCAGCTCAACGATTCAGTAGAAAAAATTACCGGCGAATAAAACAGAGGCCCGTTCTTTTATAAGAACAGGGCCTTTTTTGTGACTTACTTGTTAATTTCTAAAGTACCTGCGTAAGCTGCTTCATACCTTTCTAAAATATCCTGATAAGAATACGGCTTCGGACTTCTTGCTAAAAGTCTTGTCTGCTTTTCTCCACTTTCAGCCAGCTTCACGAGATCACTTTCTTTAATCCCGAATTGCTCCAATGTAGAAGGAATTCCTACATCTTCAACAATACTTTTCAGCTCCCGCACACCCGCTATTGCGGCTTCCCTTTTTGATAATCCTTCAGTATTCGCCCCTATCCGCTCTGCTATTACTCCCATTTTTTCCATGCAGGAAGGCCAGATGTAATCAAAGATGTAGGGAAGAAGTACAGCATTCGATTCACCGTGAGGGATTTTAAATAACCCCCCTAACGGATAAGCTAAAGCATGTACACCAGCAACACCTGCGTTATAAAAGCTTAATCCTGCAGTCATACTCCCCCAGCTCATTTGTGCACGCGCCTCTTCATTACTGCCGTTCCATACAGCTGTACGAATGTTTTTCGCTATTCTTTCCATTGCGTCCAAAGCGAGAGCATCTGTCAGCGGAGTGCTGTTAACAGAAATATATGCTTCCACCGCATGAGTAAGAGCATCTACTCCTGTAGCAGCAGTAATCTTAGGCGGCACCGTCATCGTTAGATCCGGATCTACCACAGCAACGTCTGCCAGTAAAAATTCATGGGTGATAACGTCTTTAGTACCTTCGAGCGAAAATACGCTTATATCTGTTACTTCTGCCCCCGTACCGGCAGTTGTTGGTATTAAAAGCTTTGGCAGCCCTCGGCTTGTAAGAGTTTTATCTCCTGAAAGGTTTAAATAATTCTCAATGGACCCTTCGTTACCATGCAGTACAGAAACTGCCTTTGCGATATCAAGGGAGCTTCCTCCTCCGATTCCGATAACAAAATCTGCATCAAATGATTTTAATGCCTGCAGGGCATTCTTCCCAATTTCTACAGGTGGCTCCGGCTTTAGATCGGAATATATTTCATGTATCACCCCAGCCTCTTTTAACTGGTCTTCCAGAGGGGATGCGATGCCGGCATCCAGGACCCCCGGGTCGGCAAATACCATCACCCGCTCTGCCTGATAAGACTTCAGTAAAGCTGGTATTTCATTCACTGCTCCTTTACCTGAAACAATTCTGATTGGTGAAACAAACGATTTATACATTTTTCCCACTCCTTGTATTTGGTTTTTGTTTTATATCTAAACCACTTTCCTTCGGGGATTCGGTAGTAGCTATAGTTACAATAAACATCGTGAGCATACCGACGATGACTCCAATACCAGCAGCCCCAAACGGATTAGAGAAATTAAGTCCAATTGGCAGATACACAAACCAGTATACAACTGTTGCTGCTATTAAAGATGAAATAGCCGCTGTTTTATTTGCGCGGTCCCATATACCGCCAACGACGATAGGTCCCGCCGTAGCTGCCATGATTCCGCCGATACCGATCCACATGAAGACTGCGAGGAACTCCGGTGGAGACCAGGCGAAAAATATTGCTGCAATTATCACTAAAAATGTACTGTAGCGACTGATGATTAATTCATACCGTTCCGCTTTTGCTTTTGAAATATTAATTCTGGGTACAATCGTTTTACGATACAAGTCGTTAGCGAGTAGCTGGGTCAGTGATACTATCAGACCGTCCGAAGTCGACATTACAGCAGACAGCACAGCAATTGCCAGAAATGCTGCAATTACTGGCGGAAATATTTCACTAAAAAGGACCGGGATTATCTGGTCGGGACTAATACCTGCGTCTGCACCGACCACGGCCACTCCAAGCATTCCGCCCAACGCCATTAAAGGCAGGATTGTAGCAAAAATAGTACAATACATAATCAGCTTTCTAATATCTTTACTGCCTTTGACAGCCATAAACTTGTTACCAAGGTGTGGCTGCACGGAAAAAGGCAAGTGAGCTACAAATAGTAAAGCCACCAGCCAAAAGGCTCCGTACGTATTATCCCCGGGAAGAAACAATTGATTAAAGCCGCCCTGGGGATTTTCATTACTCACTGTGTTCAGCATATCAGTAAAGCCACCATTAACTCCTACGCTCGTCATAAAGCAAACAAATACTGTAATGGCTACTATCAGCATTAAAAGTCCCTGTACAGCATCGGTAATAATATCTGAGTGGGAGCCTCCCATAAATACATACACAGCAAGTACTGCTGCTGTGATAATTAAACCAACCCCGTAATCAACACCCATCATAGTTTGAAACATTGTCGCAGCAGCAACAAATTGAGAAACGACGTAAAAAATAAGCAGAATGGAAATAATCGTCAATGCAATGCGCAGAAAATCACTTTTGTATCTTTCGCCAATAAATTCCGGAATCGTTCTTGTACCGAATTCATCGCCATATTTCTTTATAACCTTAGCTACAAAAAGCATGCCAATGACAGTAGCTATAGGGTAAAGTAGCGGATACCAGAGACTCGGGGTCCCGATACTGTAAGCAAGTCCCGGCATCCCCATAAATGTGGAGCCGCTGGATATGCCCGCTGCAATTACTAACGCGATTACTAATGGACTATAGCTTGACCTTGCGGTAGCAAAATCCTCTGACGTTTTCGTTCTTTTCATTCCAACCCAGCCGAAATAAAGCATCATTAGTATAAATAAGGCCATAAAAATCCAGGAATAGGTTACAATTTGTGTATTCATAGAATCCCCCCCTATTCTTTTTCTTTTAGAATATTTGTTTTCCAAAGTGTCAGGGCCATTCCGACCCAGGTGCCAACTATACAAACGGCCATAATTATCAGGAAGTTCATTTTATTCTCTCCTTTCTTGATAAAATTGCTGAATAATAGGAAATTTTTCTAATTTATCGTACGATTCTGAACTTACCTCGTATAACATTACTTTCACTTTATCGCTGTTAAGTTTTTTTGCACTTTCAACCTGGTAAGGGGCATAAAAAGTATACGTCTTCTCCCGCTTTACCACAGGAACTTTCCAGGAACGGCGTTGATATAAAAAGTATTTTCTTAATGTCTCTTCTCCCTGCTCCTGAAATTTTTGCTTTTCGATTTCATATGGAATAATTTCTTCGTTCTGCACCTCGATGGTTTCACAGACCGGCAGGCCGTCTATAATTCCCTGCTGATTTGTTATCCCGTCTCCCGCGGTAACAATTTTTTCTGTTCGTTCGCCGAACAGGGTCTGAAACGTCACAATCCATTCGGCTGCGTATTTAGGATAATAACAAGTAAACAAATACTCTTTTTTCTTTCCTTTCATTGTCTGTATTTGCATACTACTCTCTCCTTAACGGTATTTTATACTTATCATTTTTAGTTCCGTCATTTCTTCGACAGCATATTTTACCCCTTCCCTTCCATAGCCGGAATCCTTCACTCCCCCGTAAGGCATATGGTCGAAACGGAGAGTGGGTACATCGTTAATGAGAACCTGCCCGGCTTCTATGCGATGCGCCATATCAACAGCCTGTTTCAGATCATTTGTAAACACCCCCGCATTCAAGCCGAACCGGCTGTTATTCATTTGCTCCAGAGCATCTTCAGAGTTTTTCACTTTGTTGATGATCACCACCGGCCCAAAGGCTTCTTTGCAGGATATAGAGGATGCAGAAGAAACATTGAATAAAATCGTTGGCTCTAAGCCATTACCAATTTTCTCTCCTCCTGTCAGAACCTCCGCTCCCTCTGCTTCCGCTTCTTTAATCCATTCATACAGACGCTGCTGTGATTTTTTATTAATCAGGCTTGAGACCTCCGTACTTTCTTCCAAAGGGTCTCCGAATTGAAGCAGAGCAGTTTTTGCTGAGCATTCCTGTATAAAATCATCAAAAATTTCTTCATGAACATAAATACGCTGAGTACTTAAACAAACCTGTCCATTATAAGCGAATGCTCCCTTTACTGATTTCTCAGCCACTTCACTGATTTCCCCGCGGCATGATTGATCCACATACATCGGCGAATTACTTCCTAATTCAAGAGTCATTTTTTTCAGGCCGGCTTCTGCTTTCAACAGCTTTCCTATTTCCGGGCTGCCGGTAAAAGATATTTTTTTAATCCGTTCATCCTTAAGCATTACCTCTCCTAATGTTTTTCCATCTCCAGGAACTACGGCTATTGCTCCTGCAGGAAGACCTGCTTCACTTAATATCTCTGCCAGCAGCAGGCTTGAAAATGGCGTCTGCTCCGCTGGTTTAACCACTATAGTGTTCCCTGCCGCTATTGCCGGTCCGACCTTGTGAGTAACAAGATTTAATGGAAAATTAAAAGGGGTAATTGCTCCTACCACTCCGATTGATTCATGAAGTGTATAGGCATCCCGTCCTTCGCCGCCTTCTGCAGCGTCTAATTGTAAGTATTCTCCGTTCATTCTTTTTGTTTCTTCACCCGAGAACTGCAGTGTCTGAATCGTCCGTTGGACTTCTGTGCGGGCAGCGGTGACCGGTTTACAGGCTTCCTGAGAGATAATCCTCGCAGCTTCTTCCTTTCTACCCTGCAGGATCGTTGCAGCACGGAATAAAATCCCAGCTTTTTCGTTTGATGTTAACGCTTTCATTTTTTTGTAAGCTTCATCTGCTTTTTCTATTGCTTCGCTCATCTCGGAGGGCATGCCGTCAGCTGCTTCTCCAATCAAATCTTCCGTATGGGGATTAAAAACTGGATAGTAATTTGCAGCCGCCTTATCCTGTGCTAATAAAAATAAACCTTTTTTCATCCTTCATCCTCCTAACAATATTTGTGAATACGTATTCTCGGAAGCGGAATTAAACCGCTCAGTTTATACTGAGCCTGGTTTAAGAGGTCCCGTCGTCTTTCTTTGATACAGAGCAGGCTCCAGGGTAACCTGGATTGGGGACATATTTTCTTTTCCGGCTTCAATGGAATTAATAAGGTGTTCAATTCCAAGCCTTCCTAAATTTTTATTGGACTGGGCACCGATAGTGGTTAATTCAAATCCGTGATGCCGGGCCATGCGTACATTATCCACCCCGCAAATACTAATATCTTCAGGGATCCGGTAGCCGAGCTCCATGAGTGTATCCATGGCAGTAATAGCTATAGCATCAGTAGCAGCAAATATTGCTGTTGGACGTTCTTTTCGCCCCATCATTTTAAAAATGGCATCTGCTATCGCTTCTTCACTGGTGTCAGTTTCGTTTAAAAATACTTTACCAGTCTTCATGGTTTGTTCTGCTATGCCCTCTGTAAACCCTAAATATCTGCCGTAAAAAGTGGATGTATACATCGGCCCTCCAATAAAGCCGATATATTCGTGCCCGAGCTGATACAAATGATCCGCAGCCATCTTTCCAGCCTGATAATTATTTAATTCAACAAAATTCCCACCTTCATTATGCTTACGGTTAAACATTACATAAGGTATTTGAGACGCCTGCAGTTCTTGAAGGATAGGGTCATTCATGAACACTGAAGACAAAATAATACCGTCCACCTGCATAGAGAGCACCGTTTCATATACAGCCATATTGTCTCCGTTATTTTCAAAAAAAACGTTTGTGTTGTACCCCTTCTCTTTCGCGTAGTTCACAATGGACGAAGTTGTTTCTACAAAGAAGGGATTGTGCAATGGCCCCGATATAAGCGCTATTGTTTTGGAACGCTTACTAACCAGAGATCTGGCTATAGCGTTCGGCCTGTAGTTTAACTTTCTCATTGCTTCTGTAACTTTTTCTACGTTTTCCTTGCTTACCTTGTTTGAATTATTCAGCACCCTGGACACTGTCGATTGGGATACTCCCGCTTCTCTGGCAACTTCTTTGGAAGAAATCATTTTTTAACTCCTGGTGAATACGTATTCATGAACAACTTGTTTTTTATTATGAAACCGCATACATAAAAAGTCAAGAATAATTTCCCTCATTTCTATAAAAAACACAGCCATGCTTCCAGGCTGTGCTCTCCGCTTATTATTCCATGCCCTGCTGCCTGAACTCCATCTCATACATCCGGTTAAAACGGGCTTCTGTGCGGGCAAACACCGAGCCTTCCGGATAGGTTCCATCCTCGCGGCGTACGGCCCCTGCCCGTTCACCGGTCAGGATTTCTATACCTTCAGAAATATGGCCGACTGCCCATACATGGAAGCTTCCTGCTTCCGCCGCTTCCACAACCTCCGGATCGAGCATCAAATTGCGGGCATTCTGCTTCGGAATAATTACCCCCTGCCTGCCGTTCAGCCCTTTTTCCCGGCAAATATGATAAAAACCCTCGATCTTTTCATTCACACCGCCGATTGGCTGAATCTCTCCCCACTGGTTGACCGACCCGGTGACTGCTATGCCCTGGTAAATAGGCACTTCTGCCAAAGAGGAAAGCAGTACGTACAACTCTGTGCTTGAAGCGCTGTCGCCGTCGATCAAACTATAGGTCTGCTCGAAAGTAATACTCGCTGATAAAGGAATAGGACGGTTTTTAGCAAACTGGCCGGAAAGAAACCCGGTCAAAATCATCATGCCCTTGTGATGAATCTGACCGCTGAGAGACGTTTCCCGCTCAATGTTCATCAACCCGCTTTTTCCGACGTACGTCTGAGCCGTAATTTTCGTTGGAATGCCAAACATGGAGTCTCTTGTGCCCATAACGGCCAGTCCGTTAATCTGCCCGACCCGGTAGCCTTCCGTTTGAATCATAATCGTTTCATCGTGAATTTTCTCCCGGTACTGTTCAGGGATGTGACTTGAACGCCTGTATTTTTCTTCGAGTGCCCGGAAAATGTGCTCCGATCTGACATAAGCGTTTCCCTCCTGCAGCGCGTAATGGCTGGATTCTACGAGCAGCTTTGTAATATCCTGAAACCTGGTGGTCATCTTCCCCTGTTCATCTATTAACCGGGAGCTGTAGTCAATCACTCTGGCTACAGCTTCACGGTGAAACGGGAGCAGGCCCTCTTCCTGAACGTAGTTTTTCACGAACTTGGCCATTTTCCAGCTGTTTTCATCGTTTTTAGCCATGACTGTGTCGAATTCTACTTTGACTTTAAACAGCTTATCAAACTCCTCATCAAGTCTCGACAACAGGTCATAAACATAATAGGAACCAATGATGATAACCTTTGTCCGGAAGGGAATAGGTTCCGGCTTAAGTGCACTAGTTGGCAGCAGTCCCCGCTCTTCATAGGAATTTTCGATATGCACGTGTCCGGTCTGAAGCATCCGTTTTAACCCTGGCCATGCGCCTGGGTGCTGCAGCAAATCTGCGGCCTGAAGAATCAAGTAGCCGCCGTTCGCCAGATGCACCGCTCCTGGTTTAATGAAAGTAAAATTTGTCACCAGGCTGCCAATCTGTCCCTGGTATTCCACCTTGCCAAACAGATTGTGATACGTCGGATTGGATTCGTAAATTACCGGGGCCCCGTTTAAATGTTTGTTGTTGACGAGCAGATTCACCACGTACCGCTGGTACTGTTTTTCCCTCATTCCTTCAAGCGCCCCTGCTGAACCCTCCTGCCCCTGGCCTTCGGCAAAAAAGTAAAAATGCTCTACAACGTCCCGTTCGTATGCGGTTAAATACGCCTCAACCTTTGGCAAATGCCCATACTGCCTGCGGAGCGGCTCAAATAATTTTTGTACCGCGGCTGAAGCTGTATTTGTCATAAATAACTGCACGTCTTTGCGGAAGGTTTCCTCCATTTTGGCGATACGCCGGAGAGCATCCTGCACTTTTTCTTCTACGATTTTTTCGTTCGCCCTCAGCTGTTCCTTTTCTGCTTCAAGCAGGTGCTGATACGTCTCCCGGTTCATTGGCTGACCTCGTTGAAGGGGAATTTTATTAATGCCATTCTGCATACGCTCGAGTTTAAAATGGTGCTGTACCGCAAACTGGTCGGTTTCTTTCCATAGCTCGTCCATCTCTGTGCGCAGCTGTTCAAACATCTCCCGCTTCTGTCTTTCATGACTGTCGCTTGAGAAGGCTGTCTTTAGTTCCCGCTCGATGTTTATCAAAAGCTGTTCGATCCCGCGCCGGAAGCGCTGGCCTTCGCCGGCCGGAAACGAAAGCATTTCCGGACGGTCCGGATTATCAAAATTGTGCACGTAGCACCAATCATCCGGCTGCTTCTGTTTGCGGGCCAGATTTTCCACACTGTGCTGGGTGTAAGTCATTCTCCCTGTCCCCGTCGGACCGACTACAAACAAATTATACCCCGCCTGGCTTACTGAAAGACCAAACTCCATGGCCCGCTCGGCCCGTTCCTGGCCAATCATTTCATATGGAAAGTCCCTCATGTCCTCTGTCGTTTCAAATGAAAAGATTTCAGCATTGAATTCCAGGCGGAGCTCTGCTGGAGAAAGTTTATGCAGAGCAAGCCTTTTTTCATAATCATGATGGTTCATAAAACGCCCCTCCCTTCACGGTTATCCCGTCTTCTGCTACATTTTTGGCGCTTTCGTTCAGATCAGAGCTACGTATCGATTAGTACTATCTATTCCCGTTCTCGTCACTCCTATGCTGTATTCTTTATATTTTCCTGAGAGAAGAACAGTCGGTTTACGAGGTGATGCTCACAATCGCATCTACAATGCTGTAGATACCAAGAAATATGCAGACTAAAACGATAACTCCGCCTGCCAAATTCATCTTCCAATGGTTCACATAATGGCCAAGCCGGTTTTTGTTATTCATAATAACTAAAAGCATAATGGAGACAAAGGGAAGAATAAGGCCATTCAATGCCTGAGCAAAAAGTAAAACATCGAGCGGCTCGAAGCCAAGTCCGGAGGAAATAATTCCAATGGCCATCACGGACAAAAAGACCAGTTTAAAGCGAATGTTCTTCATCCCGCGCTCCCACTTCAATACGCTGCTGACGGTAACCGCTGCTCCGAGCGGTGATGCAAGCGCGGAAGAAAAACCGGCGGCGAATAAGCCTATACTGATAAAAGCGGTAGCCCAGCTTCCGAGCAGCGGTTCAAGCTGTAAAGCAAGGTCTGCCACGGACTCCACTTCCAGTCCGCGGATTGTCGCACCGGATGTGATTAGAATCGCAGCTGTAATTAAACCACCCAAACCAATTGACAAAAACACGTCCAGACGCGCTTCCTTTAAATGTCGCGGCTCACTCCAGCGTTCCTTCACGTTCTCTGAATGAAGGAATAAATTATAAGGAACAACTGTGGTGCCGACAATGGCAATCACTGTAATAATGGCTCCCGTTGGAATAGAGGGAACAAAGGCTCCCTGAAACAGCTCTCCCGGATCAGGCTGGGCCGTGACCATTGTGGTCACAAACGTTACACTCATGACCGCAATCAATACTATCATGACCCGTTCAATCAACTTGTAGCTGCCACTCAGGCCGATCAACAAAATAACGATTCCTACGACCGGTCCGATCGTATTTTCAGAAACGCCTGTCAGGGTCGTTAACCCTAACGAAGTACCAAGTAAGTCACCAGCTATATAGGCAGCACAGCCGAATACAATGGCAATAATCATGAGCCACATAGATCCGTATTTCAGCAGCGGGTTTGTGAACTGGTCTCTTATTGCTGCTCCCAGACCTTTTCCTGTAATAATTCCCAGCCGCGAGCACATTTCCTGAAGTATGATGGTTGTGACAATCGAAAAAACTACTGCCCATAGCAGGGCAAAGCCAAAAGAAGCTCCAGCACCTGTAGCCGTCGTTACCGTTCCCGGGCCTATAAACGACGCTGCTACAATTACTCCCGGGCCAAGCACCCTTACTCTTTCTCTCAACGGCCTCTTTTCTGCTTTTTCCATTGTTCGACCCCCCTTTTTAAAATTGTAGCCATATGAATAATCGCAATATTCATTTTATTAAAAATATTACAGAGACTGAAAATGATCCTCTCTTTCCTCCCGCCGTTTTCACCTACATTAACGAGGAAGTAATCATTAATTATGTCCTATTTTATAATTAACGTTATTAAAACGTAATCTGGATGAAACCTCCCGTATTTTTCTGTTTGTTACACTTACTCGTGGTTCGATAAATTGATTTATACCACGAGGAGGAACCTGAATGTTTAAATCCAACAGACAAGCACCAAAATATATATTATCCTCTGCCGTCGTAACGGCTTTAGCTCTAACACCGGCTTTAAGCGGAAACGCTGATGCCTTCGCTGACCCTGAGTCAGACGAAAGCAGCACTTCCAGCCAAAGCGACTCTTCTGATACAGCAAACGAAACTGAATCTAATGAGGACACTCTGCTTTATCTTGGTGATACCGGCAGCAGTGTAGAATCTCTTCAGTCGGCTTTAAGCGATCTTGATTACTATACCTCCGAAGCTGACGGTACTTATGATGATGAAACTGTACAGGCTGTAGAAGCATTTCAAACAGAAAATAATTTAAGCATAGATGGCATCGCAGGCCCTGAAACAATGGGAGCATTGGATGAAGCAGAAGACTCCTCCGGGGCCAGCAGTGACACAGAAGAAAGCAGCAGCGGGAACAGCGATAATAATAATGAAAGCGAAGAAGTTGCTTCCGCGTCTTCAGAAGAATCTTCGGAGCCTTCCACTGAAAGCACATCAGCCAATGCCTCTGATTCCGGCCTTGTCGATTCCGCGGAAAGCGTACTAGGCACTCCTTATGAATGGGGCGGAACTACGGCAAGCGGCCTGGACAGCAGCGGCTTTATCAATTACGTGTTTGAAGAAAACGGCACAGACGTTTCAAGAACCCATGAAGGCATCTGGCAGAACAACGGGGACTTCGTAGAAGAGCCAAACGTTGGCGACGTTGTCTTTTATGAAGGCACGTATGACACAGAAGGCGCTTCGCACAGCGGCATATACATTGGAGACGACCAAATGATCCATTCCGGCTCAGGCGGGGTGGAAACAGCCGATACCACCAGTGACTACTGGGAAGAGCATTACATCGGTGCAAAATCAATCGATTAATACCCTCATATTTTAAGTAACCGCCTTTCTGCATGCTTGCAGAGGGCGGTTTTTTAATTGAACTGGATATTGACCTTTCAGAAGTTAGTAAAGGAACACAAGCGCCCGGGAAATCAGAGCTGCAGTAAATACTGCCCCTAAAAACGAATGCCAGTGGGCTTTCGATTCCGGTACATTTTCCCGCTGCTCCATTCCCTGAATTAGTTGTACTAAAGCCAAAGGCATCCCGAGAAAAATCAAATGCCATATTAAAAAGTCTCCTGAGCTAATGGTAAAAAATAATACAAACGCCGTCCCTGTCCATTCCAAAAGCTTCTCTGCTATAATTACTGATTTACTTCTTCGACGCTTCGGTTTATTTTTATAAGGCAATTTGGTTTTCCGCCGCAGCAGCCCGTCGAATATGAACCAAACAATCAATATAAGCACAAATGGAAAAAGCAATTCTACGATACTCTTATCATACGTGTACATAAAATAACCCTTCCCAGCCGATTAATAATTCAATACGACCGGCTGCCAGAAATAAACAAATGCCACGATAACAAAAATAGCGACAATGTTCATCCAAAATCCGGCCTTGACCATATCATCGATGGTTAAATAATCTGAACTGAAAACCGCAGCGTTAGGTGGAGTCGATATGGGAAGCATGAAGGCACAGCTGGCAGTGAGAGCCACGATCCCCATAATGGCGTAAGGGTCTACCCCAATTCCCATCGCAAGGCCGATGCTGATCGGCATCAGCATGTTCGATACGGCCGTATTGGACATGATTTCTGTCATAAATAATACAATGGCAGCAAGAACTATTAAAATTAATACAAAAGGAAGCACTTCAAGTCCCCCCAACAGCTCCCCAAACCATCCTGTTAAATTCGAAGATTCAAACGCAGCCGCGAGAGACAAGCCGCCTCCGAAAAGCAGAAGCAGGCCCCACGGAAGCTCTTTCATATCCTGCCATACCATGAGCCCGCCTCTCTCCTGTTTAGCCGGAAGCAAAAACATCGACGTGGCTCCAATAATTGAGATGGAAGTATCAGACAGACGATAGGCTTCGGGAATAAATCCGCTTGTAATCCAAAGAAAACCGACAATTGTAAAGATTGTCAGCACCGATTTTTCTTCAAACGACATCGGTCCCAGATCTTTTAGCTGGTTCCTGGCAAAATCTGTTGAAATGTCCTTTTGCGCTTTCACACGGAACTGCATTTTCGTTAAATAAAAATAAAGACCGGTCAACAAAATAACCGTTAAAGGAAAACCAAACAAAAACCATTCGGCAAAGGTAACCGTACGATCCAGATTGGAAGAAGCTACGGCTGCAAAAGCAGCATTGGGCACTGACCCTATTAATGTCGCCAGCCCGCCGATAGAAGCCGCATACGCTACTGAAAGAAGCAGTCCCTTAGCAAAACGGTTCAAGGATACTTCATCAAAGAAATCTTTATCCTTCACCTCTTTAATCAGCGCCAGTGCAATCGGCAGCATCATTAACGCCGTCGCAGCATTTGAAATCCACATGGAAAGCAAAGCAGTCGCCAATATAACGCCCAGCACAATGCGCTGACTTCCAGTACCGACAAACGAAATAATTGTCATCGCGATCCGTTTATGTAAGTTCCATTTTTCAATCGCAAGAGCAATGGTAAAACCACCCATATACATAAAAACAATAGGGTCGGCATACGCCATGGTTGCTGTCTCTTCATCCGCCCCTCCTGTGATTGGCAGCAGAAAGATAGGCAGCAGAGAGGTAGCCGGTATCGGCAGGGCTTCTGTAATCCACCAGGAAGCTACCCAGGCTGTAACAGCAAGTACGGCTCTCGGTTCGCTTTCAAGACCGGTAAGCGATGGAATGAAAAAAAGTAAAGCAAATAAGCCCGGTCCCAGAATCAGCCCGATTTTTTTCCTTCTTGGCATAGTTGCACTCCCTTCAATTAAAAATGCATGCGGTGTCAAAATCTGATCGGAATATTCTGTTTTTTTACCGCCGCATAATGCCCATTATATAGATAAAAGCTATTTGTTTGGATATATATTATAAAAAAAGAAAAAATAGGAAAAAAGGTGGATACTCTATGGCACCCACCTCCCAAACATTTTTACTTCACCTGTACATAGCCTGGATGAGCAGTGATATACAAACCTGATTTTAACCGGAACATTTCAGTACTGCTTCCGTCCACCTTCACTTTTTCCGTGATGGTGAATGCTTCTCCCTGACTGACCGTTCCCGCTACGGCGTCAGCATCAAAGGATGGACGGGAGCGTACATTCAGCACCTCGGCAAGGACTACCGCAAGTTTTCCTTTCACTGCAAAGTTTTCGAGAGCTTCCCATGTGTTCGGGCCAACAATGCCGTCTATGGTTAAATTTTGCGAATCCTGGAAGGAACGGACTGCGTTTTCTGTTTCGTCTCCAAAATTTCCGTCTGTGCCGTACAGCGGCAGTTTTTCTCCTGCATCAAGCAGCATCTGCTGCATCCGGGCGACTGCCGGACCGTTGTCACCGGGACGAAGCGTCGGAGTTAAGTCTTCCCCTAGTGGATGGCCCTCACGCACCGCCTCCCTTACACTATCCATATCGATGCCCGGGCAAGTGTTTGAGGAGTGGCCGGGATATTCCCGGTGTCCTTTCATATTACTGATGGAAACACCGACTCCTTCTGTCCCCCGAAGTGCTGACTGAAGATCAAAAAACGAACGTTCCTGTGCTTCGGTAAACGAACCGCTTCCCACCAGGCAGATACCTATTAACGGCGTATTGTTGTTTCCCACATGATATGAAATCCGGTCAATTCCATTGGCCCATTGAATCGTCCCGTCTCTCGTAATTACAAAATGATAACCAACGCTTGGCCAGCCGAGGGAATCCACATGATAATTGGCAAAGGAAAAAGCATCACCACTTGTGGTTGCTGAATGGTGTCTTGCGATTCCTGTAATCTGTGATAGCGACCGCTTCTGGTAAGAACCATTTCTTTTCACGCTTCCCCTGACGTCGACGAGCTGAGGCAGTTCTTGAAACATTAAAACATCCCCTTTTTCATATAGTCAGCCGGTATATTGCGGCTTCTATATATAAAAGGGGATGCTAAGCTGTATTTTACAACCAATTCACTAAATTTTTTTCGTATAGCTTTGAGCCCATCTTTCCATCGCTTCTAAAATCGGGAGAAGACCCATTCCGGCTTCCGTAAGCTGGTACTCTACCCGCACCGGCACCTCTGGATAAATGGCACGTGTCAAAATACCCGCATTTTCGAGTTCACGCAGCTGATTAGTCAATATCTTCGGGGTAACTTCAGGGAGGTTTTTCTGAAAAAAGCCGTATCTGCGTGGAGTACCATCGGAGAGTATCCGAACAATGTCTGCTTTCCATTTGCCACTAATTACAGCCAGCGTCACTTCCATCTCGCAATGTGCCTGGAATGGATCCATCATATGAAAGCGCTCCCTTTTTTATACATAGTATCATAGCGGAAAGCAACAAACAAGAAAGTGCCTACTTTCTTGAAAACGTTTTATCAAATACACTGGGGATAGGGCGTAAGCGCTCCTACTTCACTACTATGAGGAGGAATCAAAGGATGAGCAACAAAGCAGTGGTTTATCAAGGTGCTGGTAACGTTGAAATTCAAGACATTGGCTATCCTGATTTAGTACTTCACGAAGGCCCCGGAGTCCCGCCGTCCAACGCAGGACGGAAATGTGAACACGGTGTTATTCTTAAGATTGTGACGACAAATATTTGCGGAAGCGACCAGCATATGGTGCGCGGCCGTACAACTGCACCTAAAGGACTGGCTCTTGGACATGAGATTACAGGGGAAGTAGTGGAAGTGGGACGCGACGTAGAGTTTATTAAAAAAGGCGATCTTGTTTCTGTACCATTTAACGTAGCGTGCGGCAGATGTAAATTATGTAAAGAACAGAAAACTCATATATGTTTGAACGTAAACCCTGAGCGACCGGGCGGCGCTTATGGTTACGTAGACATGGGCGGCTGGGTAGGCGGTCAATCTGAATATGTTATGGTTCCTTATGCAGACTTTCAGCTGCTCGCCTTCCCGGATAAAGAACAGGCGATGGAAAAAATCATGGACCTGACCATGCTTTCAGATATTTTCCCAACCGGCTTCCACGGAGCCGCTTCTGCAGGTGTACGTCCCGGTTCGACTGTGTATGTCGCCGGTGCAGGACCTGTAGGACTTGCAGCCGCTCACTCAGCACAGCTTCTCGGTGCCTCCGTTGTTATTGTCGGTGACCTTAATGAACAGCGCCTGAAGCAGGCAGAAAGCTTCGGCTGCGAAACTGTAAACTTAACAAAGCATGACAGTCTTGGCGAGCAGATTGAGCAGATCCTCGGTATACCGGAAGTAGACTGCGCCGTTGATGCCGTTGGCTTTGAAGCATCCGGCCACGGGCCCGACGCGAAGGAAGCCCCGGCGACCGTGCTGAACTCGATCATGTCGGTCACCGAAGCCGGCGGGCAGTTGGGTATCCCGGGGCTGTACGTGACAGAGGATCCAGGTGCTTCTGACGATGACGCCAAGCAGGGCTCCCTGAAAATCCGTATCGGCTTAGGCTGGGCAAAGGCCCATACGTTCGTTACCGGACAAACTCCGGTCATGAAATACCACCGCAATTTGCTGAAATTGATTCTAAGCGATAAAGCGCAGATTGCCAAAGCAGTAAATGCCACGCTGATCTCGCTGGATGACGCACCTAAAGGCTACCAGGACTTTGATAAAGGGGCGGCGAAGAAATTCGTTATTGACCCTCACGGCTCTGTCCGGTCTTAAGCAAATAAAAACGAGCAGAAAGTATCTGCTCGTTTCAGACTGTCGACAATGGCTCTAATTTTAGAGCGTGTCGGCAGTTTTTTTATGCTATGATAAAAAGAAATAGCCTGGAAAGGGGTTATGGCGCATGATGAAGCGGAATGCGGAAGAAGCTCGTTACCG